>NZ_JAJVKW010000003.1:659958-989937 GCF_024198255.1 Myxococcus guangdongensis
TCGAAGAAGCTGATGATGTGTGTGCTGTTCGTGGGCGCCTTGACGGGATGCCGTACGCTGGGCTCGCGGCCGACGCCGAACCCCTCGTGCCCGGAGGCGGCGCCGCTGCCGAAGGTCCCCACCGTCCAGCCGCTGCCGCCCAACGCGCAGCTGCCTGAGGGCGCCACGCAGGTGGTCGTCGGGCTGTGCCGCAGGACGGGCCAGTACCTCGCGCTGGGCGTCACTCCCGAGCAGGGGCGCTTCGCGTACGCGGTCGTGGGCAGCCGGGGGACGAGCGATGCGTTCTTCGCCCGCGTCCAACGGCTGGGCCTGCCGATGACGGTGTTCAGCGCGCCGGTGAAGCTGCGCAAGGGCGGCTCGGTGGGCAACGCCGCGGTGGATACGAGCTCCAACCCGCAGCAGGGCAACCCTCAGGAGGACAAGGACCCGACCGAGGGGGAGACGTACGACCCCTGCACCAATCAGCAGGACGAGATTGGCGACAAGCCGCCGCCGGACCCGACGGACGAAGGCGGCGCCGCGCCCACGGTCCCCAACTCGTTCGCGAACTTGGCCTGGAAGACGGCCAATGCCATCGACGCGGCCTCGGACCCCGCGCCGGAGAAGCCGGACACCACGCCGCCCACGGGCTCGACGGTGCCTCGGTAATCAGGTGAGTCGAGGCGAGGAGCCCGGACCGCGCGTCGGGCTCCTCGCGGCAAAGAGGGTTCGAGCGTCACTCCGCGAGCACGCCATCGAGCTCGCCGACCCGTTGCAGGACCTCGTGCCTCGCGTCCGTCCGGAGCCGATGGTCCAGGATGAGCTTCGAGCGCTTGAAGGGCTCGAGCCGGTCGATGCGCTCGAGTCCCGCCAGGAGGTCATCGCGCACGAGCTGCTCGTAGGGCTCGTTCATCGCCGTGGTGAAGAGGTGGACCTCGTGCCTGCCATCGGGTCCGCGCACGAAGCGGAAGCCGCAGCTCCAGTCCTTGGAGTCGTTGCGCACCAGCCGGAAGGTGAGGTCCGGGACCTTCAGCCTCGGGACGAGCGGGATGAGGGCCAGCGCCTCCGCGGCGGAGGGGCCACTGACGTAGACGCGGAGCTGGAGGCGCTCCAGTCGCGACACGAGCGGTGAGTCCAGGAAGCGCGCGGCCCACCAGTGGAAGGCGAAGATGTCCAGGTGGCGCAGCGCGGGGAACGCGCTGGGGTCCTGGGCCAGCTCCACCCATTGGTCCAGGGCGCCACGCATCGCGAGGGACTCGAGCCCGGGCCGCTTCGCCAGATCCTGCGTCCTCACGTCGCTGTTCACGAGCGAGCGCAGCGACTTCATCACCGGGTCCGTGGTGATGTCGTAGTCCCCGCGACCTTCCAGGTGCTCCACCGTGGCCCAGAGGGGATGGCCCGAGGTCTTCTGGATGGCGCGCTGGAGGCCGCTCGCGTTGCCCTGCTTCAGCGCGGCGTGGGACAGGAAGCCTCGGGTGAAGACGCAGTCGGGCTTGAGCACCTCGTCGAGCGGGCCGAGCAGCTCCTTGCGCGCGCTCTTGAGTAGCTCCCGCTCGCGTTTGCGCTCGGCGGCGGTGAGCGCCCGGCGCGTGGCCTCGAGCTGGAGGGCGATGAGCTCGCCGCGCGGATGGCCTTGCTCCAGCAGGACATCCGCCAGCACCGCGCGGGCCTCGTCGTCTCCTGGCTCCGCCAGCACCCGCGCGAGCAGCGCCTCCGCGTCCCCGACCTTCCTCCGCGCGACGGGGTCTGCATCCGGCATCTCCGCGTCGACCGGAAGGAGGGTCCCGCCGTCGGCGTTGGTGCGCTCGCCCGCGTCCCTGGCCTTCCGAAGCGCGACGGGCTCCGCTTCCCTCATCTCCGCGTCGACGTGGATGATGGCCCTGTGGTCCGCGGCGGAGAGCGCACCTTCGCGGGACGCGGCGTCGAGCTGGGCGCGAATCCGGTCGACGTGCCCGGCGAAGAAGGCCTCGGCGTCGTCCTTCAAGTCGTAGCCCTTGCGCGCCTTCAGCACCGTGCTCGCGGCCCGCGCGTCCCGGATGCGGCGCGCCAGGGGCGCAAGCCTCGTCCAGAAGGGCCGCGCGCCGGTGCTGGTGAAGGGCGGCTCCGCGAACTGGCTCGCGACCCAGCGGTCGATGCGCGGGTCCTCGGGCCACTTCGCCAGCGTCTCCAGTCGCGGCCTCGCCTTCACCGAGCCCTTGTCGAGCAGCGCCGCGAGCAGCGTCGTGAGCGTCGCCGCGTCCCGCTTCTCGGCGAGCGCGTCCCAGTCCTTGGGCACGGGCGTGTCCGCCGCGAGCTTCTTGCCCAGGCCGATGATGCGCTCGGCCAGCACCGAGTGGGGCGCGGCGCGCCACCGGGTGAGCAGGTGCGCGAGGACACTCGCCCAGTCCCCCTGGTTCGTGGCCTCCTCCAGCGTGGGCGACTTCTTCTTCGGCGCGGAGGGCATCGAAGGGCTCCTACCTGGGGAACGTCGCGAGGGTGAGGGACTCGGGAGGCACGGTCAGCTCACGGAGCATCAGGGTGTGCCCGGACAGGTAGCGCCAGCCGACGCCGTCATGGCGGAAGTCCGAGCGCTCGACGAAGGAGCGCTCCTTGCCCTTCTCGAACACCTTGGCGAAGAAGAGCACCTGGGCGTTGCCCTGGGCGTCCGGCGCCTGCCGGTCCATCACCACCAGCTTGGGGAACTGGTGTCCCTGGGCGAAGACGCGCAGCTCCCGCACGACGTCGGCCTCGGGCCGGGCGCGGTCCGGGTGCTGGGGGTGGAGGGTCTTCCACAGGTAGGCGGCCTCGCGCTGGGCGAAGGCGCTGTAGCGGCTGCGCATCAGGCGCTCGGCGTCGGGGGCTTCCGCCTCACCCTTGTGGAAGGGGGCGCAGCACTCGCGGTAGCGCAGGCCGGAGGAACAGGGGCAGGGTGGGGCAGGGGGCATGTCTCGGGAGGAGAGCCTACCTGGACCGGTGGTGGGTCGGGAGCGCCGCATGCTCTGCGAGTCACACACGCACAGGAACGCCCTTGCTGGCGGCGGTGTCCGGGCATACATCCCGGGACCGCGCCTATGAGCCTGCTAGAAGCCATCGTCCTGGGACTGGTCCAGGGTCTCACCGAGTTCCTGCCCATCAGCTCCACCGCCCACCTGCGCATCGCGCCGGAGCTGTTCGGCTGGAAGGACCCGGGGGCCGCGTACTCGGCCGTCATCCAACTGGGCACGGTCGCCGCCGTGCTCATCTACTTCCGCAAGGACATCGTCTCCCTCGTCACCGCCTTCTTCAAGGGCCTGGCGAAGCGCGAGCCCTTCGGCACCGTGGAGTCGCGCCTGGCGTGGTTCGTCCTGGTGGGCACGCTGCCCATCGGCCTGTGTGGCCTGGCCTTCAAGAAGGCCATCGAGACGCAGTTCCGCTCGCTCTACGTCATCTCCGGCAGCCTCATCATCCTGGCCCTCATCCTCTTCGTGGTGGAGAAGCGCGCCTCCCACAAGCGGACGCTGGCGGACATGACGTGGAAGGACGGCATCCTCATCGGCCTGTGGCAGGCGCTGGCGCTCATCCCGGGCTCGTCGCGCTCGGGCACCACGCTGACGGGCGGCCTGTCGCTCGGCCTCAAGCGCGAGGACGCCGCGCGCTACTCGTTCCTGTTGTCCATCCCCGCCACCACGCTCGCGGGCATCTTCGAGCTCAAGCACCTGCTGGAGGCCACCGAGCGGCCCAGCGCCGTGTCGCTCTGGGTGGGCACGCTGGTGGCGTTCGCCTCGGGCATGGCGGCGATTGCGTGGTTGTTGAACTACCTGCGCTCGCGCACCACGCTGGTGTTCGTGGTGTACCGCGTGGCGCTGGGCGTGCTGCTGCTGGTGCTGCTCCAGATGAACGTGCTCAAGCCGCTGTCGGGCGTGGAGAACGTGGACGTGCCGCCCGAGCCGGGCAAGCAGCAGCTCGAGAAGCAGATCACCGACTAGTCGCGGAGGCGTGGCGTCGTGAGCGTGGAGTCGTTGTTCCAGGCGGTGGAGGCGCGGTTGTCCACGCGCCCCGCGCGCAGCGTGGACCTGCCGGGGCTGGTGCTGCGCGAGGCCTCCGTGCTGGTGCCGCTGTTCGAGCGCGACGGCGTGCCCCACATGGTGTTCACCCGCCGCCCGGCCACGCTGCGCACCCACGCCAACCAGTACAGCTACCCCGGCGGAGGCCGCGACGCGGAGGACCTGACGCCGCTGCACACCGCGCTGCGCGAGACGGAAGAAGAGCTGGGCATCGACCGTCGGGGCGTGCGCGTGCTGGGCATGCTGGACGAGGTGCCCACCATCTCCCAGTACCGCGTGCGTCCCTTCGTGGGCGTGATTCCGGGGGACGGCCGCTACACGCCGAGCCCGGAAGAAGTCGCCTTCATCCTCGAGGTGCCGCTGGCGCGGCTCTTGGACCCGGCCATCTTGCGCGTGGAGCGCAAGGAGGTCTTCGGCGCGGAGCGGGACTTGTACTTCTACACGTACGAGTCCCACGTCATCTGGGGCGCCACCGCGCGCATCCTGCGTGACTTCCTCACGCAGCTGACGCAGGTGCCGGACTTCGAGTCGCTCCTCGGCGCGCGCGGCTAGAACTGCAGGTAGACGTACGGCCGCGCCTCCACGGAGGCCAGGTGGCGGATGCCCAGGCCGAGCACCACGAGCGTCATCGCGCGCACGGGCACCGGCATCCGGACGAACGCCTCCGAGGCCACCGTGTAGAGCTTCATCGGCACCACGTGGAAGAACACCGCCGCGGCCAGCATGCCCCACACCAGCGGGCTGACGTTGGCGATGCCCGGCACGCCCGCCATCATCCGCGCGTAGAACTCACCCGCGTCCGTCATGGTGTGCGCGCGGAACACCACGCGCGTGAGCACCACCAGCGTGAAGGTGGCCAGCATGCCCGCCGCGATGCGGGGGATGCCCGGGCGCTCCGGCTTGCCCACCCACCACTCCCAGCAGCGCGTCAGCCCCAGCGCCACGCCGTGCACGGCGCCCCACACGGCGAAGCGCCAGTCCGCTCCGTGCCACAGGCCGCCCAGCACCATCACCATCATCAGGTTGAAGAGCACGCGCGGCTTGGACACGCGGTTGCCGCCCAGCGGCCGGTACAGGTAGTCCCGCAGCCAGGTGGACAGGCTCATGTGCCACCGGTTCCAGAACTCGCCCACGTTCTTCGCCAGGTACGGCCGGTTGAAGTTCTCCGGGAACTTGAAGCCGAACAGCGCCGCCACGCCCAGCGCGATGTCCGAGTAGCCCGAGAAGTCGTAGTAGAGCTCGAAGGTGTAGGCCACCGCCGCGACGATGCACTCGGCGGAGGCGTACTTCTCCGGCGCGGCGAACACCGGGTCCACGATTCCGCTGCCCAGCACGTCCGCGATGACCAGCTTCTTCACCAGGCCCACGGCAATCCGGAACATCGCCCGGCCGCCGTCCTCGGGCGTCAGCGTGGGCACGTCGCGGAAGCGCTCGAGCAGCTCCGACGCGCGGATGATGGGACCGCTCACCACGCGCGGGAAGAACAGCATGTAGAGCAGGTGCTCGATGAACGAGTGCTCGGAGCTGGCCTTCCCCCGGTACACGTCCACCGTGTAGCTGATGGCCTGGAAGACGTAGAACGACAGGCCCAGCGGCAGAATCAAATCGAACGGCGTCTCGCGGACGTGGAGGCCCCACGAGGCGGGAATCAGCGAGAGCGCCGTCTGGCGCAAGAGCTCCAGGTACTTGAAGCCCGCGAGCAGCCCCAGGTTCGACACCACCGACAGCGTGACGAGCAGCTTGCGCACGCCGGGCGACCGCGCGCGGCCCATGCCCTTGACGAGCACATGGTCCACCGTGACGCCCGCCAGGAAGATGAGCAGCGGGAAGGGCGTGAAGGCCGTGTAGAAGAAGACGCTGGCGCCCAGGAGCACCAGCATGCGCGGCCCGTAGTGACGGTGCACCGCCCAGTAGAGCGCGAACACCGCGATGACGAACACGAGGTACTGGAGGCTGTGCGACAGCACGTCAGTTCCCCTCCATGCGCGCGGTGGGCTCGCCCTTCTTGCGCGCCTCGTAGGCCGACAGGAAGTCCCGGGCGAAGCTCGCCGCCAGTCGCTCGTAACCCTCGGGCGTCAGGTGCACGCCGTCCGCGTGCCCGTACACCGGCCGCGAGCGCTGCCAGCGCAGCATCGCCCGCTCACCGCCCATGGCCGCGCGAGGGGACCAGTACGCGCACCCCGCGTCCCGCGCGACGCGAGGCAGCGTGCCCAGCACCGTCGCCAGCGAGGGCGCCTCCGTCCAGTGGCCGCTCGCGTCCTTCGCCAGCCGGTCCGTGGGGCCCAGCACCAGGCACTCCGCGTTGCCCGTGGCCTTGCGCAGCCGCGAGATGAGCGCCGTGTAGTCGCCCGACAACCCCTGCGCGTCCAGGCCCACCAGGTTCGCCTCGTTGGTGCCGTACCAGAACACGAGCAGGTCCGGCCGCCGCGACGCGAGCTGCGCGTCGACCGCCGCCGCGTCCATGTCCCGCAGGGTGAAGGACGTGGAGCCCGGGAGCCCCAGCGCGTCCAGCACCACGCCCGGCGTGTCGTACTCCAGCGCCGCGCCCAGCACCGTGACTCGGCTGTTCGGCGCCGCCGCGACCTCCACCTCGTGCGAGGTGCCGGTGACGGGGAAGGAGCGGATGCGCACGGTGGGCGTGGTGAGCGGCTCGGGCGGAGGCGCGTCCGGCGGGATGTCCTCGCCGTCCACGCGGATGTCCGGCGACGCCACGTCCGGCACGTCGAGCGCGTACAGGTCCAACCGGCCCGTGCGCGACTTCTCCTCGGGGCAGCCCTTGCAGAACTGGATGCGCAGCTTCGAGCCCGGCGCGCCCACCACGCGGATGCCCGTCAGGCCCCACACGCCGCCCGGCGTCGAGTCCAGCGCGTCCTCCACCTTCCACTCTCCCGTCAGCTCGCGCGCCACGCGCGCCTTGTCCAGGCGAGGCGAGGACTTGCCCGCGGCGATGAAGCCCCGGCCCGCGTCGCCGAAGCGCTGCGAGAGCACGTCCCGCACCGCGTCCGTGAAGTAGTGCGACGCGGTATGCGACGCGCCCAGCTGGGCGATGCCCACGCGCAGCGCCTCACCCGACTCGCGGCGGCGCAGCTTGTCGAAGGTCCGCGTCAGCGCGAGGTCCGCGTCCTGCAGCCCCGGCGCGTCCGCCACCGGCACCAGCGGGGTGTGCGCCTTGGCGAAGCTGCGCTGGAGCGCGAGGTCGAAGAGGTGGCCCAGCAGGTCGGAGCCCTTGGCGCGCGGGTGCACCAGGTCCTCCAGCATCAGCCCCGCCTCCAACCACCGCAGCGCCGCGCCCTCGCCACCCATGGCGTTGTACGCGTCCCAGAACGCGCAGCCGCCCAGGCGCGCCTCCTCGCGGAAGATGTCGGAGACCTCCTTGGACCCTCGGCGCGGCACCGGCTCGCCGCCCATGGTCCGCACGCCCGCGTCGATGGGCGACATCACGAGGCACGCCGCGTCCGGCACGTTGGCGCGCACGCGAGAGACGAGCTCCTTCATCTGCGCGCGCACTTCCTCCAAGGTGGTGCGCTCGCGCGAGTAGAAGAACGCCTCGTTGCCGCCCACCATCAGCACCACCATGGAGGGCTTGCGCTGACGCAGCTGCGCGCGGAAGGCCGCGGGCTGGGCGCGCAGGTACACCTCCGCCATGCCGCCCAGCAGGCCCACCGTGTCGTAGATGACGCCCGGCGTGCCCGTCTCCAGCGTCACGCCGTGCAGCTCCACCCGACCGGAGGTGGTGAGCGTCAGCGTCTTGGCGCCCTCGGGCAGGTTCACCCGCGCGAAGGCCGCCTCCGACTTCGTCTTGGAGAAGCCGCGCGTCTGGATGCGCTGCAGCGGACGGCCATCCACGGAGAGCTGCACGGAGCCGCTGGAGGGCTGGGCCAGGAAGAACAGCTCCGCGACCCTCGCGCCCTCGGCGTCGTACTTCGTGTTCTGCGAGCCCCCCGCCGCGGTGAAGGCCACGCCCGTCCAGCCCACCCTGTCGCGGGGCCACTTGGTGTCCACCAGCCGCTCGATGGTCCACCCGTCCGAGCCCCGGCCGGAGCGCGTCCACCGGCCCGCGCTCGCGGGGCGGGTGATGAAGAGGAAGCCCTTGCCGCCCGAGCCGAAGCGCTCCTGGAGCCTGTCCCGCACCACGTCGGTGATGTAGTCGGACGCCACCAGCGAGTCGCCCAGGTGCACCACGCGCACGGGCGTGCGTCGGGTGTCCGCGCGCAATTCGCCCAGCGCCTTGTGGAATGGAGCGAGCCCGTCCTCCTCGCACGTGCCATCCGCTCGCGCCTTGCGGCAGTTGAGCTCGATGTCCACGTGCTGGGCGCTCATCTTCTCGCGCAGCGCCTCCAGCTCCACCGCGCGGGCCAGTGAAGGCGCGCTCAGCTCCTCCAGGCCGATGCCCGGCACGGTGGGCACCACGGGCTGGTCGGGGGGGAGCGCGGCGACGTCGGTGCCCGCGTCCTCGCCCGCCTCGTCCTCGGGGGGCGCGGTGGGCTTCGTCGGCTGACCCGCGGCCACCTCCGTCTCCGGCGCGGGGACGGGCTGGCCACCCAGGAACCTCGCGGGGACGGCCAGCGCCACCAGCTTCTCTTGCAGCGGACCACGCTGGAGGGAGGGCAAGGGACGCCACGCCTCCGGAATCGGGGCGAGCGAAAGCCCCAACGTCAACGCGCAGGTGAGGAGGAGCGTCAGCCCGGTGGATCTGGCCTTGAGGAAGTCCAACAGCGCGGCATGAGACTGGCTTTTCGGGGGCGGGTCAAAACTCCCGCCACTTCCGGCCGCTCCGTCGTCCGGGGGGCATCCGGCCGGGCGGGGTGGACGGGAAGGTGGGAGTCGCAACGGCTGGCGAGGGGCTGGCTTCGTCACGGCTGCCCTCTTTCCCGGAAAGGCCGAAACGGTATGGTGCGCCGCCAGTCACGCCGGGGGGAAGACCCTGGCGCTTCTCGCTGGCGACGAGCCGGCACTCGCAGGAGTCGTACCCCGCATGGCCCTCTACCCCGTCATCATGGCCGGTGGCTCCGGCACGCGCTTCTGGCCGCTGTCCCGGCAGGCGCGCCCCAAGCAGTTCCTCCCGCTCGCCTCGAAGCTGCCGCTCATCACCGACACGGCCCAGCGCCTCAAGGGCCTGGCCACGGTGAAGAACACCTTCATCGTGTGTGGCCCGCTGCACGCGAAGGCCGCCCTGAAGCTGGTGAAGGGCCTGCCCAAGCCCAACCTCCTGGTGGAGCCCGTGGCCCGCAACACCGCGCCCGCCATCGCGCTCGCCGCGGTGCAGGTGGCCGCCCGCGACCCGAAGGGCGTCATGGTGGTGCTGCCCTCCGACCACCACGTGGCCGACGTGCCGGGTTTCAAGCGCGTGCTGGAGCAGGCCGCGCGCATCGCCGAAGGGGGCCACATCGTCACCCTGGGCATCCAGCCCAACCGCCCGGAGACGGGCTACGGCTACATCCAGGTGGGCGACGCGCTGGGGGGCGGTGGCCGCGCGGTGAAGGCGTTCAAGGAGAAGCCCGACACGGACACGGCGAAGGCCTACGTGTCGTCGGGTGAGTACCTGTGGAACGGCGGCATCTTCGTCTTCCGCGCGGACGTCATCCTGGCCGCCTTCGCGCAGCACATGCCGGAGATGAAGAAGGGCCTCAAGGCGCTCAGTGACGCCGCCGGCAAGCGCACCTTCGGCGCGGTGCTCAAGAAGGTGTTCCCCAAGCTGCCCTCCATCTCCATCGACTACGGCGTGATGGAGAAGGCCTCCAACATCGCGGTGCTGCCGGGGGACTTCGGCTGGTCGGACGTCGGCTCCTTCGCGGCCATCCCCGAGGTGCGCCCCGCCGACGCGCACGGCAACGTCATCTCCGGCGACCTGGCCGTCGTGGTGGACTGCAAGGGCTGCATCGTCCTCGCCGACAAGCGCCCGCTGTCCGTCGTGGGCCTCACCGACGTGGTGGTGGTGGACTCCGGCGACGCGGTGCTGGTGGTGCCCCGCGAGAAGAGCCAGGACGTGCGCAAGGTGGTCGAGGCCCTCAAGGCCCGCAAGCTGCAGAAGTACCTGTAGGCCAAGGCGCCTGGTGTGCGCTGGAGAAACTTCCGACCCCGGGGCTGAAAGAACTTCCGCTCCGTGGGTAACGGGGTTCCCTGCTTTCTCGTCCTAGCGGGAGGTTGTCCTGTCCAGTCGCTGACGAAGGGGCGGGTGCACGCGGGTTGCAGGGCCGTCGCCGCCCACCCCATCTCGGGGTGGACGGGGCGGAGCTCGAACATGGCTTGCAGTCACTGCGCGGTGGAGCATCCGGTGGGGTCGGTGTGTCCTCGAGCGCCGTCCCTGGAGGGGCAGCGGCATGGCCCGCTGGTGCTGGGCGCGCCGTTGGGCTCGGGGGCGTTGGGCACGGTGTACCTGGCGGAGCACACGCCCACGGGGCACCGCTTCGCGGTGAAGGTGCTGCACCCGCACCTGGCGGCCCAGCCGGTGGTGCGCTCGCGCTTCCTCATGGAGGCCCGCGCGCTGCGCTCGCTCAAGCACCGCCATGTCGCGCGGGTGCTGGACGCGCGCCTCGGCCCCGCGGGGCTGCCGTGCATGCTGATGGAGCACGCGGAAGGGGAGCCCTTCTCGAAGCTGCCCATGCCGCTGGCTCCCGCGGAGGTGGTGCTGGTGCTGGCCCAGGCGCTGTGCGCGCTGGAGGTCGCCCACGCGCAGGGCCGCGTGCACGGTGGACTGAGCGCGGACAGCCTGGTGCTGACGTGGGATTCGCGCGGGGAGCGGCGGGTGAAGGTGCTGGGCTTCGGCTCGCGCGAGGTGCTCACCGCCAGCCTGTCCCGCGAGGAGCGCGCGTGCGGCATGGTGGTGGGCTCGCCCGCGTTCCTCGCGCCGGAGCAGTGGGCGCAGGACGCGGTGGACGGGCGCACGGACATCTACGCCTTGGGCGTGGTGGGCTACCTGCTGGCCACGGGTCGGCTGCCCTTCGGCTTCGGACGCGTGGGGGCGCTGTCGCCCGCGGCGCCGCATGAGCTCAACCCTCGCGTGCCGCGCGCGCTGTCGGACGTGCTGCTGCGCGCGCTGTCGCAGCGCCCCTCAGAGCGGTACCCGGACGCGGTCTGTTTCCGGGAGGCGCTGCTGGACAGCCAGGGCATCGGCCGGGTGCGGCCCGCGCCCCCGCAGCGCACGCGCACGTCGCGGGGGAGCATCTCCCTCTTCGGCCACATCCTCCCGGAGGACGACGCCACGCCGCTGCACCGCGCGCTGCGCGAGGTCGCCTACGAGCAGGTGCCGACGGCCGAGCTGACGCCGCCGAAGATGGAGTCGCCCCGGGGGCTGCTCGTGCGGCTGGGGCTGGCCACGGACGCGGAGCTGGTGCCCGTGCGCCTGGGTGACGTGACGGTGGATGGCTTCTTCGCCACGTGGGCGGGGGTGCTGCCTCCGCTCGCCTCGCAGCTCCCGGTGGAGCTGACGTTCCGGGGCCGCAAGGTGGCGTGCGACTGCGACGTGGTCCGCCATGTCACGCGCGAGGAGGCGCGGACGTGGAACGGTGAGTCGGGGCTGCACGTGCAGTTCGCGGGGGACGCGGCGCGGGAGCTGCTGGCGCACGCGCTCGGGTTGGGCAAGGGCCCGAGCGCGCTGGAGGCGGAGCCGGTGCCGGACGCGGAGCTGGCCCGGGTGCTGTCGCGCGCGGCGGTGGTGGAGAAGGACCCGTACGCGCTGCTCGGCGCGCTGCCGCACGAGGACTTCGAGGCGGTGCGCCGCCGCGCCACCTCGGCGCTGCGCCGGCTGAACCTCTTCCGTCAGCGCACCCTGCCGTTGGGACAGCGTCAGGCGCTGGAGGCGCTGCTGCGCCGCGTGGAGGCGGCGGGCCGCATGCTGGGCGACGCGGTGTCACGCGCCGGTTACGACGCCACGCGGGGGAACCTCGCGGGGGTCGCCCGCTGCCTCGACGCGGGGCTGGCGGACGAGCAGGCGGAGGTGATGCGCGGCGCCTTCCTCGCGGCGCGTCCGCTGGCGGAGTCGCGGGCCCGGGCGCTCTTCACGCAGGGCCATGCGCTGGAGGTCCGCGGCCAGCACGACGCGGCCCTGGAGCGCTACGCGGAGGCGCTGGCGTTGGACCCGCTCAACGCCTCCTGGCTGCGCCACTACCAGGCCCTGCGCGGGCAGGCGCGCCACGAGGTGCCGCTCTCCGTCGAGGGCGCGGGCGTGGAGGCCGTTGCGCACTGAAGGCCGGGGCACGCCAGGACGGGGCCCACTCGAACTTCTCCGACCCATGAGGGCTTGCCTGGAGGGCTTTCGCCCCAGGAGGCGGACCCACCCGGAGCGCACGCTCCTCCCTCGGCAGAGGGAGCCAGGCGCCTCGGCCGCCCGACAGCCGGGCGGGTGCGGGGGTTGATTGGCACCCCAGGGATTCACAGGGGCGCCGAGGGGGCAGCGTTCAGCAGGCCGCGCAGTCCCCCTGTCGGGTGCCGGGAACCATCGCGCTCGTGTAGAGTCCGCCGCCCTCTGTCATGCCCTCCGGTTCCAAGCGGAGGGCGGGGACACCTTCATGAACGCGCATATCTTCCGCGAGTACGACATCCGGGGTCTGGTGGACAAGGACCTCACGGCCGAAGTGGTGGAGCTCCTGGGCAAGGGCCTGGGCACCATCATCCGCCGCAACGGCGGCCGCTTCATCGCCGTGGGCCGCGACTGCCGCGAGTCCTCCACCCGCTTCCGCGACTCGCTCTGTGCCGGCCTGACGTCCACGGGCCTCAACGTCTTCGACGTGGGCGTGGTGCCCACGCCGCTGACCTACTTCGCCGCCAACACCCTGCCGGTGGATGGCCTGGCCATGATTACCGGCAGCCACAACCCGCCCGAGTACAACGGCTTCAAGATTGGCGCGGGCAAGACGACCTTCCACAGCCACGAAATCCAGGCGCTGCGCCGCCTCATCGAGGCGCGTGACTTCGAGGTCTCCGCGACGCCCGGCACCGTGACGCCGTTCGACATCATCACCCCCTACAACCACTTCGTCCGCCAGACGGTGAAGGTGGGTCGCAAGGGGATGAAGATCGTCATCGACGCGGGCAACGGCACCGGCGGCGCCATCGCCGTCCCGCTGTTCGAGAGCATGGGCTTCGACGTGGTGCCCCTGTTCTGCGAGATGGACGCGACGTTCCCCAACCACCACCCGGACCCCACGGTGGTGGAGAACCTCCAGGACCTCATCGCCGCGGTGAAGCGCGAGAAGGCCGAGGTGGGCATCGCCTACGACGGCGACAGCGACCGCATCGGCGTCATCGACGACCAGGGCAACATCCTCTGGGGCGACCAGCTCATGGTCCTCTTCAGCCGCTACGTGCTCAAGGACAGCCCGGGCGCGGCCATCGTCGGCGAAGTCAAGTGCAGCTACACGCTGTACGACGACATCGCCAAGCGCGGCGGCAAGCCCGTGATGTGGAAGGCGGGCCACTCGCTCATCAAGGCGAAGATGAAGGAGGAGCACGCGGAGCTGGCCGGTGAGATGAGCGGCCACATCTTCTTCAAGAACCGCTACTTCGGCTTCGACGACGCGGTGTACTCGTCCGCGCGCCTGCTGGAAATCCTCACCCACGAGAAGCAGAAGATGTCGGAGCTGCTCGCGGACGTGCCGAAGACGTACGCCAGCCCCGAGCTGCGCTTCGACACGAAGGAGGAGAAGAAGTTCGAGATGGTCAAGCGCGCCACGGAGACGCTGCGCGCGGCGGGCCACGACATCATCGACGTGGACGGCGTGCGCGTGACGTTCCCCGACGGCTGGGGCCTCATCCGCGCCTCCAACACCCAGCCCATCCTGGTGCTGCGCTTCGAGGCCAACACGCCCGAGCGCCTCAAGGAGATTCAAGCCCTCATCGAGGGCACCGTGGCCCAGGTGCAGCGCGAGGTGGGAGGGTGAGCGCACCTCGCATCCTGGCCATCGCGGGCAGCCTGCGCACCGGCGGTTTCAACCAGAAGCTCCTGGCGCTGGGCGTGGAGAAGGCCCGCGCGCTCGGCGCCGACGTGGACGTGGTCGACTTGAAGACGCTGGGCGTGCCGCTCTACGACGGTGACGTGGAGGCCCAGGGGATGCCCCCGAGCGTCGTCGCCCTGCGCGAGCGGGTGGCGAAGGCCCAGGGCTTCCTCATCTCGAGCCCCGAGTACAACTCGTCGATTCCGGGCGGCCTGAAGAACACCATCGACTGGGCGTCGCGCGCGCCCGGCCGGCTGTTCCAGGGCAAGTGGACCGCCCTCATGGGCGCCAGCCCCGGCAACTTCGGCACCGCGCGCATGCAGCCGCACCTGCGGCAGGTGATGTCGTCGGTGGGCGCGCTGGTGCTGCCCACGCAGGTGCACCTGGCGCGGGCCGCGGAGGCCTTCACGCCGGAGGGCCGGTTCAAGGACGACGCGCGGCAGCAGGAAGTCGAGGCGCTGGTGACCGAGCTGGTCCAGCGCGTGAAAGGCTAGAGGGAACACCGCCATGCCGACGTTGGGAATCGACCTGGGGGGGACGTTCGCTCGAGCCGCCGTGGTGGACGAGGCGGGGAAGATGCTCGCGTCGACCAAGGTGGCGCTCGACGAGCGCAGCCCGTCCGGGGTGGTGGAGACCATCGCCAGGGCCGCCTCGGAGGCGGTGAAGTCCGCGGGCGTGCCGGTGGACGGCTGCGGCGTGGGCGCGGCCGCGCAGATCCACAAGGACTCGGGGGTGCTGTCGGTGGCCCCCAACCTGGGCTGGCGCAACGTGCCGCTGGGCCAGATGCTCACCGACCGGCTGAAGCAGCCGGTGAAGGTGGTGAATGACTTGTCCGCCGCCGCGTGGGGTGAGCTGCACGCGGGCGCGGGCCGTGGCGCGCAGGACCTGCTGGTGGTGTTCGTCGGCTCGGGCGTGGGCAGCGCCATCGTCGCCGGCGGGCGCCTGCTGGAGGGCGCGGGCGGCGTGGCGGCCGAGCTGGGCCACATCAAGGTCGTCCCCGACGGGCGGCGCTGCGGCTGCGGCGAGCAGGGCTGCCTGGAGGCGTACACCGGGGGCCACAACCTCATCGCGCAGTCGAAGGAGCTGCTCGTCGCGGGCCGCGCCCCGGTGCTGGCGAAGCTGGTGGAGGACGACGCCTCCAGGCTGACGCCGGTGTCGCTGGAGCAGGCGGCGGAAGCAGGCGACGAGGCCGCTCGGGAGGTGTATGAGCGGGCCGCCCGGTTCCTGGCGTTGGCGGTGGCCAACCAGGTGACGGTGTTGAACCCGGCGAGGCTCATCCTGGGCGGTGGGGTGTTGAACCACTGCCCTGGCATGCGGCGCCGGGTGTTGGACGGTGTGAGGGCGTGGGCGTCCCAGACGTCCCGCGAGGGGTTGCTCATCGCCGACGCGGAGCTCGGCGACGACAGCGGCCTCATTGGTGCGGCACTGCTGGCCGCGTGACGTGAGAGGAGTGCAGTGATGGCCGAGTTCAAGGACCAGGTCACCTACCGTGGGAAGCCGGTGACGCTGGAGGGCGACAGGCAGGTGCAGGTGGGCGACCTCGCGCCCGACTTCACCGTGTACAAGGGCTTCTACGAGTCCCACCGCCTGTCGGAGCTCAAGGGGCAGGTGGTGGTGTTGAGCGTGGCGCCGAGCGTGGACACCAAGGTCTGCGCCATCCAGCTGCGCATGTTCAACCAGCAGGCGACGCAGCTGGGGCCGGACGTGAAGGTCTGGTACCTGAGCCTGGACCTGCCCTTCGCCCTCAACCGCTTCAGCGCGGCCGAGGGCATCCAGAACGTGGCGGTGCTGTCGGACTACAAGGACCGGGACTTCGCGCGGAAGTATGGCCTGTACATGAAGGAGCTGGGCCTGCTCGCGCGCAGCACCTTCGTGGTGGACCGCGAGGGCCGGGTGGTGTTCCGCGAGGTGGTCCCGGAGATGATGCACGAGCCGGACTACGACGCCGCGCTGGAGGCGGTGCGCAAGGCGCTCTGAGGCACGCCTCGCGCCGCACCCGTCGGGACGCTCAGGCGGGCACCATGCGGGCCTGCTTGAGGGCCATCAGCTGCAGGCAACTGAAGACGGCCACGGCCACGGCCTGCACGACGATGAAGGCCACGCCCCAGACGGTGGGCTGCACCCATCCCGAGGCGAGCAGCCCCAGGCTGTCCACCGTCCACAGCACGTTGGCGCCGATGATGGCCCAGATGAGCCCCCGGGGGACGAGGGGCCGGTTGGCCAGGAACACGAGCAGCGCGGCGAAGGGCAGCAGGCTGAAGCCCGCCGAGCGCAGCAGCGTGACGGGCAGGCCCAGGAGCTCGCTCAGGGGCTGGGCGGCGAAGAACATCAGCGCCCCGGTGGCGCCGCTGATGAGTCCGTCGGCGAGCAGGATGTGGCCCAGGAAGGTGCGCGACGCGGGAATGGCACTCATGGTGGTGTCCTCGGAATCGCGGCGCCGGGGAATCCGGCCGCCGTCTGGGGACACAAATTGCGCGCCGGCCCCGCGTGAGTCGATTACGCGGGAGGTAATTGGAAGGCTTCCCCGTCGTTCCTAGGGTCAGGGGCATGATGATGCCGAGCCGTCCGGTGGGAGAGTTGCTGCGCGAGTGGCGTCAGCGCCGCAGCCTGAGTCAGCTGGACCTGGCGTGCCGCGCGGAGGTGTCCGCCCGACACGTGAGCTTCCTGGAGACGGGCCGCTCCACGCCGAGCCGGGACATGCTGCTGCACCTGGCCGAGGAGCTGGACGTCCCGCTGCGCGAGCGCAACACGCTGCTCATGGCGGCGGGCTTCGCGCCGGTCTATTCGGAGAACGAGCTGGACGGGCCGCGCATGACGGCGGCGCGCGAGGCGGTGGAGCTGGTGCTCTCCGGACACGAGCCCTACCCGGCGCTCGCGGTGGACCGTCACTGGCACCTCGTCACCGCCAACCGCGCGGTGGGGGTGCTCCTGGAGGGCATCCCCGGCGAGCTGCTCCAGCCTCCCGTCAACGTGCTGCGGCTGAGCCTGCACCCGGACGGCCTGGGTCGGCGCATCCTCAACCTGGAGCAGTGGCGCACGCACGTGCTGGCGCGGCTGCAGCGCCAGGTGTCGACCACCGCGGACGCGACGCTGGCGGAGCTGCTGGAGGAGCTGCGGGGCATGGGGCCCGTGCCGGACGGCGCGGCCGAGCCAGACTATGCGGGCGTGGTGGTGCCGCTTCGCATCATGACGCCCCGGGGCGTGCTGTCCTTCATCGGCACGACGACGGTGTTCGGCACGCCGGTGGACATCACCCTGGCGGAGCTGGCGATTGAGTCCTTCTTCCCCGCGGACGCGGCGACGGGAGACCTGCTGCGCCGCGCCGCCGCCGAGGCCGCTCGACACTCCGACGCGTGACGGTGCCCGCGACAAGGACGCCCCGCCTCGGCCATAGGGAAACCGGAGCGGGGCGCGGGTACGACGACCGCGATGGATTATCGAAAGCTCTATTTCCTGAATACTCAGAAAGTAACGACTCCGTAAAGACTTTGTTGGGGCCCGCACGCCCCGCCTGGTTGCTCCGAGGGCGGGCGTGAATCGGGTGGCGGCGGCGGACATAGCTTTTCGGGAGGGGAGTCACCGCCCTTCCATCACCGCCGATGTCCGGCAGGGGGAATCCCATGCACGAGCCGCCACCCGCCGCGCCTGGCCAGGACGCGACTGCGCCCGTGCGGGGCAGCGTCCCCTGGCATTCCCTTCCCGCTGAGAGAGTCTTCGAGCACCTGGGCAGCGGACCCATGGGACTGACGGACGAGCAGGCGCGCGAGCGGCTCTCCCGCCACGGGCCCAATGTCCTGGAGCGACAGAAGGGCGAGGGGCCGCTGAAGCTGTTGTGGCGTCAGGTGAACAGTCCGTTCATCTGGGTGCTCATCGTGTCGGCGGTGTTGGCGGTGGTGATGGGGAAGGTGACGGACGGGCTCGTGGTGGCCGCCGTGGTGGTGCTCAACACGCTCATCGGCTTCGTGCAGGAGTTCCGCGCGGGCAAGGCCATCGAGGCGCTCAGCCGGATGGTGCCGCAGAACGCGACGGTGGTGCGCGCGGGCCACAAGCGCGCGGTGCCCGCCGCGGAGCTGGTGCCCGGGGACGTGGTGGAGATTGCCGCGGGGGACAAGGTGCCCGCGGACATGCGGCTGGTGGGCTCGCGCAACCTCCAGGTGGAGGAGGCCGCGCTCACGGGCGAGTCCGTGCCGGCGGCGAAGCAGTCCTCGGTGGTGGAGGAGGACGCGGAGTTGGGGGACAGGACGAGCGTCGTCTTCGGCGGCACGCTGGTGACGTCGGGGGTGGGGCAGGCCGTGGTCATCGCGACGGGAGGCGCCACGGAGCTGGGGCGCATCTCGGAGATGTTGAGCGAAGCGACGGATTTGCAGACGCCGCTGACGAAGGCGCTCGCGAGCATCGCCATGGTCATCACCGTGGCCATCCTCGTGGTGTCGGTGCTGTTGCTCGGGGTGGGGCTGTGGCGCGGCTATGACATCAGCGAGGCGGTGGTGGTGGCCATCACCCTGGCGGTGGCGGCGATTCCGGAGGGCCTGCCCGCCATCGTCACCATCGCCCTGGCCATCGGCGTGCAGCGCATGGCGGCCCGGCGCGCGGTCATCCGCAAGCTCCCCGCGGTGGAGACGTTGGGCAGCACCACCGTCATCTGCTCGGACAAGACGGGCACGCTCACGCGCAACGAGATGACGGTGCAGGCCTTGTGGACGCCGACGGGGCGCTACACCGTCACCGGCGTGGGGTACGCGCCTCGGGGCGAGCTGCGCCGCGACGGGCCCGCGCTCAGCGAGTCGCTGCTGCCCGAGGACGCGAAGGAGCTGTTGCTCGCCGGCGCGCTGTGCAACGACGCGGCGCTCGAGGGGGCCGACGGCGATTGGCGCATGACGGGCGACCCGACGGAGGGCGCGCTGGTGGTGGCGGCGCAGAAGGCGGGCCTGCGCGTGGAGGAGTCCCGTGCGCGCTTCGCCCGCGTGGACGCCATCCCGTTCGAGTCGGAGAACCAGTTCATGGCCACGCTGCACGACGATGGCCGCGAGGGCCGCGTGCTGCTCCTCAAGGGCGCGCCCGAGGTCGTCCTGGCCCGCTGTGAGCTGGACGGCGCCGTGTCCCGCGAGGCGGTGCTGGAAGAAGTGGAGCGACTGGCGCGGCGGGGCATGCGCGTGCTCGCGGTGGCGTCCCGGCAGGTGCCCGAGGCGAAGGACCAGCTCGCGCTGGAGGACGTGGAGGGCGGGCTGGAGCTGCTGGGCCTGCAGGGGATGATGGACCCTCCGCGCGAGGAGGCCATCGAGGCGGTGCGCGCCTGTCACGAGGCGGGCATCGTCGTGAAGATGATTACCGGCGACCACCTGGCGACGGCGGAGGCCATCGGCGCGAAGCTGGGCCTGCACGAGCCGGGGAGGCCGGGCGTCGCGGGCGCGAAGCTGGGCGCGCTGGATGACGCGCAGCTGGCGCACGTGGCCGAGAGCACGAATGTCTTCGCGCGCGTGGCGCCGGAGCACAAGCTGCGCCTGGTGCGCGCGCTCCAGGCGCGAGGGCACGTGGTGGCGATGACGGGTGACGGGGTGAACGACGCGCCCGCGCTCAAGCAGGCGAACATCGGCGTGGCGATGGGAATCACCGGGACGGCGGTGTCCAAGGAGGCGGCGGACATCGTGCTCACGGATGACAACTTCGCCTCCATCGCGGCGGCGGTGGAGGAGGGGCGGCGCGTCTACGACAACCTCATCAAGTCGCTCGCCTTCGTGCTGCCCACCAACCTGGGGCTCGCGCTCATCCTGTTGTGCGGTGTGGCGTTCTTCCCCATCCAGGACATCGGCGGGAAGGCGGTGCCGCTGATGGCGATGCTGCCCACGCAGCTGCTCTGGATAAACCTGGTGGCCACGGTGTCGCTCGCGCTGCCGCTGGCGTTCGAGGCGCGTGAGCCGGACGTGATGCGCAGGAGGCCGCGTCGACCTGACGCGCCGGTGCTCAGTCACTTCGTGGTGATGCGCACGGGGCTGGTCGCGTTGTTGATGGCGGCGGGGGCCATCGGCCTGTTCCTCTGGGAGTACTCGCGCGAGGTGCCGGCGGTGGGGCACGCGCGGGCGCTGGCCGAGGCGCAGACGATGGCGGTGAACACCGTCATCAGCTTCCAGATTTTCTACATGGTGATGTGCCGCACCCTCACCGGCTCGGTGCGCAAGGTGGGCCTGTTCAGCAACCCCACGGTGTTCATGGGCATTGGCGCGCTGGTGCTGCTGCAGCTCGCCTTCATGTACGTGCCCTTCATGCGGAGCGTCTTCGGCACCGCGCCGCTGTCGCTGGAGGCCATCGGCCTGTCCGTGCTGGTGGGCGCGGTGGTGCTGCCCGCCGTCGGACTGGAGAAGTGGCTGCGCGGGCGCAAGGACGGAGGCGCGGTGCCGCGGCCCCGCGCTCGCGAGCGGGAGGACGAGGAGCACACGCCGCCGACGGGGCGCCGCGAGCGGCTGCCCGCGTGACGTCAGCGCTCCGAGCGGACTTCACGCGCGGCGGCGTCCGGGAGCGAGGGGTCCTCCGGCTCGTACACGATGTGGCAGCGGTCCAGCTTCGGCCCACAGGCGTGGTCCAGGTCCGCGCGCGTGTCGCAGCCGGGACGCTCCTCACAGGTGTCCGGTAGGAACGCCCAGACGAACTGGAGCACGTTGCCCCGACGTCCCTCGGGCAGCGCGGCGAGGAAGTCCTCGCGCCAGGTCTCGAACAGCTTCGCCAGGTGCACCGTGTCGCGGTCCAGGCGCACGTGGCGCTTGTCGCCCACGAACCGGCGGCTGGCCTCGTTCAGCTGCGCGTCGAGGAACTCGGGCTGGAAGTGGGTGCTGTCCATGCGAGGCCCACCGCGCGTGGCCTGGAACAGCGCCAGGTGGATGCGCGGGTCGGCGTACTCACGGGCGAGGACGCGGTGGTGCAGCGACCACAGCGTCATGCGCTGCCCGCCCACGGGCCACGAGCGCCCCCAATAGAAACGCCCCTGCACGCTCTCCAGATAGGGATACCCATCCACCACCTGCTGGAGCACCAGCGCGTGGTAGGCATTGAGCCAGAAGGCCAGCGCGTCCTCCGCCGTCGGGAACACCTCCGGACGGTTGTGCGGCGAGAACGAGGCCAGTGATTCGACGAAGCGGTCCAGCTCCGCGCGCTCACGGCCGATGGAGGAGAAGTCCACGTTCCCATCCGCGCGCACGTGCCGGAGCACCTTCTCGTAGCCCTGATAGTGGAAGGGCTCCGACGCGGACGGCACGGAGGCCGGCAGCAGGCCCTGCACATACAGCGCGGCCGACGCCACCAGCGTGCTCGCGACGGCGAACACCACGGCGGGCACCAGGAGGCGGCGACGGGAGGGCAGGGGAGCGTCCACGGGAGCGCGCAGCATAGACCAGGGCCGCGCCGCCCCGCTGCGGTCCACCGCTCTCCCGCCAGGAGGGTGGCCCGCCTACAGCGTCCGACGCTGTCCCGACGCCGAGGACTCCGCGAAGGTGTCCAGAATCCGATGCAGCTTCAACGCATACGTGAAGTCGGGCGCCAGCGACGTGCCCTCGTCCCAGTCCCGAGCGAAGGCCGTGTAGAGCTGGCCCGTCTGGTACGCGTCATCCGTGAGCGAGCCCTGCGGACCCCAGGTGTACTGCTCGGGTATTGGTAGCAACTGGAGCGGCTGGTCATCGCCCCGCGCGCCGGACACCTTCAGGTCATGGGAGAGGTACAAATCTCCCTCCGTGCCGGTGAAGGTGGCGCCGATGACGCCGCCGTTGCGCTTGCCCGCCTCGATGTGCGCGGACAACAGCGCGCCGCTCTCCAGCGTTCCACTCACCAGCACCTGGTCGGGCGCGGTGACGGGGATGACCTCGCCTGTCTCAATCAGCGTGGTCTGCTCGAGCTGCCGAGCCACGAGCGCGGACGCGCTCCGGAGGTCCCCCACCGCGGCCAGCACCGTGTCCAGGAAGTGTGCGGTGATGGTGGCCAGCGTGTTGGCGCCCTGGGTGGCGTCCGCCGTGTAGCCATAGGCCTTGGGCCGCCGGTGTCCGAGCATCGACGTGGTGACCTGCAGCGACACGGAGCGCAGCCGCCCCAGGTAGCCCTCCTGGAGCAGGTCCTTCAGGTAGCGCACCCCGGGCGCCAGTCGCCGCTGCAATCCGATGACGGTGCGCACCCCCGCCTGCCGGGCCAGCGCCTCCAGCTCCGTCGTCTCGGCCAGCGACGCGCCCAGGGGCCACTCGCAGAACACGTGCTTCTTCGCGGCGAGCGCGGCCTTCACCAGCTTCGCGTGCTCGGTCGCGCGCACCGACACCACCACCAGGTCCACCTCTGGATGCGTGACCAGCGGCTCGGCGCTGGCGAAGGCGTGGGGAACATCGAAGCGGCGCGCCGTCTCGTCCGCGCTCTCCTGCCGCGTGGTGCTCACCGCCGTGACGCGGAAGCGCGGCAGCGTCTGCAACGCGGGCAGGTGGGCATACGTCGCCCAGCCCCATTGGGGGCTCGCCCCGATGATGCCCACGCGAATCCGGTCCGACGTACTCGCTCTGCTCATGGCTGCACTCCCTCACGGGAGGACCCAGGCGGCGCTCCTCCTCGCCCACCTGTCCCCGACGCCCACCAAGCTAGCGGCCGTCCTCCAGGTCTTCAAGACGACTGGTCATATTGAATGAAAACCACCGTGGAATCATAGGGTTGAGCGCTGGAGATGGGCGCTTTTGACGACCTGGGACACGTGGCCGTAAAAGGCTCCGATGCCGAGAGCCAGTGTTCGCGACAGGCTGCTCGCCGCCGGTCTGGAGACGCTGCGCACGCAGGGCTTCAACGGCTGCGGCGTCCAGGACATCACCGACGCGGCGGGCGTGCCGAAGGGGTCCTTCTACAACCACTTCGACAGCAAGGAGGCGCTGGGCGCGGCGGTGGTGGACCAGTACATGCGCGCCAGCGTGCAGGACCTGTCGCTGCTCCAGGACCCCGCGAAGACGCCCCTGCGACGGCTGCGCGACTACTTCGCCCAGCAGGTGGAGCGGCTCGTCGAGGGCCGCTTCGAGTGCGGCTGCCTGTTGGCCAACTTCGCCGCGGAGCTCGCCGACCACAGCCCCCTCATCCGCGAGCGCGTGGCGGCCTCCTTCACCGAGTGGTCCTCCCACCTCGAGCACGTCCTGCGCGAGGCCCAGGCCGCGGGCGAGGTGGCCCCGGACGTCGCGCCCCAGATGCTCGCCACCTTCATGCTCGGCGCCTGGGAGGGCGCGGTGCTGCGCAGCCGCGTGGAGAAGGGCCGCGCCCCGCTGGACGCCTTCCTGCGCCTGGCCTTCGACCGCTCCCTGGAGCAGGGGACTCCCGCCTGTTCCAGGCCTGCTGGGTGAAGCGCCTTGACGCGCTGTTCTGTTTGATTGGGGATTGTTGCTTTCTCGCGTCTTGAGACAGAGTGCCCTCCGGAATCAAAGGGAGGGAGTCAGCTTTGTCCATACGTTTGGGTCTCGCCCGCGGGGTGTGTCTCGCGGTCCTGCTCTGTGGCGCCGGAGCGTTCGCTCAGGGCGTCTCGGTCATCACCGGCACCATCACCAGCGCGGAGGACAAGAAGGCGCTGGGCGACGCGGTGGTGACGGCCACCTCGCCGAAGCTGCAGGGTGAGCGGGTGGTGGTCTCGGATGCGAGCGGCCTGTATCGCATCCCGCAGCTGCCGCCGGGCACGTACACGCTGCGCGTGGAGCGCGAGGGCTTCGAGCCCTTCGTGCGCCCGGACATCGTGCTGCGGTTGGACCGCACCATCCGGGTGAACATCCAGCTGTTGCCCTCGGCGTTCGGGGAGGAGATCTCCATCAGCGCGGCGCCCACGTTGGACGTGGGCTCGAGCACGCAGGGCATGAGCGTGGACGCGGACTTCCTGCGCAACGTGGCCGTCATCCGTCCGGGCAGCAAGGGCTCCGCGTCGCGCTCGTTCGAGTCGCTGGCGGAGCTGGCCCCGGGCGCGGTGGAGGACCGCTACGGCGTGAGCGTCAGCGGCAGCAGCTCCCCGGAGAGCCAGTACGTGGTGGATGGCCTGTCGGTGAACGACCCGGGCGTGGGCACGCTGGGCACGCCGCTGTCGGTGGAGTTCGTGCAAGAGGTCAACGTCATCACCGGTGGCTACATGCCGGAGTACGGCCGCTCCACGGGCGGCGTGCTCAACGTCGTCACCAAGTCGGGCTCCAACGAGTTCCACGGCTCGGTGTTCGCGAACATGGCGCCGGGCTCGCTGCAGCGAAACGGCACCATCGTCCGGCAGGAGGGCAGCGTCATCTCCGCGCAGGGGCAGCCGTGGAACCAGGGGGACTTCGGCTTCGACCTGGGCGGTCCCATCCTCAAGGACAAGCTCTGGTTCTACGCGGGCGTGGCGCCGTCGTTCAATCGCATCCGCGTGGACCGGCAGCTGAGCCGGCTGGAGTTCTGCGAGGAGGGCGACACGCGGCCCGGGTGCACCGCGGCGGGCCAGCGCGTCCGGGATCCGGAGACGGGCTTCGGTCTGGTGACGCCCATCGAGGGCACGCGCACCACGCGCTTCGCGGATGAGCGCTCGCTGCAGTACATGACCAAGCTGACGTACCTCTTCAACCCGGACCACAACCTGTCCGTGTCGGTGTTCGGCACGCCGCGCTCGTCGGGGGGGTCGGGCAAGTATGCCTTCAGCGACGACGGTGACCCGGAGGTGTGTCTGGGGCTGTCGTGCACCTCGTACGTGCAGGGGACCTACGACTCCATCGCCACCCGGCGCAGCAACGGGGTGATGGACATCGTCGCCAAGCAATCGTCGTCCTTCTTCGACAAGAAGTTCCTGGTCGACGCGACGCTCGGCTGGCACCACCAGTCGGACAGCACGCTGCCATCGGATGGCTCGGGGCTGTTGTCGCCCACGGGGCTGGCCTCGGAGCCGAACATCGCCTGGCGCCGCACGAGCAACCCCGGCCCGCGCTCCATCACCTTCTTCGAGACGTTGCAGGACCCGTCCGTCTGTGGCGCGACGCCGGAGGAGCAGCAGCTCAAGTGTCCCGTCCGGGCGTACTCGACGGGCGGCCCTGGCACCATCAGCGAGCAGGAGCTGGACCGCTTCCAGGGCAAGGTGATGGGCACCTTCCTGTTGCAGGCGCTCGGCCACCACATCATCAAGGCGGGCTTCGACGCGGAGCGGATGAGCTTCTACAACCACCGCGCGCGCACGGGCGGTGCCCCGTGGCAGGAGTGCGCCAACGGCCGCTGCTTCTTCACGCTCAACCAGTACGGTTATCTCGAGGGCCCGGACCAGCCGGTGTTCCTGGCGAGCAAGGAGGGCACGTCCACGTCGGTGACGATGGGCGGCTTCATCCAGGACAGCTGGTCCATCCTGGACAAGGTGACGCTCAACGCGGGCCTGCGCTACGACGTGCAGACCATCCGCGGGTTGGACGACAAGGTGGGCTTGCACCTGCCCAACCAGTGGTCGCCGCGCGTGGGGTTGGTCTACGACTTCACACAGCAGGGACGCTCGAAGCTGTTCGTCAACTTCGCGCGCTTCTTCGAGAACGTGCCGTTGGACCTGGCGGACCTGTCCTTCCCGCAGCAGCAGCTGTTGTCGGCCACGTACAACTATCCGGCGTGTGACCCGAGCGACCGAGACTCGCTGCGCACCGGCTGCGTGGCGGTGGGCAACCGTCAGGCCATCGGCAGCCGGGAGGGGCCGAACCAGCGCTGGGACGCGCAGGGTGGAGACCGCGTGCCGGTGGACCCGAACATCCGCGCCCAGTCCGCGGACGAGCTCATGGTGGGTGGTGAGTACGAGGTGCTGCTCGGCCGCTTCGGCCTGACGTACACGCGGCGCGTGCTCAACGACGTCATCGAGGACATGAGCCGCGATGACGGCAACACCTTCTTCCTGGGCAACCCGGGCAAGGGGTTCTCGACGGACTTCCCCGAGGCGAAGCGCCACTACGACGCGGTGAACGTGTACTACCAGAAGGCGTTCTCCGACGGCTGGCTGGCCCAGGCGAGCTACACGTGGTCCAAGCTGCGCGGCAATTACTCGGGGCTGTTCCGCGCGGACACCGGCCAGCTGTCGCCCAACCTCACGCGCGACTTCGACCTGGTGTCGCTGACCACCAACCGCGACGGCGCGCTGCCCGGGGACCGCACGCACGCGCTCAAGGTGTTCGGCGCGCGCGAGTTCAACCTGACGCGCTCGACGAGCCTGAACGTGGGCGGTGGGTATCGCAGCCGCTCGGGGACGCCGCTCAACTACCTGGGTGCGCATCCGCGGCGCAGCGGCTCGGAGACGTTCATCCTGCCGCGAGGCAGCGCGGGCCGGCTGCCGTGGGTGCACAACATCGACACCCGCGTGAGCGTGAACCAGAAGCTGAGTGGGGACTACGTGCTGAGCATGTCGCTGGACGTGTTCAACGTCTTCAACTTCCAGCAATACACGGCGGTGGACCAGACGCTGACCACGACGCGTGTCTATGCGATTGAGCAGGGAGGAAAGCCCGCGGACCTGTCGGCGTGCCTCGTCGCCAACAACCCGGACTGCAAGGTCATCTCGACCGCGACGAACCTGCCCATCGGTCCCGCGGACATCAACCCCAACTTCAAGCGCCCCACGGCCTACCAGGCGCCGCGCTCCGTGCGGCTGGGCGCGAAGCTGACCTTCTAGGCGCTCGCCATGAAAGGACATCTGCCAATGATTCGTGGAATGGGAATGGGCGCGCTGGCGGCGCTGGTGCTCGCGGGCTGTGGGGTGGAGGACCCGGAGGCGCAGTGTGTGGTGGCAAGGGCCGTGACGGATGGCTCCATCGGTTCGTTCGCCACGGTGTACACGCTGCTGCCGGGACAGAATCCCGACCTGCAGTGCGCGCGGTTGGCGCCGGAGGCGGTGGGGATGCAGAAGTACTACAGCCAGGACCCCAAGGCGCCGGACACGGTGGCGCTGCGCAGCGCGCGGATGGGGAAGCTGCTGGTGGACTTCAAGGACCGGCCGGATGTGGATGCGTCGCACACGCCGTACTCGGTGGGGCCGTTGGCCAGCGAGGGGCCGGGGGCGGACAACTTCTGCGACGTGCCGCAGTTGTCGACGACGCGGCTGGAGGTGCCGGCGACGGAGGCGCTGCCCGCGCAGAGCTTCGCGTACGAGTGGTCCAACCTGCGCATCTACAACACGCCGGGCATTCCAGGGACGCAGTTCAAGGCGGACCTGCGCTACTCGGAGAACGGGTGCACGGCGACGTACCAGGCCAAGGGCATCTGGCCGGTGGTGAGCTGCGCCACCGCGGGCAAGCCGGATGACGTGAAGTGCGACCCGTATCCGGACTTCGCGGCGGGCCGCCTGCGTGGCTCGGGTATCAACCCCGTGTTCCCCGTGAAGTGTGACCCGGTCGCGCTCATCTGCGTGCTCACGGGTGAAGTTCCGTCCGACGAGACGCCCTGAGCGGGGGTCGAGACCCTCTCCGCTTCTGTGTATTGAAGCGGGGAGGGTGGTTGCACTGCGGTGAGACGTGTCGCGGCTCCTTCCTTGCCTGTGCGCGCGGAAGGGGCGCCAGTGAGTGACTGCCGGGCGAGATGAAGCCGTGCGTCCAGTTCTGTCCTGCTCCGCGCGTTGGCGCGAGCTGACAGGGCCCCACTGCGAGACGACGCCTCCGGAGTCCTGTCCTGCTCCGTGGATTGGCGCGAGCGGAAAGAGCGCCACGAGAGGCGATGGCCCCGAGGGTCGAGTCCCCTCCTGCCCTGTGCGTTGCCGAAAGCGGCAAGGGTGCGTCGGTGAGCGACTTTCGCTCGGAATGCGCTGGGCTCGGACTCGTTGAGTCCCTGCTCGCCCGAGACGGTCGAGCGACCGGGGCTTCCCTCCACGTTTACTGGAGCGGCGTGGACTTCTGGTCCACGCCGGACACGCGGCGCCACTGCGCGAGGCTGCGGGTCTCCTCGGGGTCGGCCTTGAAGGTGCCCTCGGCGGCGTACTGGTTCCCGTCCATCTTCAGGCCGGGGCGGTGCTTGCCCAGGCGCACCAGGTGCCGGCCCTGGATGGAGTTGCCGCGCACGGTGAGGTTCTCGCTGGGCGCGCCGTTGGAGCCCAGGCCGAGCATCATCCCGTAGCCCTCGGTGTCGGAGATGGTGTTGCCCACCACCGTCACGTCGCGCGAGTTCTCCACGCGGATGCCCGCGCCGTCGCTGCCGCCGCTCTGGGTGATTCCCTTGATGGTGTTGCCGCGCACCACGACGTTGGCGGGGCTGGGTTGGTTGCCCTCGCGCGAGCCGCCCACCGCGATGCCGCGCCCCGCGTCGGAGATGCGGTTGCCCTCGATGCGCACGTTCCGCGCGGAGAAGTGGACGACGATGGCCTCACCCGCCGACGTGGGTGACTTGCGGAAGCCGTACATCGTGTTGTCACGGATGACGACGTCGTGGCACGTCTTGATGTCCACGGCGTTCTCGTCGTTGTCGTGGAGTTGGTTGCCCTCGATGACCACGTTGCGAGCGGGCGCCTGTCCCTTGCGGTCCGGCAGCAGGCACTGCACCGAGTCACCCGAGTTGTCGTGGATGTCATTGCCGCGCACGGTGATGTTCCGCGACGTGGCCTGGATGACCACGCCGTGCGAGTCCCCCTTGGGCGCCCGGCGGAAGTCGTGGATGTGGTTGTTCTCGATGAGCACGTCGCGCGCGCCACCGTGCGTCGCGACGCCGGCGCCCAGCGTGCCGTGGTGGATGTGGCAGCCGGTGAGCACCGCGCCGGTGGTGTCGCCCTCGAAGAGGACGGCGAAGCGCGGCTGTCCGCGCACGTCGATTTCGAAGCCCTCGATGACCCAGTGAGGCTTGCGGACCTGCACCAGCGTGCCGCCGCGCGCCGTCGGGATGATGCGAGGCTTCCCCTCGCCCAAGAGCGTGACGGGCGCGTTCGGCTTGCCGGCCTTCACCGCGGGGCCGTCGATGAACACCCCTTCGGCGTACTCACCGGCCTGGACGCGGATGACCTCGCCAGGGCCCGCGGTGCGCACCGCGCGGCCGATGGTCCTGAATGGGGCGCGCTTCGTCCCCGCAGCCGTGTCATTGCCCGAGGGGCTCACGTACCACTCGCGAGTGAAGCGGCGGGGGCGCGAGGAAGCCTTCGCGGCGCTCTCCTGGCTGCCCTGCTCCCGGGCACTCGGGGGCTCCGCCGCCCATGTGGGCGTCGTGGCCCACAGCGCACACGCGAAACCCCATCCCAGTGTTCGCTGGCCAACCCTCATCCCCATCCCCTTCCGCACGAGACCGTCCCCAAGGTGCGCACGATGGCGCCCTGGGGAAGCGGGGCGAGGTAGGAGTCGCGCCCTGGTGTGCGAAGAGTCGGAGGGGCGTCCTCCCGAGGCCAACCAGCGGTTGCGTTCACCCTGTCGAGCCAGCATCCCGAACTGTCGAGTCGCGGGAGGGGAGGCGCCTCCCGCCGGATGTCCGCGATAACGGTCGGGACGAAGGACTCCGTGGTGGATGAACGGTCCTCGGAGTCCTCCGCTACTTCAGGGAGGCGCGGGCGTCTTGAACTCGGGGATGAGCTCACCGGTGAGGCGGATGCTCTTGAGCACGGCCTCGTGGGAGAGGGCGCCCACCTGGTGGAAGGACATCAGCGCGTCGATGCCCAGGGCCTCGTAGCGCTTGAGGCCCTGACGCACCTGGTCCTTCGTCCCGACGATGAGCGAGTCCTGGGCGCTCAGCACCTCCCACACCTGCTCATCCGGCACGGCCTCGCCGGACATGATGCGGCCGAGGATGCGCTGGGCCTGGGACTGGGGTGCGTTGGGGTCCTTGCGGCGCAGGTACTGGCCGGTGAGCCCGCCGCCAGCGGGGTCCTTGGCGAGGGCCTCCAGCTCCGCGGCGGATCTGACGAAGTGGTCCTTGGCCTCGAAGAAGGTGAACGAGCCGCTCGTGTACCAGGCCGCCGCCTTCGCCGCGCCGTTCTGCATCGCCTCGCGTTCGGTGTCCGCGCAGTGCACGAAGGTGAAGAAGGCCACCTGGTCGTTGACGAAGTCGCCCACCGGCTCACAGCGGGTCCGGAGGGCCTCGCGGTAGAGGTGGATCATTTCCGCCACCTCTTCGGGTGAGGCCCACAGCGTCACGCCGAGCGCGCCCACGCCGTTGCGTCCGGCCTGCTCGAAGGACGCGGGGCTGGAGCACGCCTGCCACAGGGGCGGGTGGGGTTTGCGGAAGGGCTTGGGGATGACGTTGATGTCCTTGACGCGGAAGTCCGGTGAGTCCCAGGAGAACTTCTCCTGGGTCCACAGCTTCGGAATCATCTGGAAGGCCTGCTGCATCTGCGAGCGGGTGGCGTCGGGTTCGATGTTGAAGACGCGCCATTCGGGGATGGTGCTGCGCGCCATGCCGAGCTGGAAGCGGCCGCCGCTCAGGTGGTCGAGGAACGCGGAGCGCTCGGCGATGCGGATGGGGTGGTTGAAGCGTGCGGGCGCGAGCGCCGCCGAGTGCCCCACGTGGATGTTCTTGGTGCCCATCGCGATGGCGGTGAGCATGACCTCGGGTGCGGAGCTGTAGCTGAACTCCACCGCGGTGTGGTGCTCCACCTGCCACCAGACGCCATAGCCCATCTCATCCGCGAGCCGAGCCTGCTCCAGCGTCTCACGGATGATTTGATGCTCGTGGTCCGCGCCAGTCCACCGTTCCTTCGGGTGCTGCATCTCCGAGAAGATGTCGAGTCTCATGTCGGGTCCCCCCCTGTAGACCTCAGGTCTGGCGAGGACTGTAACACCACGGCTGAGGCAATCCGGTCCCCAGGCCCAATCCTTGTCATGGAGAGGGCCAGGGTTGACATTCATTGTTTGTCACGGCGGGTGAGGCCCGCAATCTCCTTCGGTTCTGCGTGATGTACGTGCGGGCACCCGGAGCCGAGGAGTCAAGGCGCTGCGCGGCCGCCGATCTCCGGGAAGCGCTCATAGGCGCGCTTGAGCGCGTCGAGGTGGGCGGGGTTGTCCAAGTCGAGCGGCGCCTCGGTGAGCTGTACGACCCAGCCCCCCGTCGCAGTGCGTCGAGCCCGTGAGAGCAGGTCCGCGTCACGGGCGGGGTCCGGGAACCCGATGGCCTGTGCGGCAGCGGCGGACCAATAGTTCAGCCACCCGAGGTAATAGGGAATCTCGGGCGAGCGGATGTGCTCGAAGAGCTTGAGGGCGGGCAGCCCCCGGCGTGGAGACGGTGGCCCTTCCAGGGTGGGGGCGGTCTGATACGCGATGTCTACTGCAGCGTCATGTGGCGTCGCACGCCCCCAGAACGCGTTTGTGCCCTCCGCGACGCGCTCCAGCATATCTGCGGCTGCCATGTTGACCGCAGCATCGAGCGGCAACTTCGCATGGACTTCAAACAAGGCCTGACCGCCAGGACTGAAGAGTCCTGCGTTCTTCCTCCCCATCACCGTCACGGGGTAACTCTCATCTCCGTTGCATACCAGAGGGAATCCCCCGTCCTTGAGCTTTCCTACGAGCCACGCGTCGCGCTGTGGCAATGCTGCAAGTCGTCGCCCTCCGGTCACTCGCCAATCGAGCCGTAAGCCAGGGAGCGCCTGTTCCATCCCCCGAACGGCAGCGAGTGGGCGGCTGTCATCGCCTTCAAGTGCAGGCGCGTAGACGGTCAGAAGGAGCCGATTCTGGGTGGTCATCGAGTACATCCCGTGACGACAATTCTGAGAGAGGGAACGAGAGCGATCAGCGCTTCTTTGTGCGCCTGGGTGCTCACCCCGATGATGAAGTCATATCCACATATTGCCGCGGCGTTCCGTTCCTTTGCGATTTGCTCCAGTTCCCTCTCAAGCTCCCGGTCTCGGATGAAGTCGGAGTATGTGTCAAATCGATGGGTCTTGATCTCCCACAGCACACTCGCGCCGACCTGCAGCGCATCGAAGCGCTCGCCGCCTACGATGACGTCCATGCCGGGATAACGGTTGGGCGGAAACTTATCAGCGCACTCGTTATGGGCGGCATCGTCGCCCGCGTGCGGAACTGGGACGGGCTTGCAGTCCGGGCGGCGCTCGCGCGTCCGTAGCTCAGGTGGGCCAGGAGGAAACCCGTCCTGCCCTGATGGCTCAGGCTTTCGGTTTGCCGCAGGCTTCTTGAGGGGCTGCGTCTGGACCTCGGGGCTCGCGCTCTCGCGAGATGCCCGCCGATACGCAACCAGTTCTTCGTTGATGGCGGCCGCCACCACGACCGCACCTGCGACAATCACGGCCCCGACGATGATTTCGGGCGCAATCAGAACGCAGATTCCCAATCCAAGTGCGGCAGCCCCCGCAGAGGCGACAGCGCATCGTCCCGTGACATCACGAAACTCGAGCCGGTCATGGTCGAGTGCATGGAAGCACCGCTCCACCAGCACGGCCCATGCGTTGGAGGCCTCTCGTACCACGCATTGGCCTCCATCCGCCCATGGCAGCGTCGCCGCTCTCTGGAGGTTGGCGACTCTCGGGTTCCGAGTTGCTGGGCTCCTGGGGCTCGGCTCTGTTGTCGCGCAGGCCGAGAGAAGCAGCAGAAGTGCGGCGCAGGCGCGGAGTCGCATGGTCACGTCCGTTCAATCAGGCAGGCATGTCGTGGGTCAAGGAGGACCAGCCGCGCTCGAGTGAGGACAGCGCGGCACGACCACTTCAGGCATTCTCCCGGGCATGGCACAGCCACCTCCCTTCCGGACCTACGCGAAGATGCCCGCGGCGGGCGAGCCGAAGTCGGTCGCCAGTCCCGGCGGCCCGTGGATCGCACTGGAGAAGGTGCATGGCGCGCAGTTGGTCATCGCCGTGCGCGCGGGGCAGACGTGGTTCGGCAAACGCAAGGCGTGGCTGACCGAGGAGGAGTCCTTCTTCGGCTGGCAGCTCGTGCGAGCGCAACTGGGGCACGCCGCCGAGCGAATGGCTCAGGCGTTGGGGGCGGCCGCCAGCACCGTGTACTTCTACGGAGAGCTCTTCGGTGGGCACTACCCGCATTCGGAGGTGCCACCCGTGCCGGGTCTGTCCGCCGTGCAGACGGGCATCTGGTATGCGCCAGACCTGCGCTGGTCCCCATTCGACGTCCTGCTCGCACGGGATGCGGAAGACGAGGGTGTCTTGCTGGCCCACCCGGAGCTGGAGGCCGTGGCGAGGGATGTAGGGCTCATGACGCCTCCCGTGCTTCGCCGGGGAACTCGCGGCGACATGGACAGCGTCCCCACGCGGTTTCCTACGCGGGTCCCCGGCCTGTTGGGGTTGCCGACGCTCGCCGACAACGTGGCGGAGGGGCTGGTCATCAAGAGTGAGCTGCGCGCCTCACCGAGTACGCGTGCCTCCGTCAAACGGAAGATCGACGAGTTCAGCGAGGGCCGCTTCGACGAGAGCGAGGCGTGGAGTCCGAACCAGACCCTCTCGGTGGAGACGCTCGTGGACTGGTCCGCGCGATTGGTCAACCCCGCGCGAGTCGCCAGCGCCATCTCCAAGTGCGGACGCGACCACATGGACGCCCTGCTCGACGAGGTGGTCCTCGACGTGCGCGTGGACTTGGAGCTGGCGTTCCCGCTAGCCTATCGCTCGCTCGATGCCACAGCGGAGGAACTCCTCTCGAACCGGACTCGCGAACGGGCGCGGGTGCTCATCCAGGCTGCGCTCGCGCCCCATGGTGCGTGAGGATGAATAGCCTGATGGTCAGCGACTCCTTACCTGAAATCGGTCTCTCATTTCGTCTGCTGTCGTGAATGCATGTAGTCTTTGGTTTGCGTTCACAGATAGATATTGGTTTCCATGCAATTCGTCCCGAGGCGAGCGGAGATTCGCGCCGATCCCCTGGGCACGGACGAACTGCCGCTGCTGGCCATTCTCCAGTACGACGAGGCCACGGTCGCTGTGAGTGTGGTGGTGTGTCCTATGAGTCGCCTGTTGGCAAGGGGACATCACTCTGGTGACTTGAAGGATTGAGTCGTCAGGAAATGATGGGATCGCTTGAGCGCGCCAGCGGAACTCCCCGTTGGCACGTCCTCGTGCAACCCAGGAGCTTGACCTATGCGAATCATCTCTCCGCTGCTCGCTGTCGTCGTGGGCCTCACCCTCTCCATGGTGGGTTGCGGCGGCAACGCATCCGAACCCGAGCAGGCTCCCCCGGCCGAGTCCTCCGGCGTCGATGAGCAGCGCCCCGAGGGTGAAGTCACGCAGATGGCCATCTGCCCGCGGGTATGGAGGTGTGACTCCGTTGACCGGAACTTCGTCACGTTGGCTGACTGCACCGCCGCATGTGGTGGTGACACCTGCTATCGCGACTACGCGTGCAGGCCCGCCTGTGAGTGTCCCTGAGGCTGCCTGAGGGCGGGTTCGACATGCCTCCATCGCCAGCGTGGTGGGTTGGGATTGCCTGCCACACCTGGCGTATGATGAGGCATGCACTCTCCAAGATGGCTCCTCCTGGCAGCCCTGGCATTCGCTTGCGTCGCCTCCGCGGCCAGCCCCGCTCCCACCTATCAGGTCCGGACCATCGAGGGCTGGACGGTTCGCATCGATGACCGCCTGTTCTCGGCGGCGCACAAGCCGCTAACGGACAAAGCCCTGGTGCTCCTGGCCGCGCAGCTCAAGGAGGTTGTACGGGTCGTCCCCGCGGGCCCTGTGGCTCGGCTCCGGAAGGTAAACCTCTGGCTGTCGCCTCCCTATCCGGACGCGCGAGAAGGGGGGCGGTACCATGCCGGCGACGCCTGGTTGGGCCAGCCGGGTCGCAACATGGCGATGCTCAAGAGCATCGAGTTCTCGAACGTCCTCATCTTCGAGAAGGAGACCCAGCGGATGCCCTTGTTCGTGTTCCATGAACTCGCCCACGCCTATTACGACCATGTGCTCCATGAGCACGCCGACATCAAGGCTGCCTATGCGCGCGCGGTTGCCAACAGGAGCTACGAATGCGTCGAGCGCAGGCGTGGGGCCGACCTGCCCATCTCGTACGAGCCTGCCTATGCCATCCTCGACGAGTGGGAGTACTTCTCGGAGACCTCGGAGGCGTTCTTCAGCCGCAACGACTTCTATCCCTTCACACGGGAAGACCTGGCCAAGCACGACCCTGGCATGCTCGCGCTGCTCGAGCGGATGTGGCAGATGCCCACGACCACGAAACCCACGCCTCCCACGACAGACACCCCGCCGGTGGCCGCCGCCTTCGATGCCCGTTGCTACTACCGGTTGACGACTCTGTGGCAGGGCGAGGGCATGTCGTTGGACATCCTCGGGGACCGCAAGGCCGACAACTTGCCCATCCTCGCCAGGACGCAAGGCCTCACGGGGCAGAAGTGGAAGCTGACTCCGGAGGCCAACGGCTACTACCGACTGACGACTCAGTGGCATGGGACCAGCCTGTCGCTGGCGAATACCGCCGGCAATCACCCCCTCCTCGTCAAATCCGCGGATGTTCCGGAGCAGCGATGGAAGCTGATTCCGGAGCCCAACGGCATCTACCGGTTGACGACCCAGGCGCAGGGCGATGCGCTGTCTCTGGGCATCGTCAATGACGGCAAGACCAACACCACCGTCACTCTCGCCAAGACCGTCTGCAGTGACTCGGGGCAGTTGTGGAAGGTGACCGCCGAGCCCCCTGTGAGGGATTCGGAGTGAGCGCGGCACGGATGGGCGCGCTGGCCATTCGTTCGGGTCAGGGCGACTCCAGGGCGAGGCAGTCCGCTCCCATGGGTCCATCCTTGTCATGCGAGGGTCTGAGCCGACATCCATTGTTTGTTTGAAGTGAGGGTGTTTCCCGGGCGCGAGGGAATGGTCTACTTCGCGCGCTCGCACGCTCCGGTTCCTGAGGTGCGTGTGAGCGTTTCCCCACGGCCCGCGCTACTTCGCTCACCTTGCATCCACCTTCTTCGTCGGAGGGCGAGGCCGTTTCCTGCTCGTACTGGAAAGGAATGCCCGAATGAGGATGCAAGCCAGGCAGCGCTGGAGTCGTTTGTGTTGGGTCATCGCGATGGTGTTCACCGTCTGGGGCTGTGGCTCCTCGGTTGAGCAGGAGCAGACGGGCTCCGTGGAGTTCATGAGCGCGCTGTCCGACGCGCTCGCGGGAGAGGACGTCACCCGCGTCACGGTGACGCTGACGGCCACGGGCGTGCCCGCGTCGACGGTGGTGTTGACGCAGGAGGCAGGGGCGTGGCGTGGCACGTTCCACCAGGTGCCCGTGGGCAACTCGCGGACCTTCACGGCGGAGGCGTTCGATTCACAGGGCGCGCTGCGCTATCGCGGCGTGGCGGAGGGCGTCACCATCGTCGCGGGCGAGACAGCGGTGGTGGCTATTACGCTCCAGTCGCTCTCCAGCGGCACGCCGTTCGAGAACACGGTGCCGTGTATCGACTCGCTCATCGCGTCAGCGAGCGTGGTGATGCCGGGTGGGAGCATCGTCCTTCGCGCCACGGCGCACGACAAGGACACTCAGGACACGATTTCGTACGCGTGGAGCGCGACGGGCGGTGCGTTCACCACGACGGGCACTGCGACCACCACGTGGACCGCGCCGCAGGTGGCGGGTGAGTTCGCGCTGACGCTCACGGTGACGGACTCGCGTGGCGCGGCGACGAGCCTGCGCATCGACGTGCGGACGCTGTCGACGGATGGCGGAGCGGGGATGGGCAGCGCGAATGTGACGGTGTCCTTCAACATGGCGCCCACGGTGCGTGGAATCACTGTCACCCGTTCTCCGGTGCCGGTGGGGCAGGGGACCACGGTCACCGTGGATGCGGTGGACGCGGATGGGGATGCGCTGAGCTACCAGTGGTCCACGACGTGCGCGGGGGCGTGGACGCAGGCGACGTCCGCCGCCGCGACCTTCACGCCGAGCGCCGTGCCGGCCGGAGACCCGTGTGGCAACTGCGCGCTCAACGTGACGGTGTCGGACGCGCACGGTGGCCGGACGCAGGGCACGCTGCGCGTCTGCGTGGGCCCTGGCACGGGTCCGAGCATCCCGCCGCGCATCGTGCAGACGTATCAGTCCGCGACCACGGTGGCGGGTGGTGAGTCGGTGACGCTGCGGGTGCTGGCGGAGGATGGAGATGGCGGGGCGCTCGGCTTCGGCTGGGCGGCGAGCGTCGGCACGCTGGGCACGGCCACGAGCGGCTTCACCTCCAGCGAGGTTCGCTGGACCGCGCCGGCCTGTGTCGCGCAGGGCAGCGCGCCGACCGTCACTGCCACCGTCACGAATGCTCGCGGCTTCGCCGCGTCACATGCGTTCAACGTGAGCGTGGTGAACGGGACGAACTGTGGCAGCGGCTCTGCCGCGAAGTGGGATGCGACGGGGAGCATGCTTGAGGCTCGCATCCGCCATCAATCCCTCGTGTTGCCGTCCGGCAAGGTTCTGGTGACCGGAGGGTATGTCAACTCGACCTTCATGCCTTCGGCTGAACTCTACACCCCGGAGACCGGGAGTTGGACTTCCGCAGGCAGCATGCGCCGAGCTCGTATCAACCACACGATGACCGTGCTGCCCTCCGGCAAGGTTCTCGTGGCAGGAGGTCTTGCGAGCACGAGTGTGAACTCGATCATGCGCGACGTGGATCTGTATGACCCACAGACGAACACCTGGACAGCCGCGGCACCGATGACCTTCGACCGGGAGTCGCATACGGCGACGTTGCTGCCCTCCGGCAAGGTGTTGGTGATTGGTGGTACCCACCCTTCGAGCGGTGGGGTCCGCATCCCAGAAATCTATGACCCCGAGACGAATTCCTGGACGCCTGTTGCGACCGTGAATGCGACGACGAATCGTTCGGGCCACTTCGCGCTCATGTTGCCATCCGGAAAGATCTTGGTCGCGGGAGGTGGCGTGGCCGCCGAACTCTATGACGTGGCTACGGACACCTGGAGCCTGGCGACAGGGCTGACGGGAACCTCCTGGACGCGGGCCTTCTTGTTGCCCTCCGGAAGAGTCCTCGTTCACGCCTACGCCTCCTTGATGGAGTACGACCCGGCGCTCAATCAGATGAGGACCGCTGGCTCCTGGATTCATGGTCGGACCTGGTCATGTCTGGTCATGCTCCCTTCTGGCCGCTTGCTCCAGACGGGAGGCACGGAGGGCGTCAGCGCGACCGCTGAGATGTTCGACCCCACGCTTGGGACGGCTCGCTATATCGTGAGCATGCCCACGACGCGGGCCTATGCCCCTTGCTCCCTGCTTCCGAATGGCAAGGTGCTCATCTCCGGGGGCATGGGCGACACGGTCTTCAACACCGCCGTCCTCTTCACCCCGTAACCCACACAGCCCCGCCACCCTCGCGTGACGCCGAGCGAGGGTGGCGCCTCTTCTTCCGGGCACCTGTGCGCTCACCGGCTCGGGTGCCCGGAATCTCCAGCCCCAAACACGTGCCCCCAACCCCCGAACCACGTATGCAGGAGCGCATGAGCCGCGCTGACTCCCGTGGAATCCTCTTCGACCTCGACGGCACGCTGGTGGACTCGCTGCCGGACATCATCGACAGCTTCCTGTACGCCTTCCCCGCGAATGGCCTCCAGGCACCCACCTACGCGCAGGTGCGCGCCCTCATCGGCCTGCCGCTCGACATCATGTACGCAGAATTTGCGCCCCAGCACGTGCCCGCGCTGTGCGCCTCCTACCGCGAGCACTATCCGCTCAACTTCCACCGGAACTCCCGCCCGTACCCCGGCGTCCTCGAGCTCCTCCACACCCTGCGCGAGCGCGGCTACCTCCTGGCCGTCGCCACCACCAAGAAGAGCCCCATGGCCCGCCGCTTCGTCGACGCCATGGGCCTGGGCGACGTCCTCCACCACGTCCAGGGCACCGACGACTTCCCCCACAAGCCCGCGCCGGACGTCCTCCACCGCGCCCTCGCCGCCCTCGGGACGCAGGGCCTGTGGATGGTCGGCGACACCTCGCTGGACCTCCGCGCCGGCAAGGCCGCCGGCCTGCGCACCTACGGTGTCACCTGGGGCACTCACCCCGTGGAGGAACTCGCCCGTGAAACACCGGATGAACTCCAGCCAGACCTGAAAAGACTATTGGAGCACCTTCCTCCCCTGTCCTGAGTGGCTCGCTATACTTGGAAAGTATGGAGCCACTGCCCGACGTCCTCCGTCACTTCCATCCCGTGCTCCCTTCCCAGTCCCTTCGTCGAAAGCCCGTGCGCGTGGAAGTGGCCGGCCGCGCCTACGCGCTGTTCCGGGACGAGAAGGGGAGCCCCGCGGCACTCGCGGACACGTGTCCCCACCGCTTCGCGCCCCTGTCCAAGGGCAAGGTGCGACCGGACGGACGGCTCCAGTGCCCGTATCACGGCTGGCGCTTCGACGCGCAGGGCCGGGGCGCCAATCCCAGCCAACCCGACCTCAAGCACTGCGACGTGAAGAGCTTCCAGGTGGTGGAGCACCACGGCTACCTGTGGCTGGCGAACCGTGAAACACCGCGCTCCGCCCTCCCCGAGCTGCCCCTGAACGACGGCTACGTCTTCGGCGGCAGCTTCTCGGTGCCCTTCGAGGCGCCGCTGCATGTCTCGCTCGACAACTTCAGCGAGGACGAACACACGCCCTACGTGCACACCCGCCTGGGCTGGGACGACCCGCACGCGGGCGACGTCGAGTTCGACGCGAAGAACCACGACGACCACACCGAGGTCCACTACCGCGCCCCCCAGCGCCCCGCGCCGTTGATGAAGCTGCTCGGCGTGCGCAACGGTGACTTCTTCCACAACGACTGGCTGACGCGCTTCGACCCCGTGCACAGCGAGTACGTCGTGAGCTGGAGGTCGCCCAAGGGCGAGCAGCGGCCGTTCATCACCCGCGCCAACATCTTCTTCGTGCCGGAGACCGCGAAGCGCACGCGCCTGCACGTCTTCTCCTTCCTGCGCTGCGTGCAGCCGTGGCTCACCCCCTTCCTGCCGGTGGCGGCGAAGGTGGCGCGAGAGCTCACCCGCTGGGAGATTGTCGACGACGCGCGCTTCATCCCCACCGTCGCGGACACGCCCTACAGCCACCGGGGCATGCGCCTGGACCGCTACGACAAGCCGCTCGTCCACCAGCGCCGGCTGATGGAGCGCATCTATTTCCGTCAGCCCCGCACCGTCACCGAGGACGAAGTGCCCGTGGTCGTGACGCGCGAGGCGGTAGGCTGAAGGGCGCATGAGCCTGGATGCACACGTCCTCGAAACCCTCGTGGCCCAGCGAAGGCGCTTCCTCGCCTTCCTCGCCCCCCGCGTCGGCAGTCCCGAAGAGGCCGAGGAGGTCCTCCAGCTCGCCCTGGTGAAGGGCCTGGAGAAGGGCGAGGCCCTGCGCGACGAGGAAAACGCGGTGGCCTGGTTCTACCGCCTGCTGCGCAACGTGCTGGTGGACCGCCACCGCCGCGCCCAGCGCGAGTCCCAGGCCCTGGCCCTCGAGGAGGCCGAGGCGCCTCGCTCCACCGAGGATACCGCCGCGCTCGAGTCCAGCGTGTGCGCGTGCGTCGCGGGGCTCGCCGACACCCTCAAGCCCGAGTACGCGCAGGCCATCCTCCGCGTGGACCTGGAGGGCACGCCCGTCGCCGCCTTCGCGGGCGAGGAGGGGCTCACCGCCAACAACGCCGCCGTGCGACTGCACCGCGCCCGACAGGCCCTGGGCCGCAGGCTCATCGAGCTGTGCGGGACGTGCTGCACCCACGGCTGCGTGGACTGCGTCTGCGAGCCAGGCCGCCCCCGCGTGGGCGACGCGCCCTCATCCTGAGGTGAAGTGGAACCGCGGTGCCGGCTCGGCGGACCAACGCGCGAGGGCTCGACGCGGAAAGAGATTCCCGAGGGCCGTCTTGCTTCGTGGAGTCATGTGCTCCACGAAGGCTCGACGGATTCCCGCTGGACGGGCGTCAGTGCGCCGGTTGAGCGGGTTCCTGTTGCGGCTGCGAGCCAACCCCGGCCCGGGCCTCGTACGCGTTGCAACCACTCGCGCCGGAGACCTTCAGGTCGAACTTCCGCAGACTCGCCTGCATGCAGCGCTGCGTCTCGTTGTCACTGGGGTTGGGTTTGTCGCTGGCGAAGTAGCGACAACCCTTGCAGTTGCCCCACGTTCCTTCCGCCATGTTGACCTCCTCGGTGAAAAGGGTGCTTCGACTTCTCTCCGAGGTTGGGGCCGGTGGTGGGCTCTCACAAGAGCCCCGCCCACCTTCCCCAGGAAGCGCTCGCCCCGGTGCCTGGCGTCGAGCGTCCAGGTCACCGAGGCGTGAGCACGCCTACTGCTGCTCGGGCGCCGGCTGCTGCGTCTGGACCGGAGCGTCGGGCGCGGTGTGCTGCTGCAGCTGGGTGGCGTCGCCGGGCAGCGGCTGCACCACGGGCGGCGCGGCGCTCTCGTCCTTCAGGTCCGAGTCGAGGCCACGCGCCTCGAACGCACCCACCGAGCGCAAGAGCTTCAGCGCCGCGACGGACGCCTGCAGCCGCTCGGCCACCAGGCCAATCTCCGCCTGCGTCAGCGCCGTGTTCGCGTCGGCGACTTCCAGGTACGTGGCGACGCCCGCCTTGAAGGAGACGTCCGTCAGGCGCTGCCCCTCACGCGCCAGCTCCACCGTCTGCTCCGCCTTGAGGCGGTTGGCCAGCGCGCTCTCCAGATCCAGCTGCGCCGTCTTCACTTCCTGACGCGCCGTCAGCTCCGCCTTGCGCTGCGTGGCCAGCGACTCGGCGATCTTCGCGGACGCCTCGGAGAGGTTCGCCTCGCGAAGCCCGCCGTCCCACAGCGTCCAGTTGGCGCCGAAGGTGATGAGCCAGACGTCCGCGCGACCCTGGAAGCCCGCCGCGTTCGCCACGCGGAACTGCCCCGTCACACCCAGCGTGGGCAGGTAGCTGAACCACACGCCGCGCTTGTTGATGCGCGCCAGCTCCGTCGTCTCACGCGCCGCGGCCACATCCGCGCGCTGCTCGAGCGACTTCTGCACCAGCACCTCCGCCTCCGTCTTCACCGGCACCTGCGGCTCGGGAGGAGGCGCCACCTCGAAGTCCGGGCTGTCCACCGCCAAGAGCGTCGCCAGCACCAGCTTCGCGGACGCCAGCGCGTTCTTCGCGCGGATGAGGTCCTGCTCGGCGCGCGACAGGTCCTGCTCGGCGCGCAGGAGCGCCACGCGCGTCACCGTGCCGGCGTCGAAGCGGACCTTGGTGTCCTTGGCGCGGGCGCCGTTGAGCTCCACCAGCCGCTCCTGCACCGTCACCGCCTGGGCCTGCGCCGCGGCGCCGTAGTACGCCTGCGCCACGCCGAAGAGGATTTCGCGCCGGGCCTGCTCCACGTTGAGCTCCGCGACGCGCTCGCTCTTGTACGCGGCCTGGATGCCCGCCCACAGCTGCGGGGCGATGATGGCCTGACGCAGCTCCGCCTGGAACTGGCGCTGCACCAGCGGCTGGATGACCACCGGCTCGGGGCCCAGCGGGCCGGGAGGGATGATGGCCGCGTTGGAGTTGCGCACGATGGCCGCGCCCACGGTGACGGTGGGCAGGTAGCCCGCCCACGCCTTGCGCGACGCCGTGTCCGCCTGCCGCAGCCGGGCCTGGGCCGCCTTCAGGTCCAGGTTCTCCTTGCGCGCCTGGTTGAGCGCGTCCTCCAGTGTCAGCACGGGGGGCGGTGCCGCGGCCAGGGTGGCCGCCAGGGTCAACGCCAGAAGTGAGCTCATAACCGCCTCTGCCTCCTCGTGGAGCCCCGCGCCAGCGCGGAGTGCCCCATTTGCGTCCTCGAAGGACTTGCTACGGGTTGTGTCTTGGGTGCGCGCGCCCGGACGCCTTGCCCGGATGCGTCATGCTCTGTGGGAATTCAGCGCGAAGTGCCGAACCGGCTCTTATGAAGTTCGTCCGCCGCCGCATCGCTTCTTCCGCCGTCCTGTTCCGCGTCCGGCCCCACATAGGCCATGTCGTTCTATTTTGGAAGCTCCGGAATGTAGTAACCCTCAATAGTTGATGAAATCAATTGTTTAGGTGGGCGGGGTGAATTACCATGAGAGGTATGAGCGGAAGCAGCGAGAGTCTGGAGCGACGCGGCAGGTCACCGGACGCCGGGCAGCAAGCCTCTGAGGACACGGGGCTGCCCAGGCAGGCGTGGACGCTGCTGTTCGAGCTGATGCACGCGCACATGCGCAACTTCCCCGCGCTGGCCGCGGAGTTCGAGCTGTCCCCGGTGCAGGCGCACGTGGTGCGTCAGCTCGGCGAGGGGCCGCTGGCGATGAGCACGCTGGCCAACTACCTGTCCTGTGACGCGTCCAACGTGACGGGCCTGGTGGACCGCATGGAGGCGCGAGGCCTCGTCGAGCGCCGCAGCAGCGAGCAGGACCGGCGCGTGAAGATGCTGGTGCTGACGGAGGCGGGCGTGGCCCTGCGCGAGCGGTTGCTCGAGCGGATGGCGGAGCCGCCCGAGCCCATCGCCGCGCTGTCGGACGAGGATCTGCGCGCGCTGCGCGACATCATGCGCCGGGCGCTGCGCTCGCAGTGACGTGGGGGGCCCCGGAGGGACGGGGCCCGCGCGCCGCTTCAGTCCAACAGGAACGTGTACGAGTACTTCATCTCCGTGGACACCGCCTCGCCGCCCTTGATGGCGGGCTTGAAGCGGAAGCGCTTGATGGCGTCGCGCGCCGCCTCGTTGAGGCCGTAGCCCGGGCCGGAGATGACCTTGGCGGAGACGACGCGGCCCTCGTTGTCGATGGTGATGGACAGCGTCACCGTGCCCTCGATGCCCGCGCGGCGCGCCTCCTCCGGGTAGGGGACCTTCACCTCGGAGGCCACGGTGGGCTCGGAGTCCACCTGGTAGATGGGCGTGTACTTGGGCGCCGAGTACCCCTTCACGTCCTTGGGGTCCTTCGCGGTGCTGTCCACCTTGCCGTAGGACGTGTTGCCCACGGGCGCGGCGAACGAGCCCGCGCTGGTGGTGGACGACATCGTCATGCCCACCACCAGCGGCGGCGGCTTGGCCTGGGGCGTGGGCGGCGGCGGCTCGTTGGGGGGCGGCGGTGCCTGCTCGGGCGGAGGCGGCTGGGGCTTCGTCTCCGCGACCTTGATGGGCGGCGGCTTCACCGGCTTGGGCTTGGGAGGAGGCGGCTTGGGCTCCTCCTTCTTCTCCTCGGGAGGCGGCGGCGGAGGCGGCTTCCGCACCTCCACCATGACCAGCTCCACGGGGCGCTGCACCACGGGGCGGGGACGGTCCGCCATGTGGCTCAGGTACCAGAAGCCCACGCCGTGCAGCACCAGCGACACGAGCAGGAAGGCGCCCACGAACACGAGCGAGCGCTCGCGGCGGGGGAAGGAGTTGTCTTGGAGGACCGCCTGGCTCATGTGCTGTGTCGTGCCGTCAGGGAGTGGCGGGCGCGGCCGCGGGGGCCACGTCCTTCTCGATGTTGAGGGCGAACTTCGCGATGCCCTGGCCCTTCACCGTGTCGATGAGGCGCATCACCTGTCCGTAGGCGATGGTCTGGTCGGCGCTGATGATGGCGCGCGTGTCCTTGTCCTTGGCCACGGCCTCCGCGACCTTGGTGGTCAGCTCCGGCTCCGTGACGGCCGCGCCGTCGAAGTAGAGCTTGCCCTCCTTGTCGAGCACGACGTTGACCAGGCCCTGCACCGTCTCGCCGCCGTTGGCCGCGCGGGGCAGGTCCACCTCCACCGTCTCGCGGACGATGAAGTTCGCCGTCACCATGAAGATGATGAGCAGCACCAGCACCACGTCCACCAACGGCGTGACGTTGATGCCCGTGATTTCCTCTTCGTTCTCCTGCGCGCCGCCCGCCATGGCCTAGCGGACCTCCGCGGCGCGGGCGGCCGTGTCCGGCGTGCGACCCGAGGCGCGCATGCTGCCGACGAGCGCGTGGCCCAGGGCGTTGGTGCGGCTGGTCACCGTCTTGAGCTGACGGTTGAAGATGTTGAACGCGACGACGGCGGGAATCGCGACGGCCAGGCCCACCGCCGTGGCGACGAGCGCCTCGGAGATGCCGGCCATGACGGTCTGCTGGATGGCCGCGCCCTTCACGTTGCTGGCGCCCAAATCGTTGAACGCCTTGATGATGCCGAGCACGGTGCCGAACAGACCGATGAACGGCGCGTTGTTGCCCAGCGTGCCCAGAAAGGACAGGAAGCGCTCGTACTGGGGACGCTCGCGCGCCATGGTGGACGCAATCACCTGCTCCACGGTGTCGGCGCCCTGCGCGCTGGAGGCGAGCGCCTCGCGGATGACGGCGGCCTCCATGCCCGTCTTGCCCTCGATGGCCTTGCGCCCCGCCTCGAAGTCGCCCTTCGCGAGCCGCACCGCGAGCGCCTCCGAGTCCGGCAGCCGGTGGCGGGTGAAGTACACCGCGCGCTCCAGCATGATGGCGATGGAGAGCACCGAGAGGACGACGAGAATCCAGAGGACCCACTCGGCGGACGTGAGCGTGACGCCGAGCAGCTTGCTGCTGAGCCAGCCGAGCTCGGAGTGCCCTGACTGGGCCAGGAGGATGGGGGGGAGCGTCATGCGCCCATCTGTTTCTCCGTCCGCCCTGAAAGTCAAATGGATCAGCCGGTTTGTCCGCTTCCCGGGCCCGCGGGCCGCGACTGGAAACACATTTGTTGCCCGGCCGTCCGCCCCTTTTCAGGCCCGGGTTCCCACGCGGACTCGGAGTGTTGGTCCGCGTGGGTCCGGCACCTTCATGGGGGCGTCATCTTGAGCAGGCGGCCGTTCGGGTCGTCGGTGAGCAGGTACAGCGCGCCCTCGGGTCCCTGCACCACCTCGCGCACCCGTGCGTTGTTAACGGGCTTGAGCCGCTCCTCGCCCACCACCCGGTCATTCTGCAGGACCAGCCGTATCAGCGCGTGCCCCGACAGCGCCCCGATGAAGATGTTGCCCCGCCACTCCGGGAACAGGTTCCCCGAGTAGATGGTCATCCCGGACGGAGATATCACTGGGTTCCAGAAGTAAACGGGTTGCTCCATGCCCGGACCCTGGCCGGACTGGTGGATGGGGGCGCCGGAGTACTCGGTGCCGTAGCCGATGGTGGGCCAGCCGTAGTCCTTGCCGCGCTCCACCAGGTTGAGCTCGTCGCCGCCCAACGGGCCCATCTCCGCCTCCCAGAGCCGGCCCCGTGCGTCGAGCGCGGCGGCCAGCACGTTGCGGTGGCCCAGCGAGAAGATTTCGGAGCGGGCGCCGACCTGGTCGTAGAAGGGGTTGTTCGAGGGCACGGTGCCGTCGGGGAAGATGCGGACAATCTTGCCGAAGTGGCTGTTGAGCTGTCGGGCCTGGACGCGGCCGGGGAGGATGGAGCGCTCGCCCAGCGTGACGAACAGGGTGCCGTCCGGGTGGAAGACGATGCGCCCGCCCGCGTGCAGCGTCGAGTCCAGCGTGGGCTTCATGCGGAAGATGACCTGCAGGCCCTCGATGCGCGGCTGGGCGCCGTCCACCAGCCGCCCGCGCGCCACGGCCAGCCCGTTGCCGTCGGTGTCGCGGCCGTTGCCCGCCTCGCGCGGCTCGTAATAGCTCCAGTAGATGTAGCGGCTCTGGGCGTAGTCGGGGCCTACCTCCACGTCCATCAACCCGCCCTGGCCCCGGCCGTCCACGGGCGGCAGTCCGTCCACGGGCGCCGACTTCGCGCCCTGCTGGGTGACGATGAAGAGCTTCCCGGTGGGCTTCTCCGTCACCAGCATCCGTCCGTCCGGGAGGAAGGCGATGGCCCAGGGGTAGTTGAAGCCAGTTGCAACGGTGGTGACTTTGTAACGCGTCTGCGAAACGACGACGGGGCCGTTCGTCTGTCCGGGGAAGGCGGGAGGGAAGGGGGACGCCAGGGCCGCGGCGCCCGGTGGGCTGGGAGGTGGCGGGGCGGGAGTGGCCTTCACGGGTGGCGGTGGGGCGGCGCTCTGGGCGTGGGCGGTTCCCGTGAGGGACAGGAAGAGGGCGCAGGCGAGACTCGACAAAGACAGACACAAGCGCATGGGGCTCCTCGGGCGGTGGTTGGAGGTCGAAGGGCAGCTAACCATCGCGTGGACGGGCTGGGTTCCGAGGCGCCAGGGGCTGTGGCCGGTTGGACAGGTGAAGGGTTCGGCGTCAGTCCTTGCGGGGCCGCGCACGTCCCTTCGGGGCATGAAGACCGTCACGACGATGACAGAGGCCGACGATGCGCCAGGGGCTGGCGACGCGGCCCGCATGCTGCTGGTGCTCGACCTGGACGAGACGTTGATTCACACGCGTGAGAAGCCGCTCGCGCGCAAGGCGGACCTCAAGGTCCACCGGCTCCACGTCTACCTGCGCCCGCATGTGGAGCGCTTCATGGCGGACTGTGCGCAGCGCTTCCGGATGGCCTTCTGGTCTGCGGCGTCGGACGACTACGTGAAGGTGCTCGCCCGGCGCCTGCTCCCGCGAGGGTGTCGGCCCGAGTTCACGTGGGGGCGGAGCCGGTGCACCTTCGCGATGGACGCGGCGCGCGTCCGGGAGGAGGGGTTCATGGACCCCTCCAGGCACTACGGCTACGTGAAGAGGCTGCGCAAGCTGCGGCGCCGGGGCTACCGACTGGAGCGCGTGCTCATCGTCGATGACACGCCCGCCACGTGTGTCCACAACTACGGCAACGCCATCTACGTGAAGCCCTTCGAGGGTGACACGGCGGATGCCGAGCTGCCGGCGCTCTCGCGCTACCTGGCGACGCTCGCGGACCTGCCCGACGTGCGACGGCTGGAGAAGCGGGGCTGGAGGACGGCGGGGACTTGAGGGACAGTCGGGAGCCTTCCTCCTGGAGGACTCCCGCATGTCGAACCAGCCGCCCGACGATTCCTGGCGCCCCGTCCCTCCGCCGCCCCGGCCGTCGCACATGCCGCCAGCGCTCGAGGCGTCGACGCGCGACCCACGGATTCCCGAGGGCAGCGCGGACTACTCCTCGGCGTTGGCGGACTCGGCGGCGTACAAGCGCGGGGACATCGCCTTCGAGGAGCTCCAGCGGCGCGTGCTCGCGCGGGCGCTCCCGCCGCACCACCTGGGGGACGCGTATCTCATGATGACGCCCCCGCCGCCGCCGCCCGGCATGCTCTCGAGCTTCAATCCCCTGCGGATGCCGGGCGACTGGCGCGGGACGTGGGGAGAAGTCGCGATGACGCTCTTCGCGGGCGACATCACCCATGAGGAATACACGCGCCTGCACGCGGCGGCGCATCCGGACTGCCGGCGCTGAGGGCCCCGCGTCACTCCGGATAGGACGACTTCGCGCTCGGCTTCGGCGCGTCGCGCTGGCGCCGGTACTCCTCCCAATTCCGGCGGGACGTGGCCTCGCTCTCGAGCTCGTGGCGCAGCTTGTCCGGGTACTCGGCGGCGATGATGGGGGCGAAGGCCTCCAGGGCCTCCTTGAGCGCGGGGAAGGGCACCACGTCCTTGTCGACGAGGATTTCCCAGGGCTCCGATGTCGAGCCCCGCTGCATGGTGAAGCCGACGCCCTGCTCCAGCCAGGTCTGGGGCACCTTGATGCGCAGGGTGCCGTGGGTGTTGCTGTCGCAGTCCTGCATGGAGACGGCTTCGGGGTGCCTGCGTCGGCCCCGGGCGTCCCACCGCTTGTATTCGATGCTGCAGGCCTCGAGCGGGCGGAGCTGCTCCTGGACGGAGGCGAGCTCGGCCAGGTCGCCCACGTCCGAGGTCCGCAGGAAGCCCTCCTTCTGCAGGCCGATGGCCACCGCGCCCAGTCCCCCGCCGACCACGAGGATGAAGCACAGCATGGCGAGCAACCACCAGCCGGATGGCTGCTTGCGGGGGCCGGGGAGGGGCGCGGGCTCATGCATGTCGAGGTCCTCGAGGGCGGCGCGTCCGAACAAGGTGGCGGCGGAGTCGTCGCAGAAGAAGGCCGCAGATACTCCGGGCTCCCCGCCCCTTAAAAGCCCCTTCGCGTCGCCGAAAGGCAGATGGAACCAGGAGGCAGGTGCCTCTTGGTGGCGCTCCGGAGCTCCGGGTACCGTGCTCCCATGACTCAAGACATCGCTCGACCCGACACCACCCCCTCCAACCCGCGCCAGGACAGCGAGGCCGTGGCGGCGCTCTCCCCAAGGGCGCGTGAGCTCGCGCGTCTGGTGGGTCGTCGCGCCGACGACGCGGCCGTGATGGCCTATGTGACGGGGGTGGGTGGGACGGTGCCCGATTCGACTTCCGACGCGGAGGACTCCGCCTTCGTCACCTCGAAGGCCGCCGGCGTGGACCTGCTGTTCACGCACCGGGTGCTGCACGAGTCCTATCCACCCATCCGCAAGGGAGCCGCCGCCTGTCTGCCGTATCTCTTCGCGGTGTGGCTGAAGCCGGGCTTCCCGGAGCCGTTGCCGTTGGGGGTGTCCCTCGACATGAGCGCGGACGCAGCGCAGGCCGTGCTGGGAGCGCCGACGGGACGGCGGGGCCTGTCGCCGAAGGGACCTCCGTACTGGACGCGGGTGCTGGACGCGGAGGCGGGGCTGTTGCTCGAGGTGGAGACCAAGAAGGTGGGGCTGGGGGTTCGGCTGAACCTGGACATGGCCCAGGAGCTCACGACGAAGCGGACGCAGGCGGGGCTCTTCCTGGGGTGGTGTGCCCGGCGCGGGCTGCTCGACGCTGGCCGCTTCGCGGCGCATGGCGTGTTGCTTGGGCGAGTGCGGAACCAGGAAGCCCAAGGCTCGGTGCTGTATGACGCGGCGCTGTCCCGGGGACTCTGGGACCGGCACCTGGTGGATGCTCCAGGGCTGCGCCGCTTCGCGCATGGCTGGTTCCACAACATGGGGGGCAGCTTCATCCGCGATGATCTGGGCAAGGTCTTCGGGATGCGCCAGGGGCCGCATGGTCATGACGAGCCCGTGCTGGACGACGACGCGTGGGCCGCCGTCGACCGGGCGACGCCCGTGTTGGATGCGCGCTTCGCGCAGTGGGTGACAACGGCTTGACGTGGGCCCACGCGAGCGCGGCTACTTGCAGATCTCCTTGGTCAGCTTGTCGCGCTGGGACTGCTCGGAGGTGGCGCGCTTGACGGCGTCCTCCATGGCGTCGTCGGCCTTCTCCAGCGCGTCGAGCGCGCGGCTGTGGGCGCGGCCCTTCTTGGCGGCGACGAGCACCTCGCGCATGTCCTTGCGGGCCTGCTTCAGGGTGGTGAGCTGACCCTCCCGCTCGACGTACTCCTTCTTCGCCGCCTTGCACTCGGGCGTCTGCGCGGACGCGCTCGACGCGAACAGGATTGCGGAGATTACGAACCAACGCACACGCCACCTCCAGGAGAAGGACCTGGGCGCGAGTATAGGGCGGCGCGGCGACGGGGTGCAGCGGCGCGAGCGCGCCGGGGCTCACGTGGAGACCCGGCGCGTCGCGTGGGGCTTCAAATCTTGCGGTCGGGCACCTCGGTGAGGGAGGGGTCGCGCTCGATGACGGGGCCGAGCACCGCGTCGATGCGGCGCAGCAGCTCCGGCTCCAGCTTCACGCCGGAGGCCTTCACGGTGTCGTGGACCTGCTCGGGGCGGGACGCGCCGATGATGGCGGAGGAGACGCCCTTGTTCTGGAGCACCCAGGCGACGGCGAGCTGGGCCATGGTGAGGCCGGCCTCCTGCGCGAGCGGCTTGAGGTTCTGCACGCGGGTGAGCACGTCCTCCTTGAGGAAGCGCGCGATGAAGCGCGAGCCGGTGGGGTCGGCGGCGCGGCTTCCCACGGGCGGCGGCTTGCCGGGGAGGTACTTGCCGGTGAGCACGCCCATGGCCATGGGGGACCAGACAATCTGACCGAGGCCCTCGTCGAGGGACGCGGGGATGACCTCGGCTTCGATGACGCGCCAGAGCATGGAGTACTGGGGCTGGCTGGAGACGAAGGGAATCTTCAGCTCGCGGGCGAGCTTCGCGCCCTGTCGAATCTGGTCGCCGGTCCACTCGGAGACGCCGATGTAGAGGGCCTTGCCCTGACGGACGATGTCGGCGAACGCGAGCATCGTCTCCTCGAGCGGCGTGGCGGTGTCGAAGCGGTGGGCCTGGTAGAGGTCCACGTAGTCCGTCTGGAGGCGGGAGAGCGAGCCGTGGATGGACTCCATGATGTGCTTGCGGGACAGGCCCCAGTCGTTCTTCCCGGGGCCGGTGGGCCAGTACACCTTGGTGAACAGCTCATAGCTGGCGCGGCGCTGGCCCTTGAGGGCGCGGCCGAGGACGGACTCGGCGCGGGTGCTCGCGTAGACGTCGGCGGTGTCGAACGTGGTGATGCCCACGTCCTGCGCGGCCTTCACGCACGCGAGCGCGGCGTCTTCTTCCACCTGGGAGCCGTGTGTGAGCCAGTTGCCGAAGGAGATTTCACTGACGGCCAGACCGCTGCGACCAAGATGACGGAAGTTCATGGGGCGGCGAGCCTAACCAGCCATGGCGCGCCTCGCACGGCTTTGGGAGGGCAACAGTCCACCGGCCCACGCCACCCAGGCGATGTAGATGAGCTGGAAGGGGATTCGCAGCCAGAAGTACCAGTCCGGGAAGGGCAGTACGTGCGAGGCGGAGTTCGCCGAGGCCTCGTGGATGTTCGCGGGGAGGATGGCCACGAGCAGCGCGATGAGTCCGAGGGACGCGAGCTTGCGGGTGCGCGGGAGGAGGAGGCCCACGCCGCCCGCGACTTCGAGCACGCCGGAGAAGAGTGTCCAGAAGCGGGGCGAGGGGAGCTGCGGCGGAATCATCGCGTCGTAGCGCGCGGGCATGAGGAAGTGCATGACGCCGGCGCCGATGAAGAAGAGGCCCGCGGCCACGGCGGCGCGGCTCGCGGGGGTGGAGAGCGCGGGCAGCCTGCGCAGCGGGGGCAGGTGGAAGAGGGCGAAGAACGAGAGCAGCACGAGGGCGAAGGACATGGCGAGGCTCCTGGCGCGGGAGGTCGGGAGGAGTCCCGGCCTGACGCTGCTCAAGATGCGTCGGGGGCCTTGGCCTGGGCTTGAACGAACTGGCTGCGACGTTGGAGGAAGGAGGGCGTGGTGCCGAACATGCGCCGGAAGGTGCGCGTCAGGTGGGCGGAGTCGGAGAAGCCGGCGGCGTGCGCGGCCTCCCCGGCGGTGCGCCCGGAGGCGATGGCGCCGGCGGCGCGTTGGAGTCGGAGCCAGAGGAGATAGGGGCGCAGGGGCACGCCGGTGGACTCGGTGAAGGCGTGCATCAGGCGGCCGGAGGAGAGCCCGGCGACCTCGGCGAGGGCTTCGAGGGAGGTGTCCTCGGGAGCGGGGTCGGAGCGCAGGTGGCGCAGGAGTTTGCGCACGCGCGGGTGCATGCGAGGTGCGTTGGTGGTGCTGGGGCCGGCGAGGGCTTCCAGCGTGGACTCCATCCACGGGCCGATGTCCGCGTGGGGGATGGGGCCCTCGCGCGGCAGACTGGAGAGCAGGGCGTCGCGCGCGGCCTCGTCGAAGAGGCGGACGGATTCGGTGAGCGAGGCGCGCAGGCGCAGGCCGTCGTGGCTCTCGGGTTCGACGAAGAGGAGGATGACCTCCGCGCCTCGGGCATCGAGCGCGTGCGGGACATCGGGACCGACGAGGACTCCGGCCGCGCGCGCGTCCTTCTTGGCCGAGTCCACGCGAATGGAGAGCGTGCCCGTGCGGCACAGCATGAGGTGCATCGCGTGGTGGGCATGCTTCGACGACATGTCCCCAGGGCCCCACATGGCGAGCGCGGCCGGCCACACCACCAAGGGCATGTCCGGCCACGGAGCGCGAGGAGCGAGGTCAGGGGGTCGGGCGAGCAGCATCCGCCCGCAGGTTACCAGCGGTCCCTGAGCGATGTGTGCTCAGAGGGGTTCGCCAAGCTGGCGAAGTCGCTCGGCTGCCTTAGAATGGCCCGCACTTGCGGCGCTCCTGAAATGCTGAACAGCTCTCGTCTTGGACTTGGGGACCCCCAGACCTTCTGAATAGATCTGTCCCAGGCTGAAGAACGCACTGGTGCTGCCTTGCTTTGCTGCCCGCTGATACCACCGAATCGCCCCCAAGTAGTCCGGAGAGCCTCGCGCCCCATTGAGCAATAGCCAGCCCAATGTACATTGAGCGTTAACATCCTCAAGGTTCGCCGCTTTCTCATACAGCCGAATCGCTCGCTCCAGGCTCTGCTTGACGCCTTTGCCTTGCTCGTAGGCAGTCGCGAGGCTGTAGATGGCCGCAGCGCTACCTCGCCGAGCACTTGCGCGGTAGAGGATTACCGCCTCGGCCCATTGGCTTGGAATGGGACTCGCAAAGAGAAGATTTGCCAGATTTGACTGAGCTTCCGAGAGTCCAATAGCAACGGCCCTCCTGTACCAGTTCTCCGCAAGCCTCCTATTCTTCCGGATCTGCGTCCCCTGTTCATAGAACAGACCGAGATTGAATGCTGCAACTGAGTCACCTTGGGCGACGGCTTTTTTGAGCCACCGTAGCGCTTGCCCGGCATCCCGTTGGACTCCATCTCCGTACATGAGATGGAGTCCGACGTTTGTCATTGCCTCAATTCTTCCGGCGCGTGCAGCTACAAGGTACGCATGGAAAAGAGCTCTGCGAGGCATGTCGGGTACGTCTTCGAGATCCCAAGCTCTTTCCATTGCGGCGATATCCAAGGGTTCGATTGAATCCTTCGGGGAGTGGCCCGCTGCTACTTTTTTCCGTCGCACCATTCGTTGAATCCGGGAGGCTTGGGTTTGATTGTCTTCTTGCCGGATTGGGGCGCCCGTATTCGAGTTTGCCTGGTTAGTCCGGTGTTGGGTGTGTTTGTTTTAAGGGGTTGTTTGTTTGGTGCGAGTTGCCAGAGAAGCCGCGTTCTCCTTTTCCCATGGGGCAAGCGCCCGGAGGTACAGGCGGATTTTGCGAAATATCATCGGCTGGCGGATCCCAGGGCATTGGAATCCAGGGGCAGGCTCCTGGGTGTGTAGCGCAATATCCAACGGCTGCGCCGACTGCCGCCCCAATGGGACCGCCAACCGCTGCGCCAGCAATTGCCACTGCAACCGGGTTTTCTTCCATTGGGTCATTGTAGGTGAGAGGGTTATTGGATGCGTATGCATACAACGGCAGTCCCTGCCCCAGTAGCGCGTACACCTGAATTGCTTCAGGGTCTTGCGATAACGGCTCCGGCTGGAGGAACCTCCCTGGCTTAGGATTGTAGTATCGCGCGCGGAAATAGTAGAGCCCAGTGCCATCGTCCTCTCGCCCTGCGAATGTCTGTGCGCTGGTTCCGGCAGTCCCGGTGTAGGCTGCTTCTCCATAGGGTTCGTAGGTGTACTCTGTTGCAAGCGTACCCAGTGCATCGGTGAGGGCGATTGTTGAGCTAACAGCCCCTAACAAATGTCAGAGCTGAGGCGGCGCAGCCGCATGATGCAGCAGCCGAGGACGAGGAATCCGAAGTGGACGTCGTCCCTGCGTTCGTCGCGGACTCGAAGTCGGCGGAGCTGGTTCTTCCAGGCCAGGGAGCGGTAGCGCCCCAGTCGCTCCTTGGATTCAACGCCCGGACGCGCAATGCGAGGAGTGATGCCGCGCAGGCGCAGACCACGTCGGTTTCTCCTCGATGCGTAGGCCTTCTGACCATGCAGTTTCCCAGGACGGAGCCGGCGCTGGCCCGACGGCGTCCTCACCGCGGGCACGGAGTCGAGGAGCGGGAAAGTTCGTGGGTGTCGTGCACATTGGCTGCAGTCACGGATTCAGTGAGCGGCAGGCCGTGGGCGTCTACGAGAAGATGATGCTTGCTACCCGCCTTCTCTCTTTCCGTCGGGTTTGGGCCTGTGAGGGCCCCCTTTTTGACGCCCGGACGGACGAGGAGTCGATGGAGGCCCGGGAGAAGTCGACCTTGCCGCGCAACCCCAGTTCGTCGAGCAACCGCTCCTGGAGGCGCTCCCACACCCCAGCCCGGATCCATTCCTCAAGCCGGCGCCAGGCCGTCATGCCCGATAGGGCGAACTGCTTGCGGGGCAGCATCTCCCAGGGGATTCCACTGCGGAGCACGAAGACGCTGGCTTCCCGCGCCGCTCTGTCGTCCGCTCGAGGACGCCCCAGCTTCTTCTTGGGGCGAGGCGGAGGCAGCAAGGGAGCCACTCGCTGCCAGAAGGCGTCAGGGACGAGTTCGCGGACCATGCCCTTCAGCCTGGAGATGGGTCTTCCCTGCGACCAACCTATCCCCGACTTTCGTTAGGCGCTGTAAGTACTGGGTGACAGGCCCAGGGAGTGAGGCCCCTCACTTTCTGCAAAAGCTCTCGGGTTACCAGCGGTCCCTGGAGAGAATCACCGCGCTGTACGCGCCCAGGGACACGGCTCCGCGCGCGGGCATTCCGTCCCGCTCCCCCCACGTGCTCCAGAAGTCGTGCACGTGCGTGCCGCCGAAGTCCGGTGAGTAGCCCTGCCAGTCGCTGTTGAACCGCACCCGCCACAGTCCATCCGAGGGCAGGCCCAGCTCGTACCCGCTGAACGTCCGGTGCCCCAGGTTCACGATGACCACCACGTCGTCACCCGCTCCACCGTGCTGCCACCGGTGGAACGCGAGCACCTTGTCGTCGTGGTTCAGGTGGAAGACGTTCACGCCCTCACCGCGCAACCCCGCGCTCGTGTCGTGCCAGTTGCGCCGCAGGCGGATGAGGTCTCGATGTGCCTGGAGGATTCCTCCGAACCAGTCCGACTTGTTCCAGTCCAACGGGTCCCCGTCATCGAAGTGTCCGTCCTCCAGGAACTCCTGCCCCATGAACAACATCGGAATCCCTGGCGCCGTCAGCGTCAGCGCCGCGCCCAGCAACGCCTTCTTCTTCGCCAGCACGTCCCCGGGGTTGTACGGCGACACCTCCGTCGGCAACCGACTGCGGCCGTTCGCCACCTCGTCGTGGCTCTCCGTGAAGATGACCCGCTGCATCGACTGACCGTTGTAGCGGAAGTACAGCGCGTCCCGGACAGCGCTCAACTCCCGCCACTCGTCGAACGGCGCTGTCAGCGCCGCACGCACCGGGTGCACGAAGGCCGCGTCCCACTGCGCGTCGAACCCCGCCCCCTGCGAATGTGTCACCGCCGGGTCCGCCGCCATGTCCTCCGCGATGAGCAGCTTCCACGGGAACTCGCGCTTCACCGCCTCGGTGATCGAGCGCAACAACTCCCAGCCCGCCGGATTGTCCACGCCGCTCGTGGTGCGAATCTCCTTCGTCGCATCCAATCGCAGCCCATCCATGTGGTACTCGCGCAGCCACATCAACGCGTTGTCGCGCAGATAGTCGCGCACCTCGTGCCGCCCGTAGTCCGGGCGCGTGTCTCCCCACGGCGTGTTCGCTCGCCAGTCCGCGTAGAAGTACACGCCCCCTCGGCCGAACGTCTCCCCATCGAAATCCCAGTGCGGCAAGTCACTGGGCCCCAGGTGGTTGTAGACCACGTCCATGATGACGCCGATGCCACGCCGGTGCGCCTCGTCCACGAAGCGCTTCAAGTCGTTCGGCGCGCCATACGTGCTCTCCGGCGCGAACGGGAACGTCGGGTTGTAGCCCCACGAGAAGTCCCCCGCGAACTCCGCCGAGGGCATCAGCTCCACCAGGTTCACTCCCAGGTCCCGCAGGTAGTCGAGCTTCTCGATGGCGCTCAACCAGTGCCCCGGCCCCCAACCCGGCGAGTCGTGGAACGTGCCGATGTGCAGCTCGTAGATGACCGTCTCGTGACGCGCCGGCATCTGGAAGTGCCCGTCGTACCGCCACACGAAGTCTCGATGGTCCAGGATGACGCTGTTGCCCGTGGAGTGCGTGACGTCCGCGGCCCTCGGGTCGTTGCGCCAGCGCCAGTCACCGTACCGGCCCTGCACGATGTACTGATACTGCTGTCCGTTGTACGCCCCCGGGATGTCCCGGGAGAAGTTGCCCGAGGGCTCGCGCGCCAGCTCCACCGCGTGCCAGTGGCTGAAGTCCCCCACCACCTGCACGCGCTGCGCATGCGGCGCCCACACGCGGAACGTCGCGCCACCGTCGTACGGAATCACGCCCATGCCTGGGCGCCATGAGGGCTCCGGCTGTGGCTCCAACGGAACGAAGGCCGTGAGCGCGCCCGGAACCTGGAGCTGCTCCGCCGGCCCGAACAACTCCGGCGCCGAGCGCGAGCGCGCGGTGCGCCGAGTCACCTCGTTGCCTCGGGCTCTGCACGCCGTCTCGCTGAAGTCCTTGCGCGGCTGGCGCACCTCGTTCGATTTCGCCTCTCGCGTCGACATGGGTTCCCCCCGGAAAGCGGATGCTTCGCGATGCGCGGCATTCCGACAGCGCGCCGCTTCCGGGGCAAAGCCCACCTTGTCGCCCCCCGTTCAGTTCAGGGCAGTGCCTGGGTGTTTTCCCGCCCTTCGAGAGCAGGCGACCGTTCAGGTCGACACGAACGCCGCCCACCCGCCCGCTCCGACGTCCGACACCGAGCGGCTTGTTCGGGCACCCCGAGTGTCCGACACTGGTCCTTCCTCATGGCCGCCAGCGAAGAACGCCGCCTCCAGGCTCTGGTGCTTGCTCCGGTGCGCCGCGTGCAGCGACGCCTCAATGCCCTCGCGTGGGCGGAGGCGGGCCTCGCTCCACTCTGGGCCACCAGCACCGCCTGCGTCCTGGCCCGGCTGCTGCTCCGCGAGCAGTGCGTCTGGGCCTTGCCGCCCCTCGTGCTCGCGGGTCTCGCGTGGTGGTGGCGGCGTGCCCGCGCTCGCCACGTCTCGCTCGAACATGCGGCCGTGCTCGCGGACCGCTCGGCCAACGCGGGCGGACTGCTCCTCACCCGGCTGGAGCGCCCCGTGGGGGAGTGGGAGCTCTCCGTCAATCAGCTCGCCCGTGAGGTGAAGTCCCCGAAGCTGAAGTGGCATCGCCCCGTGGCGGCCCTCATGGGCGCGCTGCTGTTCGCCTTCATCGGCTTCTTGATGCCGTTGCCCGCACCGCGCGCGGCTCGGGGTGTCCATGCCGCCGCCGCGGCGAAGGTGGACGCGGTGAAGGCACAGGCGGAGGCCTTGGCTCGCGAGGAGCCCCTGGGCGAGGCCGTGGAGGACGAGCTGCGTCGACTGTCCGAAGAGGTGGCTTCGGGCCGCTTCGACTCGGGTGACTGGGAGGCCGCCGACTCGATGGAGCGTCGACTCGCCGAGCGCGCCGCCGAGGCCGCCGCCGAGCTGGCCCAGGCCTCCGAGGCCGCGCGTGAGTTGGAGGAGGCTCTCGGCGCGGCGGGTGGCGCGGAGTCCGCGTCTCGTGAGCGCGAAGCCCTCGAACGCGCGCTCATGGCGCTCCAGTCTTCGGGCGCGGAAGGTTCGGCGCAAGAGGGCTCGGAGAACGGGCAGCAGGGCTCGGAGCAAGGCGCATCGAACTCGGGGCAACAGGGCGGCGAGCAGGGCGCATCGAACTCCGGGCAACAGGGCACGTCGAACTCGGGGCAACAGAACGGCGACCAGAGCGCGTCGAACTCCGGGCAACAGGGCGGCAATCAACGTGAAGGTCAGCAGGGCGCTTCGCGACAGGAACAGGCTCGCGCCCAGTCCTCCGGCTCGGTGGACCAGATCTCGGAACTTCGCCAGTCGCTGGAGCGTCGAAGGCAGTCGCTCGCCCAGCGCTTCGAGCCGCGTGAGGGGCAAGGTGCCCAGGCCTGCAACCAGCGCTCGAACTCGCGTCGTCAACAGGGCGCGAGTGGGCGCAGTGAAGGCACGCGCCAGCAATCGGGCCAGGGACAACAGGGCGGCCAGGGACAACAGGGCGGCGAAGGGCAGGAGGGTGGCGAGGGACAGGAGGGCGGCGAGGGTCAGGGCAGCGGGCGCGGTAACAGCCAGGGCCACGCGAGCCGGTCGGTGCGCCAGGGCGTGGGCTCGGGCGCTCCCTCCGAAGGAGGCGGCTCGAACCCGCTCGTCTTCGGGGGCGCGGCGGAGATGGACCCGGAGCGGCTCGCGTTCGAGCCGCTTCCGGAGGGACATGGCGGCGAGGCCGGTGAGCTGTGGGGGCTCGAGGCGGCGGACCCTCGGCGAGGCACGGGGCCCCGGGGCGCGGCGCGCGGTCAGGGGACGAGCGCTCAGGGTGACGCGGCGGCGGGGACCGGCGGACAGCCGCTGTTGCCTCGCAATCGCGACCTCGTGAAGCGGTACTTTGGTGGAGAGTAGTCCGGAAGGGGAGAACACACGTGGCAGGGGAACTTCTCAGTCCCGCCGAGGCACAGGGGGCGGCGGAGGTGGCGAACCAGCTCAAGGCTCGGCTCGACACCGTCATGCTGGACCAGCAGACCGTCGTCGAGCAGGTCGTCATGGCGGTGCTCGCGCGCGGGCACGTGCTGCTCGAGGGCCTGCCCGGCCTGGGCAAGACGGAGCTGTGCAAGTCGCTGGCGAAGCTGCTCGCGCTGCCCTTCCGCCGCATCCAGTTCACCCCGGACCTGCTGCCCGGCGACATCACCGGCACCTACGTGCTGGAGGGCGAGGGCCGCCGTGACTTCGTCTTCCGCGAGGGCCCGCTGTTCGCGAGCCTCGTGCTCGCGGACGAAATCAACCGCTCCAGCCCCAAGACGCAGGCCGCGCTGCTGGAGGCCATGCAGGAGCGCCGCGTGACGGTGCTCGGCCAGACGCGCGCGCTGCCGGACCCGTTCTTCGTGCTCGCCACGCAGAACCCCATCGAGCTGGAGGGCACCTATCCCCTCCCTGAGGCGCAGCTCGACCGCTTCCTCTTCCGCATCGAAGTGCCACCGGTGGGCGCGAAGACGCTGCGCGCGCTGCTCACCACGCGCGTGCGCGGCGCGCCGCCGGAGCTGTCCTCCGTGCTCGACGCGGAGGGGCTCGCGCGCCTGTTCAGCGCCGTGGACCGCGTCCACCTGCCCGGCCCGGTGGCGGACTTCATCGGACGGCTGGTGGAGGCGAGCGACCCGCGCCAGGGCTCCGCTCCCGAGGTCGTCCGCCGCTTCGTTCGGTTTGGCGCGAGCCCCCGCGCCGCGCTCGCGCTCGCCGCGGCCGGTCGCGCGCGGGCCTTGATGCACGGCCGGCCCAACGTCGGCTTCGATGATGTGGTGGCCGCCGCGCCCGCCGCGCTCAACCACCGGCTGGTGCTCGCGTACGAGGCCTCGTTGGAGAAGGTGTCCGCGTCGGAGGTGGTGCGCGCGCTGCTACAGGCCGTGCCCGAGGTGCCGCGTGACTAGCGTCGTGGTGCTGTCGATGTGGCTGCTCCTGGGGACTTCGCCGGAGCCGGTCGATGTGGCCGCCGCGGTGGACGTCGCCAGCGCCGCCACGGCCGTGAAGTCGCCCACCGGCTACCGCGATGCGAGCGGCTCGGTGGACTCGCTCGTCCAGGACTACCTGCGCGTCACGGTGCGCCGGGGCTCGCTCAAGCCCCAGCGTGGCTACTGGGCGGCGGAGGTCACCCTGCACAACGGAGACGCCCAGCCGCATCCGGTGCACCTGTCGTTCCGTCCTTCCTATGGCGACGTCACGCACTCTGTCGTGCGCACGGTGGAACTGGCGCCCCGCCAGCGGCTGGTCACCTGGTTGATGGCGCCCGTGGCCTGGCACTCCGGCTCGCTGACCGTCGAGATTCCCGGCCTGCCGCCCATCACCGAGCACCTGTTCCCCGACAATGATCGCTTCGAGCCCGTGCTGGTGGTGGGCAACAGCGAGTCCTTCGAGGCCGCCACGGGGCTGTCCAAGACGCCCGAGCAGGAGGACCCGCTGTTCGCCGTGCGCTTCATCGAGGCGCAGGACGCGCCGCGCGAGCTGGCGGCGTACGCGGGCTTCGAGATGGTGGTCCTCACGGAGACGGCGACCAAGGTCCCCGCGGACGTGTGGGCCGTGCTCGAATCGTATGCGCTGTCTGGCGGCCGGCTCGTCGTCGCCAACCCGCCGAGGGATTTGCGCGAGCGGCTGCAACTGCTCCAGTCCGTCCCGGTCCAGGACGGGCCCTATGCCTTCGGTGGCGTGTGGACCTGCGACGACTCCAAGGCCACGTGTCGTCACAAGATTCAGTCGGAGCTGTCGGGCCTCACGGATGACAACCGAGGCAAGACGCGTCCGCAGGGGCTGCGCGCGCGGTGGGCGTCGAGGGTGTCCTTCGGCGATGACGAGGCGCCGCTCCTGGGCACCGCGCGCGCGCCGGTGGGGCCGTTCCTGCTCCTGATGACGGCGTTCGCGCTGCTGGTGGGGCCGGGAGCCTGGTGGCTGACGAAGCGCAAGGGACCGGTGGCGGTGCTCATCGCGGTGCCCGCCGTGTCGCTGGTGACGTGCCTGGTGCTCATCGCCTGGTCCGTGCTGGTGGATGGCTTCGCGGTGCACACGGCGCGCTACAGCCTGACGTACCTGGATGGTGCCCGGGCCCGCGCGGTGACGGTGGGGCTGTCGGGTTGGTACGCGAACCTGTCGCCCGACCCGCTGCGCCTGCCCGCCTCGAGCGTGCTCATCGCTCCGCACGACACGGAGGACCTGATGGCCGACATGGACTGGACGGGCGGGCTCACCGTGGGAGATGGCTTCCTGCCGCCGCGCACCTATCGCGAGTGGGGAGAGCTCGCGGTGGTGCCTTCGCGCGCCCGACTGGTGCTGGTCGAGACGGGCGGCGAGCCCAAGGTCCAGAACGCGCTGGGGGTCGCCGTGGAGGAAGGCGCCGTGCGCTGGAACGGACAGGTGCGCCGGCTGCCCCGGCTGGCGGATGGCGAGGAGGGTGTGCTGGGGGCTCCGGAGCCGAACCTGGGGCCCGCGCAGGCCACCGCGGTGGAGACGCTGGTGGAGACGGGCATGACCCCCGCGGCCCAGTACCGACTCCATGGCGCGCTGCCGCTCTTCCAGCGGGACTTGAAGGAGAAGGAGTTCGTCGTGCGCACGAGTGGCCCGGGCCCACTGCCCACCAGCGCCTTGAGCGCGGAGGTGGAGGCGGGCGTGCATCTGATTCGGGGCGAGGTGAGGCCATGAGTCCGTTGCTGGAGGTGAAGGGCCTGAGGCGCGACTACGGCCCCTTGCGGGCGGTGGATGACGTGTCCTTCAAGCTGGAGGCGGGCAGCATCCTGGGGTTCATCGGCCCGAACGGCGCGGGCAAGAGCACCACGCTGCGCATCCTCGCGACGCTGGACGCGCCCACGTCCGGTGAGGTGCTGCTCGGAGGCCACTCGCTGGTGGACACGCCGGACAAGGTGCGTCCGCTCATCGGCTACATGCCGGACCGGTATGGCACCTATGACGACGTCACCGTCTTCGAGTTCCTGGACTTCTTCGCGCGCGCCTATGGGCTGACGGGCGCGAAGCGGCGCCAGCGCGTGGAGTCGGTGATGGGCTTCACGGGCCTGGGGCCGCTGGCGGACAAGCTCACCACCGCGCTGTCCAAGGGCATGCGGCAGCGCGTGGCGTTGGGGCGCACGCTGTTGCACGACCCCCAGTTGCTGCTGTTGGACGAGCCGGCGGATGGCCTGGACCCCCGGGCGCGCATCGAGCTGCGCGAGCTGCTGCGGGCGCTGGCGGACCAGGGCAAGGCGGTCATCATCTCCAGCCACATCCTCACGGAGCTGGCCGAGATTTGCGACACGTGCGCCATCATCGAGCAGGGGCGCCTGTTGGCCACGGGCAAGGTGGAGGACCTGCTCCAGCAGGACTCGAACCTCGCGTCGGTGGAGCTGACGGTGCGCCTGGCGGCGGGGTCGGAGTCGGAAGGTGCGTGGGCGCGCGCGGAGCGGCTCTTGTTGGAGCAGCCGCGGGTGTCGCGGGTGTCGAAGGAGGGTGAGGCCCTGCGCGTGAGCCTGGAGTTGGAGCCCGGCACGGGCGCGGACGTGGCGTCGGCGGCGCTCTTGGCGGCGCTGGTGACAGCGGGGCTGCCGGTGTGCGCGTTCGGCATGCGCGAGCGCAACCTCGAGGATGCCTTCATGACGGTGACGAAGGGGAGGCTCGCGTGAGCACACCCATGGAGACGGCCTCGGGTGCGCCCGTGGCGGAGTCGGCCGGTGGCGCGGTGCCCGCCAGTGGTGGCGACTTCCAGGCGCGCTGGGGGGACAGGCTCAACCCGTTGGTGGTGAAGGAGGTCCGGCAGGGCTTTCGCACGCGCATCTTCTGGGCGTGCTTCGGGTTGATGTTGCTGTCGTGCGTGGTGCTGTCGCTGGTGGCCTTCGTGCAGACGCGGGACGCGGCGTTCTCCCAGTTCGGGCAGACGTACTTCTACGCATTCTTCGTGTGCCTGGCAGTGGTGCACTTCTTCGTGATTCCGTACAGCGCGTACCGCTCGCTGGCGCGGGAGCGCGAGGACGACACGTGGGTGCTGCTGGTGCTCACGGGGCTGGGGCCTCGGAGGATTCTGCGGGGCAAGGTGCTGTCGTTCCTGGTGCAGGCGGCGCTGTATGCCTCGGCGGTGGGGCCCTTCCTGCTCTTCAGCTACTACCTCAACGGCATCGCGCTGCCGACCATCCTCGTGGTGCTGGGGTTGAGCGCGGCGTGGCTCGTGTTCCTCACGGTGGTGGCGGTGTGCGCGTCGACGCTGGCGGACAGCCGGATGGGGCGCGGCCTGGTGCACTTCGTGGTGCTGGGCGCGTTGGGCCTCGCGTTCGTGATGGCGCTCGGCATCGCCAACGCATTGACGGACGCGGCGGACCGGCTGCTGCACACGGATGGGGTGTTGCTCGCGATGGGCATCACGCTGGGGGTGATGTTCCTGGACGGGTGGCTGTTGTTCGAGGTGGCCGCGTCGCGGCTGTCGCTGTCCACGGAGGACTACACGCGCGGCCCGCGTCGGGCCGTGGCGGCGCAGATGGTGTTGGCGTTGATGGGAGGCCTGGTGCTCTGGTGGGTGGATGACCAGAAGCACGTGGTGACGGAGGTGTTCGCCACGCTGGGGACGGTGCACCTGACGCTGGTGAGCCTGTTCATGGCCTCGGACGTGGATGGACAGGCGCGCGCGTTGCGAGCGGGCACCGGGCCGTGGTCGCTGCTGCGGCCGGGCGCGCTGCGGGGCTTCCGGCTGACGGTGTTGCTGCTGGTGGGCTGGAACGTGGCGTGGCTCCTGGCGGCGCACTTCTCCGAGCACACGTCGTCGCGCAGCGAGCCGTTCCGCATGGTGATGGCGGTGATGCCGGCGTATGCGGTCCTCTATCTGTCGCTGGCGTTGTTGTTGGGGCGGATGCCGAAGTCGGACCGGTTCTCCTCGCCCGCGGCGGTGCGGCTGCTCTTCGTGGCCACGGTGGGGGTGGCCGCGGGCCTGCCGCCGCTCTTCGCGGAGGTGGTGGGGCTGGAGGCGGGCGACTCGTTGATCAACCTCCTGAACCCGGTGGTGGGGGTGGCCAACTTCTCGTCGCACGACTACTCGACGGGGCTGCCCGAGATGTCCTGGGCCATGGTGGGCTTCCTGGGAGGACTGGCGCTGTTGTGCGCGTTCATGGCCGACCGGGTGCTCGCCGAGCGTGAGAAGCGGGCCCATCGGCTGTGAGCGGGCCTGTTCCCATGGACGAAGCGGCGGTGGGGCGGCTGGCCCCGGGGCTCGCGCTGGCGCTGCCGCGAGGGCCACACCGGGGCCGGGTGGGCGAGGTGCGCGCGTCGTCGATGGGGAGCTCGCTGGAGCTGCATGACTTCCGGACGTACCAGCCGGGAGATGACTTGCGGCAGCTCGACTGGAACGCGGTGGCGCGGACCGATGAGCTCATCCTCCGGGTGCGGCAGGACGAGGTGTCGCCCCGGGTGGAGGTGGTGGTGGATGGCTCGCGCTCCATGGCGTTGTCACCGCGGAAGGCCGCGTGTGCGAAGGAGGTGGCGCTCTTGGCGTGCGAGGTGGCGGCGCGGCAGGGGTTGAGCCCGACGTTGCTCACCACGGCGGTCCGTTCGGAGCGGATGCAGGGGGCGGGGTGTCGGGCGGTGCTGCGGGCGCTCGAGTTCGATGCGCGGGATGACCTGGCGACGGCGCTGGGGCGACTGCCTCCGCCCCGGCCCTGCGGGCTGCGCGTGGTGGTGAGTGACTTCCTGTTCGAGGCGGACCTGCCGGCGCTGGTGTCGCGGTTGTCGCGTGGCGCGGCGGGGTGCTTCCTGGTGCAGGTGTTGGATGAGGAGGACCTGTCGCCTTCTGGGGGTGAGGGCGCGAGGTTGGTGGATTCGGAGAGCGGCGCGGCGCTGGAGGAGTTGCTGACGGAGGACGTGCTGGCGGCGTATGCGCGGCGCTTCGAGGAGCATCAGCGCTTGCTGCGGGGCGCGGCGCTGCGTGCGCGTGGGTGGCTGGTGACGGCGCCCGCCACGGAGTCGCTGGCCGCGCTGGTGGCGGGGCCGCTGCATCCGCTCTTCGTGGCGGGAGGTGGCGCGTGAGGGGCGTGCGTGCTTCGGGCTCCGGTGCCCCGGGTGGTCGAGGTGTGGGGCGGCGGCCTCCTCTCGCGCGTGGAGGTGAGCGCGCGTCCTCGAGCGGTGTGTGGCGAGGCTTCGCTCCGATGCACGGCTGTGAGCGCGCGCTCGGGAGCATCGACCCGGCCCTCGGAGTGGGAGGTGGCGCGTGAGCTTCGGCTTCCCCTGGGGGCTCTTGGCCCTGGGCGCGCTGGTGCCGTTGGTGGCGGCGTACTTCCTGCGGCGTCGTCAGAAGCCGGTGGTGGTGAGCGCGCTGTTCCTGTGGCGCACGCCGAGCCCTCGCGCCGAGGCGGGGCCTCGCTGGGAGCGCTTCACGCGCGAGGTGTCGCTGTTGCTGGAGGTGCTCGCGGTCATCGCCGCGGCGCTGTACCTGGCGGACGTTCGACTGGGCGAGTCGGCCCGGAGTCGGCACCTGGTGCTCGTGGTGGACGGCAGCCTGTCCATGTCCGCGCGGGGGCCCGACGACGTGTCGGTGATGGAGCGGGTTCGCCGCGAAGCCTCGAACCGCGTGGACACCGCGAAGGCCACGCGTGTGACGCTGCTGGCCACCGGCCTGACGCCACGGGTGCTCGCAGGGCCGGAGGCGGAGCCGTCGCGGGCATTGGCCGCGCTGAGGTCCTTCGAGGCCATGGGCGCGGACCATGACCCCATCCCCACGCTGCTGTGGGCACAGGAACTCGCGGGTCCGGGCAAGAACGTGGACTTCTTCACCGATGCACCGCCAGTCGAAGGACTCGTGGTTCCCGCGCCGGTGCGATGGACGGCGCTGGGCACGGCGCGTGACAACGTGGCGCTCGTCTCCGCGCAGAGGAAGGACGAGGGCGGCGCGTCGACGGTGACGCTGCGGGTGGCGCGCTTCGGTGCGAGCCCGGATTCGGTGTCGGTGCGGATGACCGCACAGCCTGGGGCGGGCGCGAAGCAAGGGACGTCGCGCGCGGAGACGGTGTCGTTCAAGGACGGAGAGACGGCCACGGTGCGCGTCACGTTCCAGGATGCCGGAGAGGTGAGCGTCTCCATCGCGCCAGACGCGTTGCCGGAAGACAACCGGGCGATGCTGCCCGTGTCGTCGGCGCGGCCGCTCGCGGTGCGCCTGGCGCAGGGACTGGGGCCGCTGGAGCGGGGCGCGCTGGAGCGCTTCGTCTCGGCCATCCCGGACCTGTCGCGCGAGGCGACGGAGGGGGACGTGTTGCTCATCGGTTCACAAGGTACGGACGCGAGGGTGACGGTGGGGGCGACGGGCAAGCCCCGGACCTTCGTGGGTCCGTTCTTCTCCGAGAAGGGCCATCCGTTGCTCGACGACGTGCAGCTCGCGGGGGTGCGTTGGTCCGCGGGAGAGAACCCGCCTGGACGTCCGCTCATCACGGCGGGGGAAGCGGTGCTGGTGTCCGAGGGGGACGACGGTCGTGTTCACCTCAACATCGACCTGGCCCGTTCCAACGTCCAGCGTGTGTCCGCGTGGCCGGTGTTGCTGGGCAACGTGGTGCGCGAGGCGCGTCGCTCGCGAGAGGGCTTCGCGCGAAGGCAGCTCTCGCTGGGCGAGCCGCTCCAGGTGGTGACGCTTCCTGGCGAGCGCTACACGCTGGTGGGACCGGAGGGGGAGCGGCCCGTGTTCGGCGCTGGCGCGGTGAGTCTGCCTCCGCCTGCCTCGCCCGGCCGCTACGAGCTGAAGCGCGACGGCGAAGTCGTCGATGCCGCGGCGGTGCTGACGATGGATGCGCGCGAGTCGGACCTTCGTGGACGCGGCAGCGTGGACCTTCCTCCTCGTGAGTCCGGCGAGGACGAGGAGGGTGCGGGTGCGTCCGAGCGGATGCGTTGGCCGTTGGTGCTGCTCCTGCTCGCGCTGATGGGCGACTTCTACGTCACGAGGCGGGTGTCATGACCTTCACCGTTCCCGCCAGGCCGGCCGTGATGCCGTCTCCACGCACGCTGATGGGCGACTTCTACGTCACTGGGGGATTCGCGCTCCCACGAATGGTGGCCACGGCGCGGCTCTCGCGAGTCCTGATGAAGGACGTCCACGTCGCGAGGTGGGTGTCATGACCTTCACGCTCCCCCAGGCGTGGATGCTGCTCATCCCACTGGGTCTCTTCCTGTGGAAGTACGGCCGCAGGCCGGGTCCACCCATGTGGCTGCGCGGCGCGCTGCTCGTGCTGGTGGTCGGTGCGCTCTCCGGTCCGAGCTGCCGTCGCGAGGATGCGGGCAGTGACGTGGTCGTCGTGGTGGACCGCTCCGCCTCCATGCCTCGCGACGTGGACCGCACAGCGCAGGAGCTCGTCTCGCACCTGGAATCACAGCGGCGTCCCGGGGACCGCGTGGGTGTCATCACCTTCGGCCGCGAGGCCCGGGTGGAACAACCCCTGTCCTCGATGGGCGCCTTCGGAGGCTTCAGCCGGCCGTTGAACACGGAGGCGTCGGACCTCTCCGCCGCGCTCGACGCCGCCAATGTCCTCATCCCGCAGGAGCGCACTGGCCGCGTGCTCGTCCTCTCCGATGGCCGCGCCACCGGCACGGATGCGCGAGGCGCTGCACGCCGGCTCGCGGCACGGGGCATCGCCGTGGACTGGCGACAGCTCGCCCGGCCAGAGCCCGCGCTGGACGTCGCCGTCGTCTCCCTCGACGTGCCCACCTCCGTGGCCACGCGCGAGCCCTTCCAGTTCTCCGCCCAGGTGCATGCCTCGGCGGCCGTCACCGGCACCGTGCGCCTGGAGCGCAATGGCCGAGTCATCGTGAAAGGCCCCTTCGACTTCCTCCCCGGCCCCAACGTGTTGCCGCTCAGGGACCTCATCGAGGAACCCGGCCTCGCGCGCTACCAGCTCACCGTGGAGGTCCCCGGTGACGGCGTCGTCGAGAACGACAAGGGCCTCGCGGTGCTCCGCGTCGAGGGCCCGGGCCGCGTGCTGCTGCTCACCCATCAACCCAAGGGCACGCTCGCGCAGGCGCTCCAGGCCACGGGCCTGCTCGTCGATGTCCGCGCGCCCTTCCGACTGTCCCTCGATGACCTCGACGGCGTGGGCAGCGTGGTCCTGGAGAACGTGGACGCGAACCTGCTCGGCGAACCGGGCCTCAACGCGCTCGCGTCCTACGTGGAGCAGGCCGGCGGCGGGCTCGTGATGACGGGCGGTCGCGAGAGCTTCGGCGAGGGCGGCTACCGTCGCTCACCCATCGAACCCCTGCTGCCCGTGTCGCTGGAGATGCGCGAGGAGGTTCGCCGCGCCTCCATCGCCATCAGCATCCTGATGGACTGCTCGTGCTCCATGGGCGCCACCGTGCCCGACGGGCGCACGAAGATGGAGGTGGCCGCGGAGGGCGTCGTCGCCGCGCTCTCACTGCTCAACCCCCAGGACGAGGCCTCCGTGCACATGGTGGACACGGAGACGCACGAAATCTTCCCACTGCGCTCCGTGCAGGCGGGCCTGCCCTTCGACAAGGTCGCCCAGGGCTTCAGCGGAGGCGGAGGCATCTACGTGGGCGAGGCGCTGCGCTCCGGCCGGAAGCAAATCCTCCAGAGCGACAAGGCCACGCGCCACGTGCTGCTCTTCTCCGACGCGGCGGACTCCGAGGAGCCCGACGACTTCCGCCGTACGCTCGAGGAGCTCCAGTCCAAGTCGGTGACGGTGTCGGTCATCGGCCTGGGCACGCCGAAGGACTCCGACGCCAAGCTGCTCATGGACGTGGCCCAGCGCGGCGGCGGGCGCATCTACTTCGCCGAGGACGCGATGAGCCTGCCGCGCATCTTCAGCCAGGAGACGCTCGCGGTGGCCCGGGCCACGTTCATCGACGAGCCCGTGTCGATGGAGGCCGCGCCCGACCTGCCGCTCCTGGGTCGGCTCCCCTCCGACGGCCTGCCCCAGGTGGGTGGCTACAACCTCACGTACCTGCGCCCTCAAGCCAACGTGGCGCTGCGCACGCTCGACACCCACGCGGCGCCGGTGCTCGCGATGTGGCCCCGGGGCGCGGGCCGCACCGTGGCCTTCACCGCCGAGGTCGACGGCCCGTTCACCGGAGAGCTGCGCCAGTGGGGCTCGCTGCGCGCGACGCTGGAGGCGATGGTGCGCTGGACGCTGGCGGGTTCGTCTCCGCTGGGTGAGGCGGTGGTGCGCTCCGAACGCCGGGGCCACCTGCTGCGCGTGACGCTGGACCTGCCCCCGGATGCCCCGCTGCCCGGCACGCTGCCCTCGATGATGTTGCTCGCGGGTGATGGGAAGTCGGAGCCAGTGGAGGTCCCCATGCGCTGGGAGGATGATGACCGGCTGGTGGCGGAGCTCCCGCTGGAGGGAAGCGGCACCTGGCACCCGGTGGTGCGCGTGGGCACGCGCGCCCTGAGGGCGCCGCCCGTCGCGCTGCCGTACGCCCCGGAGTTCGAGCCGGGAAGCCCGAAGGAGGGACTGGCGCTGCTGCGCGCCCTCGCCGCCGTGGGCGGGGGTGTGGAGCGACTGTCCATGACGGGCCTCTTCGCCGAGGCCCCCGAGTCCGAGGGACAGCTCGCGCTGGCGCCCTGGCTCATCTCGCTCGCGATGCTCGTGCTGCTCGCCGAGGTCGCCGTGCGGCGCTTCCTCTCCGCGCCACGGCAGCGCGTGGCGACAGCGGCCCCCGTGACTTCACAGGGCACCGTCACGCCGAGAGGGGCCGCTCCCGGCGTGACGATGCCCACACCCGACAGCACACGGGGCGCCTTGGAGTCGCCCGCGTCCACTTCGAGCACCCCGGAGCCGAAGACAGACACCTCCGGGGCGAAGCCAGCGGGGGAGGGCGGCGTGGACTCGGCGCTCGATGCCGCGCGCGCCCGCTCCCGTCGTCGGCTGGACCGGTGAGCGGCGATTCGCGCCGCCCATCTCGGGCCAGGTTCACAGATACGGCGTGGAGCTCACCGGATTGCCGAACTCGCTCTGGAGCGTGTTGCGCACGGACATGCTCACGGGCCACCGCCAGGCAATCTCGAACACGTCGGCCAGGTTGACGTTGGCCGCGCGGCTGGCGGCGAGCACGAAGTTGTCCGCCGAGGTGTAGGGGCTCGTCGCCGTGCCGGTGATGGCGCCCACCTTGCGCCAGAGCTGGAAGATGAAGGGCCAGCCATGGACGTGCTTGAGCCGGAGCACGAAGGAGGCGAACAGGTCCGTCGTGTCCATGCCGCCGACCCCCTGCTTCACGAGCAACGTGTTCGCCCAGTCATGCTGGTAGCACGTCGTGCTGCCCGGCGAGACGCGCGTGCCGGAGACGCCCGGCGTCGTGCACGGCGCCGTGGCGATGCGGTACGTGTTCGCCAGGGCCTTCACGTTGTTGTAGAGGCTCGCGTGCCCCGTGGAGACGGGCAGCGCGTAATAGTCCATGGACAGGAAGCGCATCAGCACCGCGTAGCCCGTCACCATGGCGTGGGCGTAGTTGCCGTTGGTGGACGCGAGCTGGTTCTCATAGAACCAGAAGTTGCGGCCCAGCTCGTAGAAGCCCGTGTTGTTGAGCGTCCCCACCAGGGCTTCCGCGCAGATGTCCGTCTGGTACAGGTTGTAGCGGAACTCGATGCCCGTCTGGCCGCGCTCACCGCAGGCCGGGTCCGTGGAGCTGCCGCAGCCCGTCGCGTACCCGGAGGGCAGCACGGCCATGCTGTTCAAGCCGAAGTAGTTGCGGAAGAGGGAGGGCTGAGCGCCCGTGACGTCCTTGTAGAAGGTGTAGCCCCGGTCGAACCCATCCACCAGCAGGGCCATCTGCGCGGTGATTTCCTTCGTCGGGTTCGCGCAGGTGGTGGTGTCCGGCGTGCGCAGGGCGATGTACTGCCCCTTCCAGACGAAGAGCGAGTGCGTCAGCCCCTGCTGCGACGTGTAGTTCGCGCGCAGCTGGCAGTACCAGGAATAGGCGTCGTTGAAGTTGCGATACGCGGCCTGGAAGCCATTCGTGTGCTGCGTCTGGCACGCCTGGTTGAGGTCCATTCCCAGGTACTGGCCATTCTTGTAGCAGGACCAGCCATAGGCATTGTTCGCCGTCAGCGTGGCGAAGGCTCCCGAGCCATAACGCTGCACGCAGTGCGCGGTGAGGTCCAACCCGGGCAGTTGGAGGGCCGCCTGTGCGCTCCCCGGCGCGACGGCTCCCCAAACCAACGCCACGGCTCCCACGACCCCAAGACATGAACGGGCAATCGCGGAGCGCTTCGCGCCCCACGGATGGTGCTGAGACATGTGGTGATTCCCCCTCTGCGAAATGACGCGGGCCGCCCCGACCTGGAGGTGTCGTCACGGGATGAGGGGGCGGCCCGCTCCCCTTGAAGCTCACAGGGTAAAGACGAGATACACGGAAAGACCGGGATGCACAACTGGGTCAAAATAGTTCCCTACTATTAAAAGTTGATGCTCGGTTCATGCGGTCAGGACCACCCCAGGAGGCGGGAGGGATTCGAGGTAAGAGGGCGGCCGATGACGGACGCACGGTGGGCGCGCGTGGGACTTGGGCTGGGACTCCTCGGGTTGGGGGTGCTGGCCGCGCGACTGGCATTGCACAAGGCCTTCAGCATCGACGAGTTCCAGTATGCCCATGCGGCGTGGCTGGTCTCGAAGGGGCAGGTGCCGTACCGGGACTTCTTCGAGGTGCACTTCCCGCTCGTGTACCAGGGGCTGGCGCCGGTGTTCTGGCTGTTGGGGGACTCGCCGAAGGTCGTGCTCGCGTTGCGCGCGGCCATGCTGGTGCCGCTCGCGGGGAGCTGCCTCGCGGTGGTGGTGCTGAACCGGCGCGAGAGCCGGGCCGTGCGCTGGCTGGGGCCGCTGTTGTTGCTCTCGCTGGTGCCCTTCACGCGCTTCGCCACGGAGATTCGTCCGGATGCGCTGTCCACGGCGCTGTTCCTGGGCGCGCTCGCGGCGCTGTCGGTGCGGCCGGGGACGCGGTGGCTCGGCTTCGTGGCGGGGCTGTCGTACGTGGCCGCGCTGTGGGCCTCGCAGAAGGTGCTGTTCTTCGGCGGGGTGGTGGGCGCGGTGCTCGCGGTGGACCTCGTCGCGCGGCGCGGGCGCGCACCAGCGCTGGTGACGCATCCGGGGATGTTCCTGTCGGGCGCGGGCGTGGGGCTCGGGGCGGTGGCGGCGTACCTCACGGTGACGGCGTCGTGGAGCGCGTGGTGGCAGTGGTGCTTCGTGTGGGCCGCCGAGCACCAGCGTCACTATCCCGGCTTCTCGCCGTGGGACTACCTGGGGCCGGTGCTGCGTGAGCAGCCGTGGCTCTTCGGCCTGGCGGGGTTGGGCGTCGCGGCCACGGTGAGGCGGTGGTGGAGCGAGGGCCCCGAGCGCTGGGCGGACGCGGACCTGCCGTTGCTGCTCGCGGTGGTGGCGACGTTCGGCTCCTATGCGCTCCAGCGCGCGCCCTTCCCGTACAGCCTGCTGCCCTGGCTGGGGGTGCTCGCGCCGTTCATGGCGCGTGGGGTGGGGTTCCTCGTCGAGCACGTGCGCGCGAGGGGCGCCCTGGTCGTGGCGTTGGGCGTGCTCGTCTGTCTCCAGATGTGGCGATTGGAGTCGCTGCTGGACGGGGACGGCAATGCCAGACAGCGGGAGGTGTTCGAGCGCATCGCCACACTCACGGGGCCGGAGGACGTGGTCTATGACAACTCCGGTGGCGCCGTGAGCCGGCCGCACGCGCACTTCTACTTCTACACGGATGCCTACCTGCGCGGCGCCATCCCGGACCTGCTGGCGCGCGAGGTCCCCGAGGCGCTGGTGGAGAAGGGCTGCGTGCTGCGCGTGGACGACCTGCGGACGTCCGGGTTGCCGCCCGGGCTGCGCGGGTTCCTCGACACGCACTACCAGCCGTATGACGGAGACCTGTTCCTGTGGGGACGGCGCTACGCCGTGACGTCCGGGGACCGGCTGGAGGACCGCTTCCTCGCGGTGCGACAGGGGCGCTACTTCGTCGAGCCCGCATCCGTGCTCGAGTCGGGCGCGCTGTTCATCGATGGCCAGCGGGTGACCCAGGCGCAGTTCGTGCTGACGCGCGGCGAGCACACGGTGCGCTACGAGGGGCCCGCGGAGCGCTTCCACCTGCTCTGGCTGCCGCGCGACGGCCAGCGGTGGACGCCGAGGCTGGACGCGAAGCCCACCTACTCACGCCTGTTCTGAGCCGCGACGGGACCGCGAGTCACCGCGGTCCCGCTTCCTTCCGGGCGGCTACTTCACGCAAGGCACCTGTCCACCGGCCTGCTTGTACGCGCGGACGCGGCCGGCCAGGTGGCCGTTGTCGCTCTCCGGCGACGTCTGGCGTTCCTCACCCGCGCCGAAGGAGAAGCCCACGGAGTGCGCGGCCGCGAGCTCCGCGGTGTGCGAGAAGAAGTAGTCCACGCGGTTGTCCTTCCAGCGCGTGTTGTTGTTCGGCAGGCTCATGTTGCCCACCGGCAGCTGCCACCAGAAGTTCGGCTTGCCCAGCCGCTCGGAGATGGTGGCGGCCCAGGTGAAGGCCTGACGGAAGTGGGGCAGCTTGCGGTTGTCCACGTCCCACCACGTCTCCTCGCCGATGCTGTCGTAGAAGCCCGCGTCGCGGTCCGAGGCCTCCACGACGATGAAGTCCGTCTCCGCCGCGCCCAGCTTCGACAGGAAGTCGGCCACCTTGCGTGCCTCGGCCGCGATGTCGAAGGAAGCGTTGGTGTTGAGGTACACGTCGACGCGCGTCGACCAGGGGCTCGCGTGCAGGCTCACCTTCGCGTTCGGCGCGTACTTGCGCGCCATCGCAATCATGCAGCGGCTCAGGCCCGACGCGGTGTTCGCCATGCCCGCGCAGTCCGTGTTGTTGGCGCTCGCCACCTGCGCGGGCACCGAGTCCGGATTGCCGTTGGAGAAGAACTGGAGATAGCCCCACAGGTCCGGCTCCAGGTGGAGCAGGGCGCGCGCGCTGCCCACCTGCTGCAGCGTGAAGCGATAGTCCGCGAAGTAGCGCCGCATCACCGCCGCGTCGTTGAGCGCCGTGAGCTGCTGCTCGCCCTCGCCCGAGGGGCCCACGCTGCCCAACAGCTGCTGGTAGTACGTGATGAACGGGAGCTGCTGCCGCCCCGCCGCGCGCGAGACGAAGCCGCGGATGTAGTCCCCCGGCGGCTGCGACAAGTCCTGCCAGCACCCCCACCACGCGCACGCGCCATTCGAGCAGGACGCGCCTCCCGCGTTGCAGCCCGACGTGCATGACGTGCACACGTTGTTCGAGTCCACCAGCCCGCTGGCGATGTACAGGTAGTGCACGTCGAACGGCGCGCTGGCCGCGGTGCTGTCCTCCATCTGCGCGCCCACCAGCAGCCGGTCCTCGCCCAGCGACTCCAGGAACGCCTCTCCCGGGCAGTCACCGCTGGCCGTGCCACCGCCATCCGGTGAGCCGCCCCCGCCGTCGGGATTGTTCGTCCCCGCATCCCCCGTGGGTGTTTTTCCGTCGTCATCCGAGCTGGAGCACCCACCCAGCACCGCGAGGGACAAGCTGACCACCACCAGCCGCTTCCGCCACATCGAGCAGGGCATGTGCATGCGCCACGGACGCTAGCCCGACGCGCCGCGTGAGCCTCAAGTCCCTTGGACTCCAGGACAGCACCCGCCCTCATGGCGCCCATTCAGCTCGACGCCAAAAGTCTGTCAGTCCTTCAATTCAAGAAATTCTTGAGGCGTGAGGCAGGGGCCGGGTAGACGAGAGGGTTCCCCCCTGCCGGGCCCGCTGGGAGGCGAGGGCTTCACTCGCGGGCACGGCGCATCTCCCCTCGAGGCCGTGATGAAGACGCGACTGTGGTGGCTCCTGGTGCCCGCGCTGTTGGCGGTTGGCTGTGGCGCTGTCGAAGAGGCGCAGGACGAGTTCGTCGACGAGCTGACCGGACAGGTGTTGCAGCGAGCCACGGTGAAGTACGACATGCACCGGCTGCTGGAGGACGACAACCTCCTGGGCCACCAGTGGATCACCACCGAGCAGGTGCAGGCCTTCCTGACGCAGCAGGGCTCGTACCTGGCCACGTATCGGGACCCGGCCTTCAGCAACAAGACGGCGGCGGCGCTCATCGTCGAGCGCTCCAAGGCGTCTGGCATCAGCCCGCTGTACATGCTCGCGCGCATCCAGGTGGAGTCCAGCCTGGTGCAGAGCGGCACCTCCAACAACCTGAGCAAGGCGACCGGCTGTGGTTGTCCCGACAGCAGCGGGTGTGATGCGCAATACGTGGGCTTCGGGAAGCAGATTGATTGCTCGGCGAAGAAGCTGCGCGGCTACTTCACGGACCTGGACGCGGGGCGGGCCACCGTCTCCGGCTGGAAGGTGGGCACGGCGAAGTCGACGTTGGACCCGTGCTCGGTGAAGCCGACCAACAAGGCCACCGCGGCGCTCTACACGTACACGCCCTGGGTGGGCGCGTACGCGACGCAGTGTGGCCGCGCGACGGTGGGCGGCTCGTCGCTGGTGTCGGTCATCTACCACCGGTACGCGGACGGCGGCTTCAACTGGGGCGCCCCGACGTCCACGGGCTGCGTGTCGGAGACGGCGGGCACGACGGTGCCGGAGCTCGGCTGCGTGCAGAGCTCGTCCGACGCGATGTGGCGGCAGTGCGTCTCCGGCGTCTTCACCGCGGGCAGCACCACGCGCCCCACCACCTGCACCCAGGCGTGGCCGTGGTGCTCCTCCGCCACGCTGGGCCGCTCGGTGCCCGCGCGCACCTGCGTGCAGTCCTCGTCCAACCAGGAGTGGAGCCAGTGCGGCGTGGGCGGCGCGTGGGTGAGCTCGCCCATGGCGCCCAACAGCGGCGCGGGGCCGGTGGGCGCGTGCTTCGAGATGTACTGGCTGTAGCCCCCTCGCGCGCGAGGGCGGCCCTCAGTACTCGTTGGTCCAGATGAGGTCGAGGCCGCCCGAGCGGGCGTCGCCGTACTGTCCTTCCAGACTCCAGCGCGGTCCGAACTGGTACTCGAAGCGGACCGCGTTGGAGTTCTCTCCCTGTTGGATGTTGGCGCCCACCCGTCCGGTGTAGCCGACGTAGATTTTGTCGGTGACGTAGGTGCCCACCTCCAGCTTGGTGCCGGCGATGCCCGCGCCGCCCGCTTCAATCGAGAGCACGTCCAACGGCAGCTTCGCGGCCAGCGCCTTGCGCGCCTCGTTGGCCACCAGCGAGCCCACCACGGAGGCCGCCTGCGCGCTGGCCGTCATGGACGCGCCGGAGCCTCGCTCCAGCGTGCGTCGGCCGGTGGCGAGCAGCGTGTAGATTTCGGACTCGGGCAGGGGCGGCTCGCTCGTGGGCTTCAGGGTGATGTCGCGGCCCTGGCCCCGGATGGTGACGTACACCGTGATGTTGGAGCTCTCCGCGCGGTGCTCCGCGGTGACATTGATGTACGGGACGGTGGGCGGGCCGGTGAAGCTCACCAGGCTGTCGCGCTGCACGTCGAAGCGGCGGCCCAGCACGTCCACGCGGCCGCGCAGCACGCGCACCTGACCGAAGAGGCGCGCCACGTCGGTGTACTCGACGCGGAAGTCCTCCGACAGGCCCAGCTCCACGTTGAGGTCGCTGCCCTTCACCCAGATGTTGCGCGGCGCGTTCACGTTCACCCAGTACGCGCGCTGGGGCTTCGTCTCGTCGCCCGACTCCAAATCCTCCTCCGCGTCGGCGGGAGTCGGAGGCGTCGTGGACGGGCCCGCGGGGGCCTCGGGTTCGGGGTCTCCGGGCGAGGGCTGCTGGGGCTGCTTGCGCTTGCGCCGCTCGAGCGGCTGACCGTTGCGCACGAGCACCACGTCGCCGGGGCGCTCCAGGTCCTGGAGGTCCTTGCGCTTGGCCTCCGGCAGCTCGACGGTGGCCTCCGGCACGGAGACGTTGCGCAGGTTGACGAGCCGCTCGGAGATGGTGCCCTCCACCTTCGCGCGCAGGCTCAGCACCGCCATCAACTGGTCGTCGAAGACGATGGGGAAGTCGCGGGCGCGGAGCGGGTAGGGATTGTCCTGGGGGCTGGTCAGCTCGTACTCGCCCCGCGAGTTGCGCGTGGCCGTCAGCGGCGCGTCCAGCCACACGGTGCCGCCGCCGGCCTTCATGGACAGCGTGTTGATGGCCATGCGCTCCTGGCTGGCCTCCAGCGCGAGCTGGATGTCGCGGTACTCGCCCAGCCCCATCAGCGCGAGCTTGCCGTCCTTCCACTTCATCGACCCCTGGAAGGTGGGCACCGCGAGCGTGCCCGAGAGCTTCGCGTCCGCCTGAATCAGTCCGCCGATGCTGCGCAGCATCTCCGCCGCGCCGGACAGGAACGACGGGTCGAAGTCCTTCGCCTGCAGCGTCACCTCCATGGGCGCGCGCGAGGTGTCCAGGCCGCGTCGAATCGCGGGCAGCGACACGTCCAGCCCCAGGCCGCCGTCCACCATCAGCGTGCCGCCCGAGGGCGCGGTGAGCAGCACGTCGAACTTGGAGCGCGCGTCCTGATAGCCGTACTGCAACCGCGCCTGGCCCAGCGCCAGCGCGCCCATGCCCAGCTTCTGCACGCCCGCGGTCAGCTCCATGCGCGGCGCGTCCAGCGTGCCTCGCGCGGCCAGCTCCACCGACAGCTCGCCCTGCAAGCCCTTCTGGGACGACGGCGCGCCCGTCTTCTGCGCGCGCTCACTCGTCGCGCGCGCCTTGGCCACGCCGGGCAGCTGCTGGAGCGCCACCGGGCCCAGCCGGCCCTTGAGCTGGAAGGGGATGTGTCCGTAGACCTCCTGGTCCTGCAGCGCGCCCAGCGGCGCGTCCAACGTGAGGTCCAGCTGCGCCAGGGGCCCGTCCTCGCGCTGCGCGGCCAGCGTCACGCGCACGTCCTGGTCGTCGCCCACCACGCCCAGCTGGCTGTTCATCGGCGGCAGCCCGTACGCGGTGAGCCCCACGCCCAGCACGCTCAGGCGCGCCTGCGGCACCAGCGCGGAGCCGGTGAGGTTGAGCTGCACGGACACGTTGCCGCCGGGCCGCTGCAGTCCGCCCACGCCCTCGAACTGGGCCAGGGGCAGCTCCGCCACGCGCGCCTCCAGGTCCACCGACGCGGAGAGGAGGTCCTCCGCCCGAGGCGGCCGCGCCAGCATCCCGCCCACCGTGAAGGGCGTGCGCAGCACCACGTAGGTCTGCTGGGTGCCCAGGCCGCGCACGTCCAGGCGCGCGTCCAGCGTGCCGTCCTCCTTGTCGGAGGCCGCGCGCAGGTCGAAGTCCAGCGGGGCCTTCAAGGCGAAGCCCGGGGGCGGCGCGCTGTAGTTCACCTGCTGGCCGCGCAGCACGAAGTCCAGGCGCGGGTCCCTCGCGGTGCCGTCCACCACGAGCTGGGCGGACACGGTGCCGCTCACCGGCTCCGGCCGCTCGAGCAGCTTCATCACCCCCGCCAGGTCAACGCCCTCGAGGTTCGCCTTGAGCGACAGCGTGTCCTTGCGCCGCTTCAACACGCCCTGCACGGGCACGTCGAAGCTCGCGGTGAGCTTCGCCACCGGCAGGCCCGCCGAGAGCGTGCCCTGCGCGCGGTCCTTCACGTACGTCGCGTCCACCGCGAGCTGCAGGTCCTCGTAGCCCTGCGCGCGCCCGTCGCTCCAGCTCAGCTTCACCTGCGCGTCCGGACGCGGCAGCTTGCCCTGCGCGGTGACGAAGCCCGACACCGTGCCGCCCAGCCCCAACGACTCCGGCACCGCGACGCGCGGCAACAGCGACAGGTCCACCGCGTCCAGGTCCACGCGCGCCGTCAGTCGCTCGTTGACCAGCAGGGCGCGCACGCCCAGCGCCTGTCCCCCCGCGGCGAGCCGCAGCGCGGGCTCCACCTCCACCTTGCCCCCGCCGAAGCCCACGTGCGTGGGGCCCTGCAGCTTCCACGTCGCCTCCGGCCACGACAGCGTCAGCGCCTGCAGCTCCAGCCCCATGCCGTCGTCGTCCACGAGCCCCGCGAGCGTCAGCCCCAGCGCGGTGTCCCCCATGACGCGCACGCTGGCCTCCAGGCGGCGCTCCTCGGTGGCGATGCCCACGGACACGTCGCGGAACAGGCGCTCGCCCACCTTCAGCACGCCAATCACCAGCGTCGCGTCGGTCGTCAGCGGGCGGGTGGCGTCCGGCACCTCCGCGTTCAGCGTGAGGTTTCGAATCGCGTAGTCGCCATACGTCAGCGAGGTGAAGTTGCCCTGCGCCACCACGCCGGGCGCGCGCACGGGGCCCTCCACCTTGAACTCGAGCGTGCCGCTGCCGGAGATGGGCGGCACCGCGCCGGGCATCAGCTTCGTCAGCGAGTCGGACAGCAGGGCCAGGTTGCCCGCCGTCAGCCCGCCGTCGATGCGCACCGCCTTCGTCGTGCCCTGGCCCTTGGCCTGGAGCGAGGCGCCCGGCACCAGCACCAGCAGCCGCGACAGCGTGTACTGCCCATCCTTCGCCTTCGCGTGCAGCTCCACGGGCCCCAGCGGCTGGCCCTTGAAGCGCGACGGCGACACGGTGAGGTCCACCTCGCCGTCGAGCGTCTCCAGGCTGGTGCCGCCGCCCTTCGCGCTCAGGTCCGCGGACAGGCTCGTCTTCGGCCCCTCGGCCACCAGCGCGGACAGGTCCACGCCGCGCAACTTCACGGTGACGCCGCGGGTGCGCAGCCGCTCCAGGTCCACGTCGCCCTTCAATTCGAGCGTCGCGTCCGCCGCCTTGCCGGACAGCTCCGCCTGGGCCAGCTCCCCATCGAGCCCCGCCGTGCCCTCCACGTGCACGGGCACCAGGAGGGGCCACGAGGGCACGAAGCCGCGCGGCAGCTCCGGCGGCACGGTGAGCTTGCGCACCACCAGGTCCGCCTTCATGGCGCCAGGAGGCTGGCCGGGCGGCGTCTGGGGCGGGAGCTGGGCCTTGGCGCTCGCGTCCAGCAGGAGCCCCGCGAGGTCGAGCTTCACGTCCGCGTCCAGCGCGCCCTCCTCGCCGCCGCCCTTGAGGCTCAGCTTCACGGGGCCCTTCGTCGGTTGCGTCAGGGCCGCGGTGGCTTCCAGCGTCGCGCCGAAGCCCTGCGTCGCCGCGGCGAAGTGTCCGGAGGCCTTCGCGTCCAGGTCCTCCAGCCGCGCGTGCCGCTCGCCGCCGTCCTCCAGCTCCTGGCGGAAGTCGACGTAGCCGTCCTGGAGCACCAGCTCGTCCAGGTCCACGCGCAGCTTGCCGCGCGGGCCGGGCGGCTCCTCGGGCTTGGGCACGCGGGGCGCGATCGCGCGCGACAGGTTCAACCCGCGCTCGTCCTGCGCCAGGTAGAGGCGGGGCGCCTCGATGCGGGCCTCCGTCAACCGGACCTGCTGCTGGATGAGCCCCCCCAGCCGCACGCGGGCCTCGACGCGGGCAATCTCCGCGACCAGCTCGCCCTCGGGGTCATACAGCTTCACCCCGGTGAGCACCGCGCCCGGCGGCGCCAGGTCCAGCCCGCCGATTTCGAGCCGCCCGGAGAACTGCTCGTTGGCAATCTGCAGCCCCTTGCCCACCAGGAAGCGCTCGCCCGGCGCGGACGTCGCCCAGACGAGCGCGCCCACCACGGCGAGCACGATGAAGGCCAGGCCGCCCAGCAGCCCCCACAGCAGTCGTCGCCCCCAGCGTCGCCGACTCAAAACGCCTCTCCAATCGACAGGTGCAGCGCGCACTGTCCGTCAGGGGCTCCCGCGAAGGTCGCCTGCCGGGAGGTGGGTCCATCCGGCTTCCACTTGCTGCCGATGCCGAAGCATCCACCGGAGGACGGATAGATGTACCCCGGCGTGGCCACGGGCAATCCCTGGCCCAGATTCAGCCGCCGCGCGATGTCCAGGCGGATGGGGCCCACCACCGTCAGGTAGCGCAGCCCCATGCCCACCGCGTGGTAGTGCTCGGGACCGAACAGCCGCGGCCCGCGCGGCGAGTCGAAGCCCTCCACCCCCACCAGGCCCGAGTCCCAGAAGGCCGCCACCATGATGCTCTCGGTAATCTGGTAGCGCAGCTCCAGCGAGGTCTCGAACAGGCTGTTGCCGCCCACCGGCACCGTGTCCCACTCCTCGTTCTGCACCGGCGTGTCCGGGGTGCCGTCGCCGTTGGTGTCCTCCTGCTTCTCGAGCGCCGCCAGGGGCGACAGCCGCTGGCCGTTGAAGCCGCGCATGGACGTGGCGCCGCCGGAGAAGAAGCGCGTGACGATGGAGCTCTGCGAGTCCCCCGCGGGGTTGAGCGTGCCCATCCGCAGCTTGCCCGCCAGCACCAAGCGCTTCTCCTCGCCGAAGGAGCGGTAGAAGCGCAGGTCCGGCAACAGCCGCACGTAGGTGAAGTCACCCTGCAGGAAGCCGCCGCCCTTCTGCACGGACATGCTCACGTAGTAGCCGTCACGCGGCTCCACCGGGTCGTCGCGGCGGTCCCACGCGAAGGCGACCTCCAGAAAGCTGAGCGCCACGTCACACCGCGTCTGCCCCTCGCCGCAGCCGAGGATGACGGGCGGCACGCGCGAGTCCGCGCTCACCCGACCCGACAGCTGGTACACCTGGAGGTTGTAGGACGGGAAGACGGAGAAGTTGCGGTGCGGCTGCCAGATGACGCCCGTCTGCAACCGGCCGCCGTAGAAGTCGTAGGCCTGCTCCAGGCCCTTCTCCAGCGTGAGCGAGGTCTGCTGGCGCAGGTCCCGGAAGAGGAAGCGCGGCTGCTCGTATTCGCCCGTCACCTCGAAGACGGGGCCCTGCTTGGACGTGCTCAGGATGTTGGGGATGAAGGCGTAACCGGCGCGTCCCCGCACCGTCACCCGGCGCAGGCCGCCCAGGAAGTTGCGGTGCGTCCACTCGCCCAGCGCGCGGACCTCCTGGCGCGCTGCGTCCACGCCGATACCACCACCCAGCCGCACCGAGCGGAACGGCGCCTCGCGCACGTCCACGACGACGGGCACCGTGGCGGACTCCCGGTCTGGCGCGCCCCGCGTCACCTTCACCGCGCCGAACACACCCATGCGGAACACGCGCGCCTGCGCCTCCGCGAGCGACGTCTCGCTGTACCAGTCACCCTTCCTCAGCGCGCCCTGCACCTGCTCGATGATGCGGCGCGGGGGCACCTCGGGGTTGGCGTCCGTGGCCACGAAGGTGTTGCCGAAGCGGTAGCGAAGCCCCGGCTTCACCTCGAGCCGCACCTGGGCCAGCCGCGTGTCCACGTCCACCTGCACCTCGCCCGACACCTCGGCCTCCGCGTAGCCCTGCTCGCGCAGCTGCTCCTGCATCGCGCCCTTGGACTCCTCCCACGGCCCCTCGCGGAAGATGTCGCCCTTCTTGAAGGGCAGCTTCGACTCGAGCCGCTCGCGGTGCTTGCCGCGCTCCTCCTCCGGCAGCGCCTGGAGCCCCTCGATGGTGATGTCACCGATGCGCGTGGGCTCACCCTCGTTCACCTCGACGATGAGCTCCACCGCGTCCTTGCCCTTGGGCTTCACCTCGCTGTCCACCACCTCCGCCTGGTAGTAGCCCTGGGCCTGGTAGTAGCGCTCGATGCGGCGCAGGTCCGCCTGCCACGCGTTGGGGTCGAAGTAGTTGGGCCCGCCGAACGGCCAGAACGCCCACCACGGCGTCTGCGACGTGAGGATGCGGTCCTTGATGTCGCCCTCGCTCACCTGCTTCGTGCCCTCGATGTCGAGCTTGGCGACCTTGGGGCCCGGGGGCGGGGTGGACGTGGTGGCACAACCCGCCATGCTCAGGAGCAGGGCGACGGTGGCGAGGCGGAGGAGTCGGAGCAGGTCAACGGCCACGGACTGTTCATACCCGGAAGGCAAGAGGGTCAGCGCGTCTTGTGGAGGACGACCTCCTCCCTTTGTCGCATTCCAACGTCTCGTCATCCCGGCCTCTGTCGGCAAGTCCTTGCTCGAAACACCTGGAGACGTGCAAGCCGCGCCAAGGTGCGCCAGATTGGGGCCCATGCTCCTGTCCCGCCGAATCAGAGTCCTGGTGTTCTGCGTGGTGTCGGCGCTCGCCTCCGCCTGCGGCGTGGACGACGACGAGGTCGTCAAGCTCCGAGAAGGTGAGAGCCTCGCGGACGCGGAATACTGCGGCTCCTTCGGCTGCGAGCAGATCTACGAGTTCTGCGCCGAGGTATTCCTGGAATTCGGACGCTCTCCGCCCATCTGCGTCACCGAGGACGTCTGCGACAGGCTCGAGTGCGCCAACACCAACCGCCGCTGCGCCATCTTCGATGGCTTCCCCGGTCAGGTGAAGTGCATCGACTGAAGGCGCGGCCGCTGCACCGCGCCCGGGTGCGAATCACCCCGGGCACGGCGGCGTGAGGGCGTGGTTCAGCGGCGCGCGGAGGCGGTGAGCCAGGCCAGCTTCTCGGCGGCCTCGCGCGTGGTGGCGTCGTTGAGCAGCGAGCCCACGTCCTGGGCGATGCGGTAGGCCCAGTTCGAGTCGCTCATGGAGCCCGGCAGGTTGATGCGGTCCCGGGTGCCGAGCACGTCCTGCCAGGGCAGCACGCACAAGTCGCTGCCCGAGTTGAGCGCCGCGGCCAGCAGGGCCCGGTGCACCTCCGGGGTGAACTCGCGTGACACCGGCACGCCGTGGAGCTCCGGCCACGCGCGGGCGGCGGCCTGACGCTCGTCGTCGCGGGCGCCCTCCCACCACTCCACCATGGTGTCGGTGTCGTGGGTGCCCGTCGTCACCAGGGAGATGGCGGGGAACTGGTGGGGGTTGCGGTACGTGTTGTCGTCGCGCTCCCAGCGCATCACGCGGTAGCCGGGCAGCTTGAGCTCCGCGAGGATGTGGCGCACGAACGGCGGAATCACGCCCAGGTCCTCGGCGACGATGCCCGCGCCCTCGGAGAGCAGCTCGAAGTGCTTGCGGCCCAGCCGCTTGTGGCTCTCCTCGTCCGGCGGGATGAAGCGCCCGGTGGGCGTCTGCTCGTCGCGAATCCACTGACGGAAGTAGCCCACCGCGTGGTCCACGCGGCGCAGGTCGTAGTAGCTGGCCGCCTTCTTCGCGCGCGCCTTGAGCCAGGCGTAGTCGTCCTTCTGCATGGCGACGAAGTCGAAGTAGGGCAGGCCCCAGTCCTGGCCCGTGGCGGAGAAGTCGTCCGGCGGCACACCCAGCCGCGCGTCGCGGCGCAGGATGGTGGGGTTGGCCCAGCAGTCCGCGCTGTCCTGGCCGATGATGAACGGCTCGTCACCGCACAGGAGCACGTCCTGGGCGCGGGCCTTGGCGCGCGCGGCGTTCCACTGCTCCTCGGCCACCCACTGCAGCCACGCGTGGTAGCGCACCCGGCGCTCCAGCTCCTTCCCCTTGGCGGCGAGCGCCTCCGGCTGGCGGGTGCGCAGGCCCTCCGGCCACTCCCACCACGCGCGGCGGTCCTCCTGCTCGCTGATGGCGGTGAACAAGGCGTAGGTCTCCAGCCAGCCGGCCTGGGCGTCGCGCCATTGGGCGAAGGCGCGGGCGCGCTCGGACTGGGAGGCCCAGTGCTTCGCCTCGAAGGTGTCGAATGCGCGCGCCAGGGCGGCGTCCTTCAGGGGGAAGACCAGGTCGTACCGGATGCGCGGGGCGCTCCGGGCCTCGGCGAGCTGGCGGCGCTGCTCGTCGGTGAGCGCGGCCTCGCCGCCCGAGGCGGTGAACTCCGGCAGCGCGTGCAGGTCGATGAAGAGCGGGTTGAGGCCGAACGCCGAGCGGGTGGCGTAGGGGCTGGAGTCACCCGGCGCGGTGGGCAAGAGCGGCAACAGCATCAGCAGGCGCTGACGCCCGAGCTTCATCCAGGAGAACAGGCCGTCGAGCGCGCCGAAGTCACCGATGCCGAAATCCGTCGGGGAGCGCAGGGAGAAGAGCGGAAGCAGGAGACCGGAGAGCCGGCCGGGGGTGGACATGGTGCGGCGCAATCTGCACCAGCCCCGCGCTGGAGTGAATGGGTCCGGTGCCAGGAAGTACGTGGCGGGTTTCCACCGGTGGACGGATGTCCATTGCAGAGCGCATGTCGGCGGGGGCCGGTACACTGCTGGACGTGAGCGTGTTGCCCTCGTCCTTCTACGCGCGCCCGGCCCTCGTCGTGGCGCGGGAGCTGCTCGGTACGTTGCTCGTCGTGCAGGCGTCCGACGGCGCCCGCCGGGTGGGGCGAATCGTCGAGACCGAGGCCTATATCGGCGAGCACGACCTGGCCTGCCACGCCGCCAAGGGCCTCACCCCGCGCACCGAGGTCATGTTCGGCCCACCCGGAAAGGCCTACATGTATCTCATCTACGGGATGCACCATTGCTTCAACGTGGTGACGGACGCGCCCGGGGTGGGGGCGGCGGTGCTGGTGCGCGCGGTGGAGCCGGTGGAGGGGCTGGACGCAGGGGGGCGCACGGACGGGCCCGGCAAGCTGTGCAAGGCGATGGGGCTGACGCTCGCGCACAACCGGGTGGACCTGGCCTCACCGGGGCTGCACCTGCTCCCGGGTGTGGGGGTGGAGGAGGCGCGGGTGGAGAAGGGGCCCCGCATCGGCGTGGAGTACGCGGGGGCGTGGGCGGACGAGCCCTTCCGGCTGTGGGTCCGGGACAGTCAACATGTCAGCAAGCGGCCTGGGACGAGGCGTCGCAACCGCGCTTGACGAAGGCGCTTCTGGCTGGTTGGGTGCGCCCCGCCATGTCCGACGAGGTCGCCACGGAAGATGATCGCCTGCTCCTTGCCCGCGCGCAGGACGGGGACATGTCCGCCTTCGAGGCCCTGGTGGGAGCCCACCAGGACAAGGTGTACGGTCTGGCGCTGCGGATGACGCGCTCGGAGGCGGACGCCGCCGAAATCACCCAGGACACCTTCCTGTCGGCCTACCAACATCTCAAGGATTTCCGCGGGGATGCGGCCTTCGGGTCCTGGGTGCACCGCATCGCGGCCAACCACGCGCTCATGCGCCTGCGCCACCGGCGGGTGGCCCAGGCGGCCGAGGCGGAGCTCCAGGGGCCGGAGTTCACCCCCCGGGGTACGCTGGCGGACTACCCCCAGACGGACTGGAGCCGGGACGCCGAGGAGAAGGCCCTGGACGCGGAGCTGGGCCAGGCCATCCGGCAAGCGGCGGACCGGCTGCCCGAGGGGTATCGTGAGGTCTTCCTCTTGAAAGACGTGGACGGCCTCAGTTACGAACAGATTGCGGAGGTGACGGGGGATTCCATCCCCGCCATCAAGAGCCGCCTGCACCGGGCTCGTCTCGCGCTCCGGGAAGCCATCGACGCCTTCTACAACCGCGACAATCCCGGGCCGTGAAACGCGAACGGGGGGCTCCGCATCTTCCGAAGCGAGGACGAGGGCGCGCCGCAGCCAGCCGAGGTTCGGATGTACACCTGTAAAGACTCCATCAACCTCCTGCTGGAATACCTCGAGGGCGAGATGTCGCCCGAGGATTCGCGCCATCTCCAGGAGCACCTGTCCGGGTGCAGCCCCTGTGAGGAGTTCCTCCGCACGTACCGGGCCACGCCCAGTCTGTGCAAGCGCGCGCTGGCGGCGAGGATGCCGAAGGAGGTCAGCACCAAGCTGACGGACTTCCTTCGCACCAAAATCAAGTCCGCCTCGTGAACCTGAAGCAACTCTCGCTCCCGGAGCTGGAGGCGGCGCTCGCGCCGCTCTCCCCGTCCCCCACCGCCGTGCGCAAGGTGTTCGCGGCCGTCTTCGCCCACGGCCGCAAGTCCGTGACGGAGGTGGCCCGCTCGCCCCAGGTGCCCCGCCGGGTGACGGACTACCTGGAAGCCCACGCCGAGATGCCGAGCCTCCAAATCGTGGAGCGCCGGAAGGCGGACGACGGCTTCGTGAAGTACCTCTTCGACTCCCCACTGGGCGGGCGGATTGAAGCGGTCCGCATCCCCATCTTCGACGAGAAGTACGTCATCTGCGTGTCCAGCCAGGTGGGCTGCGCGCTGGCGTGCGACTTCTGCATGACGGGGAAGTTGGGCTTCAAACGGAACCTGTATACCTGGGAGATATTGGACCAGGTGCTGCAGGTGAGGGCGGAGGCGGACCGGCCGGTGCGGGGTGTGGTGTTCATGGGGATGGGCGAGCCGCTGCTGAACTACAAGGAGACGCTGCGGGCGGCGGGCATCCTGTCGAACCCGGCGGGTTTCTCGATTGCGGGCACGGCGATTACGTTCTCCACGGCGGGGCATGTGCCGGCGATTCGGCGCTACACGCGGGAGGGGCATCCGTACCGGCTGGCGTTCTCGGTGACGAGCGCGATGTCGGAGAAGCGGGCGAAGGTGCTCCCGATTGAGAAGACCCATCCGTTGCCGGAGCTGATTGAGGCCATCCGCGAGTACAGCCAGGTGCGGCGCGAGCGGGCGATGATTGCCTATGTGGCCATCTCCGGCTTCAACCTGGAGCGCGAGGACGCGGAGGCGTTGAAGGTGGCGTTCGAGGGGATTCCCATCAAGGTGGACCTCATCGACGTGACGGACCCGACGGGGAAGTACCTGCCGCCTTCGGCGGAGGAGCTGAGCGCGTTCCGGGACTACTTGCAGATCCTGAAGGCGCCGGTGGCCCGGCGGTATTCAGGGGGCAAGGAGATTGGGGCGGCGTGCGGGACGTTGGCGGCGACACAGTACGGCGGCACGGTGATGCCGGTTCCTGGGGCTTCGACCACGACTCCGTGACAGTGGGCGCGGGCTCACTTCGTGGTTGAGGTGTCGCGCTCGACGAGGAGTTTCGCTCCGCTTGGTGCGAGTCGTGTTTGGAGGAGTTCCATCTCCACGCGTGTCCCCTCTGCCAATTGACGCGGCAGGGACTTCAACAGTTCGCCCGTGTCCTGGAGGCTCAGGCCCATGACGTCGCGGACTGCGTGCAGTAGCTGGACCCGTAGAAGTTAGCGAGGCATCTTCGCATCCTCTTCGTTGTGAAGATTGTAGACGTTGCCCTTGCCGTGGTCGCTCTCGAGAAGCATGCGCGCCTCGCAGCGCTGGCTGCCATCACAGTGACCCTCAGACCGGGACGATTGGGGTCCTCAGTCCAGATGATGGCTTTGTGTTCTCTCAGTCTCTTCTCGGACATGTCTGCGCTCACGGGCTCTTTCACCGACAAGGTCACCGAATCGTGTTCGCTTCCTCTTCGTTGTGCAGGTCGAAGACGGTGCCCTTGCCATACTTCTCCTCGAGAAGATTGAAGGCCTCTTCGCCGTCTACCGCCATCACAGTCACTCGCAGATCAGGGCGATTGGGGTCTCCATACTCGATGATCGCTCGGTACTCTTTCAACTTCTTCTGGGCCATGTCTGAACTCCTTTGGGTTGGCAAGGTTACCGCATCGTCTTCGTTGTGCAGGTCGAAGACCGTGCCTGGTCCATGCTTCTTCTCGAGAAGTTCGTAGGCTTCTTCGCGGTCGGTTGCCATCACTGTCACGTGGAACCCAGGATTGGGGCGGCCTCCGATCCGGATGATTGCTTTGTACTCTCTCAAATTCGGCTGGGTCATCTCTTCTCTCCTCAGGGGACTCGGATGGAGCGACAAAGAAGTGTCTCGTCCAACGTGCTCACGTCCGAAAACCGGAGATGGGCGAGCGTGATTTGTTTCGCTGCTCGTACAACTTCTGGAGGAAGCGCTTCGAGTTGGATGGCTGTCTCGGGGCGGACGATGAGGTGATAGGGACCTCCGAGCGGCGAAGAGTCGAAGGCGAAGAGACCCCGCTCCGCCATTCGCCTCCACACATCCTCAGGCTCAGAGGGCTGGTCTGGCTGTGGGATTGCCCTCGTGCAGGACTTCATCCCTGCAAGCAGCTCCAATGCCCGGTCGTGGAGTGGAATGTCGCGGAGGAACTCATCCGGCGCGTATCCTCCACCAGCAGTGCTGAGGAACCCGACGTGGCCCACTTCGTCACAAGCGAGCCAGTCGTACTCGAATCCTTGAATCGAAATCCTGGTGACCATGGGAGAAAGAGGCTCGGGCTTGAGTGGGAGTGAGTGTCAGAACGTCCCGGCCAGATACTTGTGTGCGAGGGCTTCAAGGTTCTCCTGGACGCCCAATTCAATGGCCTTGTGGAGGCGTTTCACGCACGAAGAGACATCATCGTTCGGGATTAGTTCACCTGGGATGGTCCTGTTGTGACTGCGCAGGACGAGCAGGCTCCATGTCGCCTGCTCCCTCAGTTCGAGCGATTCGTGGATGCAGAGGCTGGGGAGGGCTCTGGCGAAACGCTCACGGTCCCAGCCCCGCATCCTGAAGGCAAGGTAGAGCGCATTCCGGATTTGACGCGTCGACCCGTCACGATGCTCGACGATGTTCATCACGAACTCGAAGCCGTCGAACTTCTGGGAGATGAACTGGAACTCGTCCCGAATGCTGCTGCTGTCCAGTTCCGCCTTGAGTCGCCTCCAGGGTGACCTGGGGCGGATGTCCGCGAGCGGCGCCAGAACCCGGTGCCTGTGCTTCTTCGCGAACACGATATCCAGCGCGTAGTCAGTCCTTCCTCGCCAAATCCCGGCAGACTCCTCCAGCCCATGCAGATAGGTGCTGAGGTCTTCGGGAGACAGGAGTGGGAGCTCCTCGTGGACGAGCGTGATTCGCCCCGCTGGGAGCCAGGAGAGGTCCCGGAGGGACCCGGAGAGGGCGTCCCACGTTCGCCGGAAGGAGGCGGGCAGTCGCAGCGCGGCTTCGAGCGCCTGCATCAACTCCTCGGTACCAGAGACGCCCGCGCAGACGCGTCCGACATGTGCGCCCTTGGGCTGGAATCCTTCGACGTTCTTCACGAAGTAGATGGACATGGGGCGTGGGTGACCCGAATGAGCGAGGCCCATGGAGGCCTCGGGGTCATGGACCGGTGCAACGTCCAGGCCCTGACGCCTCCGAGATGCGCCCCTCTGGTCCCTCCGTCCACCGCGCGGGGCTCAGCGTTGGGACGCAGTCCCGGACTGGGTGAGGAACACCTTGAACTGGAGTGAGACGAAGAGGGGCTTGGGCGGCGTGAAGCCCGCCTGCTCGAGCATGCTGGCCAGGGCCGCGTCGGACTCGATGGGCCTCACCTTGGCGTCGAAGAGCTTGCGACGATGGTCCAACTCCTCCCGGGAGATTCCATGGGCCCGCAGACAGCGGAACTCCACGTCCGTCAGCACCGGGTCCTTTCCGACGCGGCAACCGATGACGAGGGGCGCTCCGGGCTTGATCCGACGGGCCACCTCACGCAGCAGCTCCAGGCGGGCCGCGTCCCCTTCCACATGGTGAAGGATGCCCATCATCTGCGCGCCGTCGAACGGAGGACCCTCCGGAAGGCTCTTCAACTCCCCCACGTGGATGTGCGTGCGGGAGAGCAGTCCCTTGGTCTCCAGGCGCTTCCGGGCCACGTCGAGCATGGCCTCGGACGGGTCGATGCCCGTGAAGCGCCAGCCGGGGACATCGAAGCGAAGGTAGGGCACCAGCTCCGTCCCCGTGCCCAGGCCCACGGCGAGCAGGGAAGCGTCCTGCTGGCCATCGAGTCGGGAAGTCATGGCGCTGACCACCAGCTCGTACATGGCCTGGACGCCCGCGAGGCTGAGAGCGGCCTGGGCATCGTAGTGAGCGGCGCGGTCCGCGCCGAAGCCCGGAACGATGTGTTGGACGGAATGTGCGGAGTGGTCGTGGGCCATGACGGGTCCTCCAAAGTCGGATGAGTCTTTCGAGGATGCGCGGCCGAGCCGCCAGTCCAGTAGAGCGCGGATTCAGGCCATATCGGCTAATTGTCGAGCCGTTCGTGGGGAAGGTGCTTGCCGTGCCCACCTGGAAACTTGAGATCGGCCGACCTTGCAGGAGATGCCTGAAAGTGGAGCACAGACCAAGGCTGAGTTCGTAGTCTGTGCTCCTTGCTTCAGGAATCTAACTAAGCTGGATGATCGTGAGACCATCCTCATCTACCTCAAGCCGACTCACATTTCAGGGCGATTATCGAGGCGTCTGCGCGTCCTCTTCATTGAGTAGGTAGAAAACAGTGCCCTTGCCATGTTCTTTCTCAAGAAGGCTGTAGGCCTCGTCCAGGCTGGTCGCCATGATGGTCACCCGCTGTCCGGGGCGAGTAGGGTCTTGAGTCCAAATCATTGCTTTGTACTCTTTCAATTTCTTCTGGGGCATGTCTGTGCAGTCCTGGTGCGAGAGATGCAGTTCCACAAGGACAAGGGACTTCGATGATGGCTCCCTGTTATTGGAGGGCTTCGTTGGTTTGGGCGATGGTCGGCACGGCGTGAACGGGGAAAGGCAAGGTGCGCTGGTTCCCGCGTCGAAGACATGGCCCGCAGTTCCTGGAGAGATACTGGGGCACTTCTCCAGGAACACGGAAGAGAGTTTTCGATGTTGCATATGTGTTCATGGAGAAGTGGGTTGACAGGTGTTGGTGCACCTATTGCTTGACGAAATAGCCAGCTTTGTCTGGGTCCGCCGAGATGGCAACGCGGCCACCTTGTTCTTCTATATAGGGGATCCATTTCGTTTGTCCCCGACCCATCCAATCAGGCGTGAAGCCATCGAAAACGATGGCCGTCCCCGCTGTATCGGTAATAGCTGTCCAACGCCCTTCTTCCCGTTGGGGCTGCTCATTCTGAGTGAATGTGTGAAGATATGTTCCATCCTCTCTGAGGATGATGGTTCCATTGATTTCTCGCGAGTTGGCAATATATGTGCCAATGAGGGATGCGGTCGAGTGCCGGGGCTTCGAGCGTTCTTGGGGGCACGCGAAAATGAATGCCAGGAGAAGCGAGAGCGACAGATAGCGAAGGTTCATGGCGGCTTGCGACACAGGGCACGGTCTATGGTTCCGACTCCGGCATATTCTGGTCCTTCGGAGGGATTCCTGGCAAGGGCTCTCTCCAGGTGAAGGTCTGGTAGGTGTTGCCAAAGGGTAATCCCCAATTGGGGAAATCAATCCTGGCGCGCACTGCGAGCGTGTAAAGGAAGATTCTCAGTATTGGATTCTTCGCGTCCAGAATTGGCCACCGCTCCCAATTCGGGGTGGTGTTTTTGACGCCGGTGTCTAGGTTGTTGCGTCGGGCGGATGTGAGTGATGTGGCATTGAATAGGGTGACCGTCATTGATTTCTGATCGGGATGCGGCTTGAAACTGGCTCCGTGGGTGCCAATCCAGAACGGATAGTGCATTCCGTCGGGGTTGCTGACTCGAAGGATAGCGTCTTCGTATCGGCCACCAAGTATGCTTGCATTTTCGTATCGCTTGCGTGCTGTGCGATAGTCTGGCGTGTCCCTCATGAGTCTGGCGGGAAGGGAGCCGTCTTCATAGTTTGTGTTGACTGGTCCGATGCCTGTGACCCAGGTAAGAATGAGCTTGGCTGCGAAGATTGTGCCGATTGGCTTGAGGGCGACAGGGACGTCATAGCCTGCCATGATTGAGGTGAGATCAGACTCATGCGTCCGCTCGTCCTCTTTTGAGAATGATGCCAGGGGGGATACTTGGCCGCGAGCGCTAGGGCCGGAACTCTGTCCGATGTCATTCGTGTGATGGGCATCGGGCTGGGTCTTCGCGTCGTCGAGCGACTGGACGCTGGGGACCTTGAAGTCGGTGTTGGGCAGGAACAGCGAGGGGCCCTGCATGGACAGGTGCCGCTCCAGGGCGCTCGTGATGAAGCTCTGGTTTGACTGCGGCGCCCCCGTCCAACCTGGGCCCCAGCTGCTGACCAGGCTCCCTCCGTAGGGTGTGAATCCGCTGGGGTCGGTGTAGCGGATGGGGTTGTTGAGGACGTACGAGTATGCGTTGTAGGCCTGAGCGGAGCCCGGCTCGGCGATGACTGGGTCTACGCTGAGGAACTTCATCATCCTCGGGTCGTAGATGCGCCCCCGCATGTTGATGAGGCCCAGCTCGTCGTCCTGCTCGTGTCCCGTGTAGCCCTGGCGCGCGCCCGTGTGGCTTGTTGTGGAGGCCTGCGCAAGGTTCGTCGCCTGGCGCCTGCCACCGAAGGGCTCGTACTTGATGCGCTCGAGTACCGTGCCCGAGGCATCCGTCACCGTGTCGGGGCTTCCCTGCGGGTCGTTGAGGAAGTAGCGAGTGGACTCGGACGTCGAGCCCTCCTGCCACGACAGCTCGGCGACGACGCCCTCGGGGCTGGGGATGCTGACGACGTGGGTGACCGTCAGCCCCTGCTTGCGGCGCTGGTAGAGTCCGCCGACGTAGAGGGTCTCCACCGAGCCATCACTGGCGCGCTTGCGGACACGGGTGCCGGAGGCGTCGTAGTCGAAGCGGACGGTGCCGCTCGACGAGGTGATGCTCTCGGGCAGATTGGAGGGCGCGTACTGCACCTCCCGCACGAGCGTGCCCTGCGCGTCGCGCATCGCGATTTGGTTGCCGCGGTGGTCGTATTCGTACGTGAAGGACTCGGCGCCGAGCTGGGCCTGCTTGACGGCGTGAGGCCCTCCCGAGGTGCCGCCGGTGTACTGGAAGCTCGCGGCGGACTCCGAGCCGGAGACGGGCGAGCGGCTGAGCATGTTGCCGAGCTTGTCGTACTGGAACTGCACGTCGAGCGTCTGGCAGTTCTGCTGGACCTTCCATCGCTCAAGTCGGTCGAGCGCGTCGTACGTGTACTTCTGCGTGACGCCGAGCATGAGGTCGTGTCGCGAAGCGAGATTGTCGTTGTAGGTATAGTCGTAGGCGAGGCTCTGGATTTTGTTGCCGTCGTGGCGAGCCTCCTGATAGCGCAGCAGCCCTTGGCTGTCGTACTGGAAGCTCCTCGCAACGCCATTGCCGTAATGGGCCGTCTTGAGTCGACCCACGCTGTCTCGCGCGTACGCTCGCCAGTAGATGGCAAACGGGCTTGAAATGTTCGTCGAGTAGATGGTCGCGAGACTCCCTTGATTCGTGAAGGAGTACCCCAATGTCATGGGCACTCCATTGCGCGCGACCGGGTAGGTGAGCCGTTTCACTCGCCCGAAGTCGTCGTATTCGCGACTCATCACCAATGTCTCGCCGCCCACTCTCAAAGCAGTGTCCGTCTCGCGTCCGAAGGGGTCGTACACATGGTCCTTGATGACGATTCCATCAGGGTTACCAACAGGCGTACGGGTCGTGCGCGACAGTCGTCGCATCGCGCCTGGACCACTGTCATAGACGTAGTCCAAGCGCTCCTTCTCGTTGGTCGCCGACAGGACCCGCCCCAGGAGGTCGCGCTGATACGTAGTCGTCAGCCGCCCTGCCGTCCCAGACGGAGCGTCAGACTGACTCTTGAGCTCGCCAAAGGCGTTGTAGAGGAAGAGTCTTGTTCCCGCGCTGGGGTCGACCGTGCGCTCCAGTCGTCCAGACGCATCGTAGAAATGGGAACTCCGGTTCCCAGAGGGGTCGTCAACGTGTTCCAGGCGACCAAAGGGGCCATAGGTGTAGGCCATGGTTGCTTCCAGGGCCGTTCCTGGCGCCTCGGTTGCTCGGGTCATCAATCCGCGATAGTCGACGAGCGTCCGCTTCATCTGCCCGGCCGCGTCGATTGAGACGGCCTGCGAAGTGTAGGGCGCAGCCGATGTGTACAAGAGTGTCTCGACGAGCATTCCGCGAGGTCCGGTGGCCGAGTCGGCAATGCGGCGTGCCGTGACTCGTCCAAGCGGGTCGTACTCAAAGGCCTCCCATGACGGCATCTCCGTACTAAGCCGAGGGGCTTCCTGCTTCACCACGCGCCCCAAGTCGTCATAGTCGGTGGTGGAGAGCACCGTCTGTCCATCAAACCGCAGCGCACGGTGCGATACCGGGCGGCCGAGGGCGTCGAACGATGTCGTGGCCTCGGTCACTCCTGTCGCGCCGGTATTCGTGTCTGCCTGGACGCGGAGCTGGGGCGTCGAGCCCTGCCACTCGTAGAAGCTTCGTACGATGGACTTGTCCGCAGGTGCGGACGATGGCCCTTGATAGAGCGGAGTCGCGATTCGCTCGCGGCCGAAGCCATCATATTGAACGCGCATCTGGACCCCGTTGGGGTCTTCCGTCTGCGCGAGAACGCCGAGACCCGGATGGAAGAGATAGCGCCAGGTCGCGCCCTCCGCGTCCGTCGTTGTCGCAAGTTGCGTCTGATCCAGGTCGTCGTAGCTCACCGACTCCGTGCGCACTTCCCCGCTGCCATGCAGGGAGACTTGCACGACGAGCCCCTTGTCGTTTCGAGCGAAGACCGCCTTGAGATGCGTCTCCGAAGTCGTCGGCGTCACCGCCTCTCCTGCGAGAGATGGTGCTGTCTCGGTGCTCTCCAGTTGGCCTCGCGTGCCGTACGTCATCCGCTTCGTGTGAACATTGGCCGCGGCGGGCTGACTCTGGCATCCCATCTCCAAACTTCGGGCGCACGACATCCAAGAGGTCGTGGCGGTCCATACCCCGGTGGGCACCCAGTTCACGGAGTCGAAGTTGCCAGGTTCAATGCTCGTCCGAACCTGTTCGGTCTTGTCGGCCCCGTGGATGAGCGATGTCTGAGAGATGGGTGTGCCCTTGTCGTCGAGCTCAAGCAGGCTCTCTTTCTCGGACACCACGGTCGTCGAGGTACCCTTGACTTCTCGTACCGTTTCCACGAATCGCCGCGCGTACTGCTGGTAGGAGGGGGCATAGCCTTGCGGCGCCCGCGCATACGTCCAGTTTCGCTGGGTCCGCAGCGCGGTGTTGGCGTCCACCTGGACTTCAACCACTTCCTCGCGCGGGAGGTGCGCTTGGAGGGATGAGGCCCTTCGGTTCGAGCCCTCTAGCGTGGAGATGTTGTCGAAGCTCGTGGTCGTCCGGGCGCCCGTCTCTTCGTCAATGACGATTCGTTGGCCGAAGCCGAGCCACCCCAATCCTCGAGTGTCGGAGAGGCCATCTCGATAGAGATAACGCCATCTGTTCACCCGACGCTCGTTGACGTTGAGCGCCATGCTGGAGACGACGCGCATCGACTCAGGCGCCAATCGGAGCCAGGGCTTCTGGGCATCCTCGATGTAGGAACTCGAGTAGAACGGCTCGATAGGAGGAGCGCTGCCGAGAGGGTTTTTCTGTGACAGGGGGGTATAGGTGAAGGAGTAGCTGGCGTCTTGATTGAACCTGACGGCCTTGAGGACATCCGTCGCGTGGCTTCGCAGTGCGACGCGAAGCTCGTTGCCCTGCCGGTAGGTGAAGTCCAGCAATCCATCGTTGTTCACGTCGACGACCTGGGCCCATTCGAGGTTGTCTCCGCTGGGGACGGAGGCCAGTTGTTCGAAACGGGTGAAGTCCCCCTTTGGGCCAGCCAGCCACAGTTTGACAGGGGTGTTTCGCTTGAAGATGGCCAGGTCGATGCGTCCGTCACCGTCGAAGTCACCGTGTTCGGTCTTGGCTCCATCCAACAGGGTCGCGAGGTCGCTGGAGAGCACGGTTTCCCGGACGGGGTTGAACCCTCTTCCAGAGTTGAGTTGGACCCAGAGTTCTGGCGCTGTATCAGTCACATACATGTCGCCAAGCGTGACGGCGTCACTCAGTCCATCTCCATTGACGTCAATGAAGTCGAACGTGAAGGCGCGCGTGGAGCCGAAATATGGAGGTCGCTGCGGGGGCTCCTTGATTTGGGTCTTGATGACCTTCATCTCAGCTACGTCAGGATTGTCATCGGAGAACTCCGAGTAGGAGAGTGCATCGAGAAGTCCGCCTCCGTTGAGTCCGACGCCGAGGAGGCTCATCTTTCCGCTGCCATCGAGGTCCACCGCGCGGACGCCAAAGCGAGAAGGCAAGAAGAATCCGGCGGGAGTCAGCTTGGTGCTGCGTCGGGTCGCAGGGAAGACTTGAATGCTATTCAGGGGCGAGGGGAGCCGAGCCTCGTGTCGCCCCATCCAGACTCGGTCGTTTCTCACGTCCCCGTCGACGTCGAGCCAATACTGGGAGTTTGGCTCTGAGCCGGCGATCTCCGTGACTCCTGCTTCTTTGTGGGCATAACCGTACATCGGCGCGGGGTATATGCCGCCGTGGGGCACATCCCAGAAACACGAGAGAGCCGTGACTGAAGACTTTCCGAAGCCATCCCAGTCCGTCACCACGGGAAAGAGACCTCGCTCGTGTCTCTTGCCGCAGTAATCGCCATCTCCTCCATCTTCGAAGATGACGCTGCCTTCGATATTGAACCATGGGTGCCACAATGCGGCGCCAACGGAGTCAGATGCTTCGAGCGTGGGGGACGCTGCATCCGGGAACCGAAGGACCCGCATGATGTCTTGCCAGTTCTCTTCCGTGTAGTCGGTGAGAGGATGCTGTTCGGACGGGTAGTGTCGATCCCTCTTCTGGAGTCGCTCGGAACGAACGAAATAGGCGACGCCTCGACGTCCAGCCCCCAATCCAAAGGAGTTGAGACCCGCTCCTGCCGCGGCATCGCTGACATTCGTGGCAGGGGGAGTCTGGAACTCCCAGGAGCCTTGCTCCCATTCGAAGTGCAAAGGCGGCTTGCAGATGTTGCTGCCGTCGCACTCGCGCAGTGTCGTCAGGAGACTGCGCTTGCTGACAGCTCCTTCCGTGTAGTCAAAGTCGTAGTAACGCAGCAGGACCGTCGAGAGAGAAGTCGCCCCAGGTGCGAGACCCGGCCCTTTCATGTTGATTCGCGAGAGCCTGAAGTCTCGGCCAACCGGAGCGCCACTCAGGTATCCCGAGAAAGCATCTGCCCGCTCTTCATACTCGAAGGTGACCTCTCGGTGCCCTGTCTCGATGAAGCCGGACGCGTTGCGAAACTGGGTGTAGACGATTCGAGTGGGGCGATGCCAGAGACCCGTGTTCGCTCCAGCGGGAGCTTGCGCATAGAAGATCTCCATGCGGTTCCCGAATGGGTCTTCGACAGAGGAAAGGGCCCAGGCGATGGCGGCCGCCTGCTCGAGACGAAGGATGGCATCGTTTCTTGCCCCTGTGCCGCGACCATAGGTTCGGACGAGCCCATCCTTCCCTCGAACTTCGAACGTGCCTGGATCGATGGGACTGTTGCCCGGGGGGATGCGAATGGATGAGTATGTGTCCTGCTCGGTCTTGAAGTGGTTCTGCCCGGAGGGGGCAGGTACGAGCCTCATCCCATCCAGACAGTAGACCCTCGAGTAATGATTGAGCTCAGGGATATAGGTCGTGAGGTTCAGTTCGACAGGGTGGAGCTTTCCATCTCTCGCAAAAGAATTGGGGCAGCGTGTGATCTGCGACAGCCCCGCGAGGTTGAAGCCCGGACCAAGAATGCCGTCGCTCCCCTGGCTGTCGTAGACGATGGAGAGAGAAGGCTGGATTCCCGCTCGACCGGGAGGAACCCAGAGGGGGATGGACACCGCGGCTGAGCCGCTGGCCGTGACGTCCGCCGAGAACGGGATGGCCCCTGGCGTCGACTGCCCCGCCGGCCCCGTGGCGAGAATCGTGTCCTGCCTCAGTTCAAAGGGAATGCTCTGGGCCGCACCCAGCGCCTTGGTGAGTTGCGTGCTGTGCTCTACCTCCTGATCCCGAGGACTGGATGGCGCGCAGCTGACGAGCTGGGCTCCATAGACAAAGAGCATGACGTGCGCGGCGACGAACCTGCGCAACGAGGAATGATGATGGGGTTTTTCTGGACTCATGATGGCAATGGACTCCGAGCAGGACGGAGGGCTTCCGCCTGGGGCTGCAGTCAATGGACTCGTGTTACTGGCACCGCGACTGTTCGCAGATGCCCGCTTCATCGATGTTTGCGTTGCAGTTGTTGTCGATGCCGTCACAGACTTCCGCGGCGCCGGGCCTCACGGTGGACCGGGTGTCATCACAGTCTCCGCCAACTCGAGTCGTGCCCTCGGGCTGGCGGCACGCTCGTGTGCTCATCCAGGTGGCGCCATATCCGTCTTGATCCTGGTCGGCGTAGAAGTCGAGCCATGCATTCGAATGGGTCGAATCGTCAGCCAGTCCATTGCAGTCTTCGTCGATGCCGTTGGCGCAGACTTCCGGGACTGGGGCTCCGGGAACGCATATGCCGTAGTCTCCCCACTCGCACACTTCTCGTGGAGGCTTGCCGTCACGGCTCGGCTCCATCCAGCATGCCGTGGTGCAGGCGGGAACACTTCGCGCGCACGCTCCTACGCCACAGCTCTTCGGAGGGACATCGTCCACCTGCCCATTGCAGTTGTTGTCGATCTGGTCGCAGATTTCCTCGCCAGGAGGCAGGGGCGTGCAGGACTGCTCGACTCCATTGCGGCATGCCGGGACGCTGTTCGCGCACGCGCCGACGCCGCAGGTCTTCTGGGCCGACGGGTGAACCGCGGCGTTCTTGTCGTTGCAGTCCTGGCTGTTCAGGGACGCCCCAGAAGGGACGCTGCAACCACTGCCAATGGGGGCGCTCGCGGCGCCGAAGCCGTCGCCATCCTCGTCACGGTAGAACGTGAGTTGCACGCCTTCGTCCGTCATTCCATTGCAGTTGTCGTCAACCCCATTGCAGCTCTCAGCGGGCTTGGGAGAGCCAGCGACGCAGTAGTTGGGTCTCCAGGTGCAGACCTCGACGGGGGGCTTCCCGTCATGGCGCTCTTCCAGTTCGCAGAGGGTGGCGCATGCAGGCACCGTGCGCCGACAGAATCCAATACCACAGGAGATCGGAGGAAGGTCATCCACCTGGCCATTGCAGTTATTGTCGATCTGGTCGCAGACCTCCTCGGTGGGAAGCCGGGGCGTGCAGGCCTGCTCGACTCCATTGATGCAGGCCTGCACGCTGGCCGCGCAGGCTCCGATGCCACAGGACTTCACGACGCCCGGCTTGACGGCGGATGAGGCGTCATTGCAGTCGGTCGCATCCGTCACGTAGCCCGAGGGCTGTCCGCATGAGTCCTTCCAGGTCGATGGCAATCCAAAACCGTCGCCATCCGCATCGCGGTAATATCTCCGCCACTGCCAGATGGAGGCGTTGTTGTCGTCGCAGTCGCTGTTGTTGCTGACCCAGCCAGACTGGGCGCAGGCTGCTTTCCCGACGCCCGCGCCCTTTCCGTCACCGTCTGCGTCACGGTAGAGGGTGAGAATCAGGCCTTCGTCGATGAGCCCGTCGCAGTCGTTGTCGACGCCGTCACAGACCTCCGGAGTGCATTCGGGGTTGGGGTCGGGGAACGGCTCGCAACCATTGCAGGCCATGGGGGCTGCCATGGGGCCTGCATCGACCTTGGACATCGGCAGCGTGGGCTCTGAGGCGAGGACGGGGGGTGTGACGAGAAGGACGAGGAGTGCAGGAACAAGCAATGCCTGGAAAGCACCGCGGGGTGGCGAGCGACGCGCTTGAGTCATGGTGTGAGCCTTCGGTCGAGCGACGAGGGTCTCGCGATGCTCTGGCATGCGTCGGGATGGCCGTGTTCGGCCGTGCCGTCGAAGTGGGCTCGCGTGGTCCGCTGTTGTGCAACGGACGCGCCGGAGGTCTTCCTCGACGGAGGGCTGCGCAGGGCCCGGTACGAGTCCGCAACACGGGACTCGAGTCCAAAGCCGATGATGCACAGCCAGAAGCTTGCTGCTGGGGGTGACCAGGAAGTGGGTCGATCCAGCCTCTGCTCAGGCGATCGAACTCTCACGCTGGAATGGGTGAGCCTTGGGTGGGCCCGTGCGCCAGTGCAGCGTCCGGGTCCTGGATGCGTCAGTCGCGTGGCTCCGTTACCGGGTCCACCACGCGGGACTCAGCCTTGGGACGCAGTCCCGGACTGGGTGAGGAACACCTTGAACTGGAGCGAGACGAAGAGGGGCTTGGGCGCCGTGAAGCCCACCTGCTCGAGCATTCCAGCCAGGGCCGCGTCGGACTCGATGGGCGTCACCTTGGCGTCGAAGAGCTTGCGACGATGGTCCAGCTCCTCCTTGGGGATTCCATGGGCGCGCAGGCGGCGGAACTCCACGTCCGTCAGCACCGGGTCCTTTCCGACGCGGCAGCCGATGACGAGGGGCGCTCCGGGCTTGAGCCGACGGGCCACCTCGCGCAGCAGCTCCAGGCGGGCCGCGTCCCCCTCGACATGGTGCAGGATGCCCATCATCTGCGCGCCGTCGAACGGAGGTCCTTCTGGGAGGCTTTTCAGCTCCCCCACGTGGATATGGGTACGAGAGAGCAGCCCCTCGGTCTCCAGGCGCTTCCGGGCCACGTCGAGCATGGCCGAGGACGGGTCGATGCCCGTGAAGCGCCAGCCCGGTACATCGAAGCGCAGGTAGGGCAGCAACTCCATCCCCGTGCCCAGGCCCACGGCAAGCAAGGAAGCGTCCTTCTGGCCATCGAGCCGGGAGGTCATCGCGCTCACCACCAGCTCGTACATGGCCTGGACGCCCGCGAGGCTGAGGGCCGCCTGGGCGTCGTAGTGAGCGGCGCGGTCCGCGCCGAAGCCCGGAACGATGTGTTGGACGGAATGCGCAGCGTGGTCGTGGGCCATGACGTGTCCTCGAAAGTCGGATGAGTCTTTCAAGGATGCGCGCCCGTCAGCCAGCCCGGTAGAGCGCGGATTCAGGCCGCATCGGCGGATTGTCGGGCCTGTGTCCCCCACGAAGAAGGGCCCGCGACCGGAGAGTCGCGAGCCCTTCCTCAGCTACTCCGGACTGGCGCTTCTAGCCAGCCCGGTCAGCGAATCGTGTTCGCATCCTCTTCGTTGTGCAGGTCGTGGACGGTGCCCTTGCCATGCTTCTCCTCCAACATGTCGAAGGCCTCTTCGGGGTCCGTCGCCATCACGCTCACTCGCAGGCCCGGCCGAGTGAGGTCCCGAGTCCAGATAAACCCTTTGTACTCTTTCAATTTCTTCTGGGTCATGTCGTGCCTACCTGAAGGGCGCGAGGCAGCGGTCACTGTAGCAGAAGGCCCCGAAGATGCTTCCCTCACCCCGGAGGATGTTCGTGATCTCCTCGGGAGACAGCTTGTTGATGTCGTGGACGGTCACGTTGGGCGAGTTTCTCCAGCGGTACCTGTCGTCCTTGTGGAGTCTCATGTCCTGAATCCGTCTGCCATTCGCCTCGCCGTGTACGCCTGAGAGGATGTGCACATCGCCCTTGAGACGGGCCTCATCCACGAGGTGCGCGAAGTCCATCTGGATGATCTCCCCGTTGGAGGTCCAGACCTCTCCACCCGCCGCGTTCTTGCTCATGGAGAAGTGGCCGCGGGGTGGGAGCGTTCGACCCCCGAGAGAGCGAGTCACCTGGTTCATCGCGTTGCGCGCGCTCGAGACCGGGGCTTTGAGTACGCCCGCCACGCCAGCGCCCGATTCGATGAGCGACAAGAGGCTGGCGCCAGAGGACAGCGTGTAGAAGGTCGTCTTCCCCACGCCGACGGCGCAGCCTCCCGCGTCGCCCTTGCCACAGGACTTCTTGGTCTCGAGGTAGCTCTCACCCGCGGACACGAACGGGATGAACTCGTTGATGGCGAAGCTGGCCGCGGCGAGCTTGCTGACCGGCGCATACCGGTCATAGAGCGTCGACGCGTTGACCATGCTCTCGAGCTGCGACTTCGTCATCGCGCGGCTCAGATGGCAGCTCACCATCATCCCGCACGGGACCTTGTCGGCGACCGTGTCGAACGTGCTCGAGGCCGTCGTGAGCAGGGACGTCAGCCCGCTCCTGGACGAGCCCGAACTCTGACCGATGTCGTTCGTGTGACGCGCATCGGGCTGGGTCCTCGTGTCGTCCAGCGACTGGATGCTGGGCACCTTGAAGTCGATGCTGGGCAGGTACAAGGACGGGCCCGGCATGGACAGGTGCCGCTCCAGCGCGCTCATGATGCGGCTCTGGTGCGACTGCGGCGCTCCCGTCCAACCCGTGCCCCAACTGCTGACCAGCTCCCCCCCATACGGCGTGAAGCCGCTGGGGTCGGTGTAGCGGGTGGGGTTGTTGAGGACGTACGAGTACGCGTTGTAGGCCTGCGCGGAGCCCGGCTCGGCGATGACCGGGTCCACGCTGAGGAACTTCATCATCCGCGGGTCGTAGATGCGCCCACGCATGTTGATGAGGCCCAGCTCGTCATCCTGTTCGTGTCCCGTGTATCCCCATCGCGCGCCCGTGTGGCTCGTCGTCGAGGCCTGCGCGAGGTTCGTCGTCTGCCGCCTGCCTCCGAAGGGCTCGTACTTGATGCGCTCGAGCACCGCGCCGGAGGCGTCCGTCACCGTGTCGGGGCTGCCCTGCGCATCGTTGAGGAAGAAGCGCGTGGACTCCGACGTCGAGCCCTCCTGCCAGGACACCTCGGCGACGACGCCTTCGGGGCTGGGGATGCTGACGATGTGGGTGACCGTCAGCCCCTGCTTGCGGCGCTGGTAGAGGCCACCGACGTAGACGGTGTCGTCCTGGCCGTCCTCGGAGTGCTTGCGGACACGGGTGCCGGAGGCGTCGTAGTCGAAGCGGACGGTGCCGCTCGACGCGGAGATGCTCTCGGGCAGGTTGGAGGGCGTGTACTGCACCGAGCGCACCAGCGCGCCCTGGGCATTACGGGTCGCGAGCTGGTTGCCGCGGTGGTCGTACTCGTACGTGAAGGACTCGGCGCCCAGCTGCGCCTGCTTGACGGCGTGCGGTCCTCCCGACGTGCCGCCGGTGTACTGGAAGCTCGCGGAGGGCTCCCAGCCGGAGACCGGCGAGCGGCTGAGCATGTTGCCGAGCGCGTCGTACTGGAACTGCACGTCGAGCGTCTGGCAGTCCTGCTGGACCTTCCAGCGCTCGAGCCGGTCCAGCGCGTCGTAGGTGTACTTCTGCGTGACGCCGACCATGAGGTCGTGACGCGCGGAGAGGTTGCTGTTGGCCGTGTACTCGTAAGCCAGACGCTGGACGTCGGTGAGGTTCTTCTTGGCCTCGGTGAAGCGCAGCCGTCCCTGCGTGTCGTAGCGGAAGACGCGCGAGACGCCGTTGCCGTAGTGGGCCGTCTTGAGCCGGCCCACGCTGTCCCGCTCGTAGGCCCGCCAGTAGGACCCGAGACCATTGGCGCGGTAGACGCTCGAGAGCTCGCCCCGGTCCGTGTACGAATAGCCCACCGTGAAGGGCTGCCCGTTGAGCTGCGCGGGATAGATGAGGCGGCTGACGCGGCCGTAGTCGTCGTACTCGCGACCCAAAGTGCGCGTGGTGCCGTCCACCTTCTGGGCGAGCCCCGTCTCCCGACCGAACACGTCGTAGAGGTAGGCCGTGTCCACGGCTCCCGCCGAGGTCCCCGTGGGCGTGCGGCTCGCCCGGGTCAGTCGGCCCTTTCCTCCCGGCCCCTCGTCGTACCAGTACTGGAGGGACTCCCGCGGATTGGTGGCCGCGAGGACACGGCCGAGCAGGTCCCGTTCGTAGGTGGTGGTGATGCGCCCCGCCGCTCCGTCCGGCGCGTCGGAGTGGCTCTTGAGCTCGCCGAAGGCGTTGTAGACGAACAGCCGCGTCCCGGAGTTGGGGTCGACCGTGCGCTCCAGTCGTCCCGCGGCGTCGTAGAAGCGGGAGCTGCGGTGGTTGGCCGGGTCGTCGGTGTGCTCCAGGCGGCCGAAGGGACCATAGGCGTACTTCATGGTGGCCGCCTTCGCCGTGCCCAGGGCCTCGGTCGCCTCGACCATCAACCCCCGGAAGTCGGTGAGCGTCTTCTTCACCTGCCCGAGCGCGTCCGTCGACGTCGCCTGCGAGGCGTAGGGCAGGGGCGCCGAATAGCTGATGCTCTCGATGAGCCTCCCGTTGGGCCCCGTCGTCCCATCCGCGAAGCGGCGCGCCGTGACGCGGCCGAGCGCGTCGTACTCGTGGATCTCCCAGGTGGGCTGCTCGGCGCTGGTCCGAGGCATCTCCGTCTTCACCACGCGCCCGAGCACGTCGTAGGTGTGCGTGGAGGTCACCGGCTGGCCATCGAAGCGCGGGGACTGCGTCGTCACCGGCCGGCCCAGCGTGTCGAACCGGGTGATGCTCTCGTCGAACGCTCCGTTGCCCGTGGCGACCCGTGTCCGGTGCTGCGGCAGCGTGCCATTCCACTCGTAGAACGTCTCGACGATGGACCTGTTCGCGGGCGCCGCGGAGGGGCCCTGGTACAGCGGCGTCGCGATGCGCTGGCGGCCGAAGCCGTCGTACTGCAGGCGCACGTGGACGTCGTTCGGGTCCTTCGTCTGGGCGAGCACGCCCAGGCCCGGATGGAAGAGGTACCTCCAGGTGAGCCCCGCCGCGTCCGTGGTGCTCGCCAGCTGGGTCTGGTCGACGCTGTCGTACGTCACCGACTCGGTGCGGATGACACCATTCGCGCCCTGCTGGAGGACCTGCTCGACCAGCCCCTTGGCGTTCCGCGCGAAGGTGGTCTTGAGGTAGGTCTCGGACGTCGTGGCCGTCGAGGACTCACCGACGAGCGACGGCTCGTTCTCGGTGGACGCCACCTGTCCCTGGGCGTCATGCGTCACCTGCAGGGTGCGGACGTTGGCGGGCGCGGGCGGGCCGCTGCAGCCCACCCCTGGTGCTCTCGGACAGGACATCCACGAGGTGCTGACGGTCCAGGTGCCCTGGGGCAGCCAGGTGGTGGTGTTGAAGTCCGGGGTGGTGACGGCCTTCTGCTGCTCGGTCGTCGTGGCGCCGTGGGTGAGCACGGTCTGCGACACCGGCGTGCCGTAGGCATCCAGCGTGGTGAGCGTCTCCTTCTCGGACACGGGCGTCACCGAACCACCCCGGCGCTCGCTGACGGTCTCGGAGATTCGCGTGGCGTACTGCTGATAGGCCGGCGTGTAGGGCTGCGTCGTGCGGGCGTACGTCCACTGGCGCTTCGTCTCCAGCCGGGTGTTCGCGTCCAGAGGGACTTCGGTCAGCTCCTCCACCGGGAGGTGGGCCAGGGGCGCCATGGCCTTGCGCTCGGCGCCCTCCACGGCGGAGATGTTGTCGTAGGTCGTCGTGGTGCGAGCGCCCGTCACCTCGTCGATGACGATGCGCTGACCGAAGCCCTTCCAGCCCAGCCCGCGCGTGTCGGAGAGCCCGTTGCGATACAGGTGTCGCCAGCTCTGGATGTGCTGCTCATTGGAGTGGATGGACATGCGCGAGACGACGCGCATCGACTCGGGCGCCAGGCGCAGCCACGGCTTCGTCGTCGTCTCCGCATAGCTCCTGGAATAGAAGGGCTCGCTCGGCGTGACGGCGCCGTGCGGCTGGGTCTGGGAGAGCGGCGCGTAATCGAACGAGTAGCTCAGGCCGGAGTAGCCCTGGTACGTGGCGAGCTGCACGTTGCCGTGCACCCGCTTGAGCTCGTCCACCGGCTTCTGGCGCCGGGCGATGCGCAGCTCGTTGCCCACGCGATAGGTGAGGTCCAACAGGCCGTCGTTGTTGACGTCGATGACCTGCGACCAGTCCTTGCTGTCGCCGCTGGAAGGAATCGACAGGTTCAACAGCTGGGTGAATTCACCCCGCGTGCCCGCCAGCAGCACCTGGACGGGGTGGCCCGGACGGAAGACGGCCAGGTCCACGCGGCCGTCGCCGTCGAAGTCGCCGTGCTCGGTCTTCGCGCCCAGCAGCGCGGTGCTGAAGCTCTCGGGGAGCTCCGTCTCGCGCATCTCGGTGAAGCCCTTGCCCGTGTTGAACTGGACCCGGAGCTTGAGCCGGGTGTCGGTCGCCTGCAGCTGTCCCAGCGTCACCGCGTCCTGGAGCCCGTCACCGTTCACGTCGATGAAGTCGAAGGTGAAGGCGTAGAGGCTCGGGAAGAAGAACGGCAGGCCGGGCGGCCTGCGCAGCGTGGTCGGCACGATGTTCAGCTGGCCCGCCGTGGTGCTGCCAGAGGTCACCTCCTGGAAGCTGACCGCATCCAGGAAGCTGCTCGCGTCCGGGTGCGAGCCCAGGCCCACCAGGCTCATCTTGCCGGTGCCGTCCAGGTCCGCCACGCGCACACCTGCGCGTGTGCTCTGGCCGTAGAGCGCCGGTGACATGGTGTTCGCCCGGATGGCGGGCACCATGGGCGGACGAAGGGTGGAGGGGACGGGCTGGGTGATGACGACCCGCCGCACGATTTGACTGTTCGGGTTGCTCGTATCCTCGAGGTCGACCTGGTGCCGGCCCACCCAGACGCGCTCGTTGCGCCGGTCACCATCCACGTCCAGCCAGTACTGGGGATTCAGCTCGGAGCCGACCCAGTGGATTTCATTGACCTCACGGGAGACCTGATGCGCATAGGCGGGCGTGAGGAAGGGGCTGCCCGGGAACACGCTCCAGGCGCACGAGAGGCCCACCACCGAGGAGCGGCCCGAGCCATCCCAGTCCGTGACCAGGGGGAAGAGGTTCCGGTCCGCGCGCTTGCCGCAGAAGCGGTTGGAGTCTCCACCGCCAAAGGGGCCCCCATCCGCGTCGAGATAGGGATACCAGAGGACCAGTCCGCTGACGTCCGACGGGTCGAGCGTGGTGGAGGCGGCGTCCGGGTACTGCAACAGCCGCATCCGGTCCTCCCAGTTCTGGATGGTGACGTCCGTGATGAACTCGGGGGGACCCAGGTCGCGCTCCTGCATGAGGACGGAGCCGGTGAAGTACGCGAGGCCCTGACGGCCCGCGCCCAGCCCGAAGGCGCTGAGCCCCGCGCCCGCCTTCGCGTTGCTCACGTTGATGGGAGTCGGGTAGTCGAAGTCCCAGGAGCCCTGCTCCCAGTCGAAGCGGACGGGCGTCTTGCAGACGTCTGCGCCATCGCACTCGCGCAGCTCCGTCAGCAGGCTGCGCTGGCTGACGGTGCCCTGGTAGTACTTGAGCTTGTACGAGCGCAGCGGGACCTTGGAGAGCGTGCTCGCGCCGGGCGCCAGGCCCGGGCCCTTCATGTTGATGCGTGACAGGCGGAAGTCGCGTCCGACCTTCACCCCGGAGAGGTATCCGGTGAAGGTGTCCGGCCGGGACTCGTACTCGAAGGTGACCTCGCGCTGGCCCTCCTCGACGGTGACCTGCGTCGAGCCGGTCTCCGGGTTGATGGCTTCGCGGCGGAAGCCGGTGTACGTGATGCTCGAAGGGCGGTGCCAGGCGACGGACGAGGCGTCGATGGCGGGCGCCTGGTCGTAATGCACATCCATCCGGTTGCCGAACCGGTCCCGGACGGAGGCGAGCGCCCAGGTGATGATCACCGCCTGGTTGTCCGTCGAGGCGACGGTGTTGTTGGCTCCGCGGACGGGCTTCGAGTGGAAGCCCCGGACGAGCGCGTCGTCCCGCTGCGCCCCGGTGACGGTGGTCGTCCTGCCGTAGGTCCGGATGAGCCCGTCGCGTCCCCGCACCTCGAAGGTCAACGCCTCCAGGTGGTTGCCGCCGGTGATGGAGATGGCGGTGGAGGGGTCCGCCTCCGTCGTGAACTTGTCCCAGGTGGAGCCCACCAGCCGCGAGCCATCCAGGCAGTAGACGCGGGTGTAGTCCTGGACTCCTCCGGAGAGCATCCAGTGACGCGTGTCCGCGGCGTGGAGCTTCCCGTCGCGCGCGAACGAGTTGGAGCAGAGCGTGATTTGCGACAGGCCCGCCAGGTTGAAGCCCGGGCCGAGCAGGCCGTCACTGCCCTGGCTGTCGTAGACGATGGAGAGCGAGGGCTGGATGCCCGCGCGTCCCGGCGGCACCCAGAGCGGAATCGACACCGCGGCCGAGCCGCCCGGCGTCACGTCCGCGGTGAAGGGGGTGATGCCGGGGGCCTCGGGCGTGGCGGAGGTGGTGGGGAGGAGGGTGTCGGAGCGCAGCTCGAACGGGACGTTGTCGAGCGCGGCCCGGGCCCGTGTGACTTCACCCGCGGCGCCAGGCTCGTCGGAGGGTGAGCCCGCGGGCACGCAGCCGCTCAACAGCTGCGTGCCATAGAAGAACAGCATCGCGTTCGCCGCGAAGCGCTTGAGGCGCCCGGGGGGACGTGGAGGTCGTGAGTCGTGTCTCATTGGGAAAGGACCGTGATGAGTCGGAAGGGGGTTACTGGCAGAGGGACTGGTCGCAGACATTTCCTTCGTCCAGCGTCCCCGAGCAGTTGTTGTCGATGCCGTCGCAGACCTCGGCGGCGCCTGGCTTCATGTCGGCGCGGGTGTCGTCGCAATCCCCGCCCACGCGGACCGTGCCCGTGGGCTGGTGGCAGGCCCGCGTCGCGTTCCAATCCGTGCCAAAGCCGTCATGGTCCTGGTCCGGATAGAAGGTCAGCCACGCGGCGCTGTTGCTCGAGTCATCGACGGAGCCGTTGCAGTCCTCGTCGATGTCGTTCGCGCACACCTCGGGAGATGGCGCACCGGGCGTGCAGAGGCCGTACTCACCCCACTCGCAGACCTCGACGGGCGGCTTGTTGGGCTGCGTCTCCACCCACTCGCAGAGGTTGCCGCAGGCCGGAGCGCTGCGTCGGCACGCACCCACGCCGCAATAGGTGGTCAGGTCGTCCACCACGCCGTTGCAGTCGTTGTCCGCCTTGTCGCAAATCTCGGGGCTGGGAGGCCGCGGGGTGCAGGTCTGCTCCACGCCGTTGACGCAGGACTGGACGCTGACGCGGCACTCGCCCACGCCACACTGCTTCACGGCCCCGGGCTTCACGTTGAAGTCGTTGTCGTTGCAGTCCGAGGCATTGGGCGCGGCCCCACCCGGGACGGTGCAGGCCATGCCGATGGGCGCGCCCGTGCCGTACCCGTCACCGTCGTTGTCACGGTAGTAGGTCGTCATGACACCGTCGTCGATGGTGCCGTTGCAGTTGTCGTCGATGTTGTTGCAGGTCTCGGCCCTGGGCTGGCCCGGGGTGCAGCTGTTCGCCATCCACTCGCAGACCTCGACGGGCGGCTTGTTGGGCTGCGTCTCCACCATCTCGCAGTAGTTGCCGCAGGCGGCCACCGTGCGCTGGCAGTAGCCCGTGCCACAGGTGATGGGCGGCAGGTCGTCCACCACGCCGTTGCAGTCGTTGTCCACCCTGTCGCAAAGCTCGGCGGACGCGGGCTTGGGGATACAGGCCTGCTCCACGCCGTTGATGCAGGCCTGGACCGTGCGCGCGCACTCGCCGACGCCGCAGGACTTGATGACGCCCGGCTTCACGCCGGCGTTGGCGTCGTTGCAGTCGGTGGCGTCCGAGACGTAGCCCGCGGGGACGCCACAGGAGTCCAACCACTGGTTGGGATTGCCGAAGCCGTCTCCATCCGCGTCCCGGTAGAAGCGGCCGGCCTGCCAGACGGAGGGGTTGGAGTCGTTGCAGTCCGTGTTGTTGGTGACCCAGCCATAATCGACGCAGCCCTGCACCGCGGGGCCCGCGCCCTTCCCGTCACCGTCCGCGTCGCGGTAGACGGTGCGCTTGACGCCTTCGTCAATCTGCCCGTCGCAGTCGTTGTCGAAGCCGTCGCAAATCTCCGGGTCGCAGATGGGCTCGGGCTCACAGTCGGGACAGCCCGGGGGCGGCAGCAGCTGCGCTCCCGACTTCGCGCTGGGGGCCGAGGTGGAGTTGGAGGGAGTGCTTGCCGGAGCCGCGAGGACCAGGCTCGAGACAAACAATGGGAGTAATGCCAAGACATACGGCGGGAGTCGCCACACACGCGTGTGGGACCCGGGTGGTCGTTTCATGGGGTGCTTTCGTGGTGAACGAGCGGGGTGCTCGCGAGGCGCGAACGGGCGGCCATGGCGCACTGCTCGCCGTCAGACGGTGAATCCTGGCGAGGGTGCACGCGTGGGCCCGGTGCTGCGTGGACGCGCACCTCCCTCATAAAAGAGGACTCACTCAAAAAGCAAGCAGACCACCCCATACCCAGAGCGCGCGTTCGGCCAGGAATTGCAGAGGAGCCGGGTATACGTATCGACGATTTGTCTTGGGTTGTTTCGATTTATCCCAGGGGGTCGAGACGCACGCGGGGCCCCTTCGTCGAGGTGCCCCCGGACCCCAGTTCCCTTGTAGACTCGCATTCCATGACTTCGACGGTGAGCGCGTTCCTCGACGACATCTCCACCCGTGACGGGCTGAACGCGGCGCGGGGGCATATCGGCCGGCTGGGAGAAGAGCGGGCCTATCCGGCGCTGGTGGCGCTCGCGGCGGAGTTGGAGGCGCGGCAGGCCTCGACGCCCGCGGAGGGTCGGAAGCGGCTGCACGCCCTCTCGGACCACCTGGAGGAGGTGTTGGCCAAGGCGGGGGACGTGGACAGCGCCCTGGCCCTGCTGGAGGTCGCTCGTCAGCCGCGTGACGCGCGCTACCAGGGGCGTCTCTTTGCCGCGCGACGCGAGCAGGAGCTGGCGGCGCTCCTGGCCACCCATCGCCCCGTGACGAGCTTCGTGGAGCTGCTCTCCTCCCGACAGGGGCCCGAGGACCTGCTGGAGCTGTTCGCCTGTGGCGTCCACGAGTTCGTGCTGCGCGGCGCGGACCTGTCCTCGGCGCCCGGTGTCCTGGCGCTCCAGGCGGAGCTGGCGCGACGCGGTCATCCGCTGGCGGCGCTGCCGCTCCAGCGTCGACGCTGGGAGTCCTCGTTCGGGCGCCTCATGGGGACGGAGGAAATCGACGCGTACGACACGCTCGGAGAGAGGTTGTCCTCGGCGTCACACGAGGACGAAGAAGACGAGTACACCACGCCCGACATCCGGCTGGCGACCCAGGACGAGCCGGTGCCCGCGGCGCTCGCGGCCGTCCTGGTCTCGGAGGACGGGGAGGGGCCTCACGACGCCATCGAGCAGCGGGTGCTCAAGCTGCGTCCCGCGCTTCCCAAGGCCCCCTCGGACACGATGACGTCCCTGCTCATCGATCTGGGCCTGCCGCTCATGAAGGACGCGGCCTTCGTGGTGTGCGAGCGGGACAAGCTGTCGCGCGTGGCCGACTTCTTCTTCTCGCGCGTGGCCTCACGCGCGCGCGGGTGGCTGGGCGCGGCGTATGGACGTCTGGCGTTGTGGCGCACGCTCGAGGCGCTCGGTGGCATCGAGGTCTCCTGGGCCGGCGATGCTCCCGAGAAGCGCTGGAATGCCTGCACCTGGTACCAGTTCAAGGGCTCCTGGCAGGGTGAGCGCCCTGACATCCTGGGCGTCGTCTGTCTTCGCCCCGGCGGGACATCGCTCGCGCTCGTCGCGGTCCGCGAGAGGGCGTCATTCTGGTAGGGACCTGCGCTTCCACAGGCGGAAGGCCCGCTTCGCGCCGTGGCCATCGGGGTCACGGGGCTGGTTGAACTCCAGGAGGCGCTCGTTCCTCAGCTCGTTGGCGATGAAGCCCACCGCGCCGCCGCTCTCGTAGCCCCTCCACTTCTGGCTTCGCTGGATGGCGCCCGCGAAGAAGCGTCGGCCCTCGGGCGTGTCCTCGACGAGCCCCTGGTAGACGAGGAACCGCCAGGCCTCGTCGGCATTCCCTCGGAGGTCGACGACGTGCAGCGAGGTGGTCAGCCTGTCCCAGTAGCGCGGAAGAATCATGGGGGTGCCTCCGACTCCCGAGTCCGGAGCGGAGCATAGCCGACGTCCCGGACACGACGGTGCTGTTGCACTGTTCACCAGTGGCCGCTCGCGCTTTCCCCTCCGCCAGGGCTGCCTTATGACGGATGTCTGGCACCTGGAGGAGGTCGTTCGCGCGGATGGTGGAATACATCGACCAGCTCATCGGAGCGCTCGGCCCGCTGGGGCTCCTGGTGTTGGGCGTGGCCGCGGCGCTGGAGTACGTGGTGCCTCCCTTCCCCGGTGACACCATCACCCTGCTGGGCGGCGTGTACGCGGTGCGCGGCGAGCAGTCGATGGTGCTCGTCTTCCTCGTGGTGACGGTGGGCAGCGTGGTGGGCGCGGCCATCAACTACGCGGTGGGACACTGGCTGGCGGGGCGCTTCGACGCGAACCCGGGGCGCAGCTACTTCGGCATCAGCCACGCGCGGCTCTCCGAGGTGCAGTCCCGGATGCGCCGCAACGGGCCCTGGCTGCTGCTGGCCAATCGCTTCCTGCCCGGCATCCGGGGACTCATCTTCGTCGCCGCGGGTGCTTCGCGCGTGCCGCGCATCAACGCGCTGGGGCTGGGCGCGCTGTCCGCCATGGCGCACACGGGGCTGGTGCTGGCGCTGGGGGCCGCGGTGGGCGGCAACCTGGAGAAGCTGTCGGCCTTGATGAGCCGCTACCAGTACGCGGTGGTGGGGCTGGTGGTGGTGGGCGTGGTGGCGGTGGGCGTGCGCATGTTCGCCCGGCGACGTGCCCCGGCCCCGGGGCCTTGAGTCCTCGGGACGACGGCGCTCCACGGCGACGTTGCAAGGGGCGGCCCGGGCGCGCTTGAGTCGCGGCATGGCCTCGCGCACCTCTTCGTGGACGCTCCTGCTCGTCGCGCTCGTGCTGTCGCTGACGGGTTGTCGCTGTGGAGATGACTCGGGCACGGGCGGCGCGCGCCAGGGCTTCCGTCCCCAGGAGACGGAGGTGGACTTCGGTCGCGCCTTGGAAGGGAGCCTCACGCGCAAGCAGGTGACGTTGCTGGCCACCGGACGCGCGAGCCTCTCGGTGACGGCGTCCTCGGGCGCGCCCTTCAGCGTGGCGACCTCGGAGGTCACCGTGCCGGGGAGTGGGACGACGGTGGTGGAGGTGGACTTCCTCGCGGCCAATGGACCCGCGCAAGGGACGCTGACGCTGACGGGCGCGGGGCACACGGAGACGGTGCGCCTCACGGGCCTGGGGGTGCGGCCACTGGCGTGCGTGCCGTCGAGCCCCTGCCACGAGTCGCGCTTCGACCTGGCCACGGGCACCTGCATCGAGCGGGCGCTGGACGATGGCGCCACCTGCATCCCCACCAGTCGCTGCGTGGTGAACGGGCGCTGCGAGTCGGGTGCGTGCGTGGGCTCCCCTCGCACGTGTGATGACGACAACCCGTGCACGGTGGACGCGTGCTCGCCCTCTCAGGGATGCGTGACGGCTCCGGTGGTGTGTCCCACGCCGAGCAACCGGTGCAAGGTGGGCGTGTGCGACCGGAACGAGGGTTGCCAGGAGGTGGATGCCGAGGACTTCATCCCGTGTGGGCCGGGGGACTGCAAGTCGGCGCGGTTGTGCTTCAACGGCTCGTGTGACGAGTTCGATACGCCGGATGGCATCGTGTGCGCTCCCGCCACCGCGTGCCGTGGCGAGGGCACCTGTCAGGATGGCGAGTGCGAGCGGCCCGACGCGGGGGACCTGGAGGCGGAGTTCAGCCAGCAGCTCGGCGGTGAGCCCGTGGGCGCTCCCGCGCTGCTCGTGCAGGACGGTGCGTTGTTCAGTTCGGTGTGTGACGAGGACGCGGGGTGCCGGCTCGTGTCCTTCACACAAGGTGGCCTGCTGCGCTTCGAGTCGCCCTATCCGGATGGTGGTGCGCGCACGCTGCTGGCCGCGTCGGATGCGGGGGTGGTGGTGGCGGCGCCGGAGGGGCTGGAGTCGTATGCCCCGCGCACGCCGGGTGCGCGACAGTGGGAGGCCTCGTGGACTTCGCTCGGCGCGCCGGCGAATGCGGGGCCGTGGCTGGGACACATGGAGGCGGGGCAGGTCGCGCTGACGGCGGCGGGGGACGTGGTGGCCCATGTTGCGTGGGGCCCGGTGCCGGAGGATGGCGGCGTGGTGGCGGTGCCCGAGAGCACGCGGTGGGTCTGGCTCGCGGGACGTGAGGACGCGGGCACGGTGCTGCGCGCGGGGCCGGTGGAGGCGTGGCGTGGTGGGGCGCGGGTCGCGCTCGACGCGGAGGAGACGGTGTTCCGGTACACGGTGGATGGACGGCTGGAGCGCGCGGACTTCGAGCCGGATGGTGGCGCGCTCGTCATCTCGGAGCTCGCGGAGGGGGGTGTCCCGAATGGGAGCGCGTCGCTCGCGGTGGCGGGGGGCACGTTGTTCGTGGGCACCCGGGCCTTCGTGTCGACGGATGGCGGCGCTCCGGTGACGGTGGACTGGGACGCGGGCTCACGGACGCTGACGCCGTTGGCGGAGCCCGCGCTGCTGTCCTCGGCGGGGAACCCTGGCTACGTGTTCGCGCGCTCCTGCTCGCGTACGGACGGCTTGCCATGTGAGCCCGACGAGGAGCGCACGGTGCTGCGCGCGGTGGACTCCAACACGGGGCTGGTGGTGTGGGAGGTGGACGCGCTGCCCTTCGAGGAGGTGCCGGGCTCGTTCCACGACGCGACGCTCATCGAAGGCGACGCGGTGGGCGTGCTCGCCGACGCCGAACTCATGGACGGGCGGCAGGTGTGGCTCCAGTTCTTCGCGCGAGGGAAGAAGGTGGAGATGTGCGCGCTCCCGGGACGACCGACGCGCGTCGCGGGCAGCACGTTCTCCGGTGGCCGGCTGCTCGTCGTGTTGGAGCGGGACGGCGTCTGGCGCGTGGAGGCCTACGGGATGGGCCTCCAGGAGTCGACGTTCGGCTGGCCCCAACGACACGGGAGCCCGTCGGGCGTGAGGCGCGAGGCGCGCTGAGTCACTCCGACGCGTTCGGGTCCACCCAGAGGGTCTCGAAGCGGACCTGGGGCGGCGTCTGGTGCAGCCGCAGTCCCTGCACGGCCGCGGAGGCCGCCGCGTGCACCCGCTCGTGGTACAGCGGGATGAGCGGGCAGTCGTCGCGGAAGAGGTGCTCGGCGCGCACGTAGAGCTGCTGGCGCAGCTCCGGGTCGATGGACACGCGCGCCTCGGAGGTGATGCGGTCCAGCTCCGGGTTGCGGTAGCCCAGCGGGTACACCGTCTGCGCGTTGGAGTTCAGCAGGAAGTAGAGGAACGTGTCCGGGTCCGGGAAGTCCGCCAGCCACAGCGTGCGGAAGGCAGACATCTTCCCGTCGCGCAGCCGCGTCAGGTACTCCTCCGGCGCCAGCTCCACGTGCTCCAACTGCAACAGCCCCGCCTGCAACAGCGGACGGAACAACACCGCGTCCTCGGTCGACGTGTCGCGGCCCACGGGGTGGTGCAGCGTGAGCTTCAGCCGGCGCAGCCCCGCGTCCCGCAACAACTGCTCCGCCAGCGCTACGTCGGGCGTGGGCAGGGGCGCCACCTCGGAGCCCGTCAGCAGCTCTGGCGGCGTCAGCGTGCGCGCCACGCGCGTGCCCGGATGGAACTGCTCCACCAGTCCGATGATGTCCATGCCCGCGCGCAGCGCCCGACGCACCCGCACGTCGTCATAGGGCGGCTCACGCAGGTTGAGCGCCACGAAGGCCGTGGAGGGCGTGGTGCTCGCCAGCACCTGGAGCGACTCCAGACCCGGCACCTCCACGTGCTCCGCGGAGAGGAACGACACCAGGTCCGCCGTGCCCGTGCGCAACCTCGACACCGCCTCCTGCCGTGAATCGACGAGCTGGAACTCCAGCCGGTCCAACAGCGGCGTCCCCGAGCGCCAGTAGGACGGATTGCGCTCCATCACCACGCGCTCCGGCTCCAACGACATGACGCGGAAGGGGCCGGTGCCCACCAGCCGTCCGCTCCCGTCCATCCTCGCCACCGACGTGGCCGTCAGCGCCATCAGGTGCAGGAAGAACGCCTTGGGCTCGCGCAGCCTTATCTCCAGCGTGGCGTCATCCAGCACCTCGATGCCCGTCACCTCGCGCGCCAGTCCCGACGAGAACTCGGGCGCGCCCTCCACGTCCTCGAGCAGGCTGCGGTCCGGCGAGCGCACCGCCGGGTCCAACAGGCGCTCCAGGTGGCGCTTCACGTCGCCCGCCGTCAACAGCGAGCCGTCATGGAACGTGACGCCCTTGCGCAGATAGAAGCGATAGCGGCGCGCGGAGGGGTCCGCGTCCCAGCGCTCGGCCAGGTCTGGCTCCAGCCCTCCGTCCTCCAGTCGCACGAGCCCGGAGAACGAGCACGCGGTGAGCTCGGAGAGCTGGTTCTCCACGCTGAACAGCGGGTCCACCGCCTGCCGGTTCCGCAGTGAGGCGGACTGGTGCAGCACCACGCGCAGCGTGCCGCCGGTGCGAGGTTGGGGCAGGCGGAAGCGGAACACCTCCGTCTCCAGTCCCACCGCCTCGTGGCCTAGCTGGTCCACCGTGCGCGTCAGCCCATCGCCGATGCGGATGACCCGACGCGCGTCCTCGCGCACCTGCGCCACCTCCTCACGGATGGACGAGTCCGCGCGGGTGAGCACCACGTTGGCGGTGCGCAGCTCTTCAATCGCCGCGCTCAGGCGCACCACGGACTCGGACAAGTCCCGCCCCGTGCGCGCCTGGTCCTCGGCCTTCTGCGAGGCGCCATGCCCCACGCGGGCCATCTCCTGCGTCTGGCGCACCAGCTCGCGCGCGTGGCCAGCCTGCTCGATGGCCATGCGCGTGACGTCCTCCACGCGCCGGGCCACGCGGCGGCTCGCCTCGACGACGGTGGCGCCCTGGGCCTCCAGCCGCTGCGTCTCCGTCACCGTGGCCTCCACGGCGCTGAAGGTGCGCTGGGTAATGGTGCGAATCTCCACCAGCGCCTCGGACGCGCGGTCACCCAGCGCGACACCCGCGGTGGCCTGCTCGCGGCCCTCGTGCACCAGCGTGACCGCGGTCATCACCGCGTCGCGGATGCCCGACACCATGGTGGCGATTTCGCGTGTGGAGCGCGTGGTGCGCTCGGCCAGGTTGCGAATCTCGTTGGCTACCACGCCGAAGGGGCGGCCGTGTTCACCGGCCTGCGCGGCGATGATGGCGGCGTTGAGGGCGAGCAGGTTCGTCTGGTCTGCAATCTCCTGGATGACGTCGACGATGCGGCCAATCTCCGCGGAGCGCGAGCCCAGCGTGCCCATCAGCTCCGCGGCCTTCCGGACGGTCTCCTCCACCCGGTACATGCCCTTGACGCTGTCACCCACCAGCACCTCGCCGCGCTCGGCGGTCGCCGTCACGGCCAGGGCCAGCTGGTTCGTCTCGCTGGCGCGCCTGCGCACGGAGTCGATGCCGCCCTCGACCAGCGCGACGAAGTTCTCCGCCTCGGCGGCGAAGCGCGCCAGCTCGTCACCCGAGGAGGCGATGTTGGCCAGCCGCTCGCTCATCGCCTGCATCAGCGCGGTGGTGTGGTTGGCGAAGTCGTTCACCTGCGACAGCGACTCCACCACCTGCTCCAGCCGCTCGGTCATCTCCAGCAGCGCGCCGGTGGTGTCCACCGCGAACACCTCCAGCTGGTGCACGCGCTTGCCCACCACCTGGAGGCTGCCGCCCATGCCGCTGACGGAGTGCAGCGTGCGCTCCACCGCGCCACCCTGGCGCCGCGCGGCCTCCAACAGGCTCAGGGCCTGCTCACTCACCTCGTTGCTGGTGCGGTGCAGGTTCGCCGTCACCCGCTGCACCTGCGACAGCGCGCGGCGCAGCGACAGGATGAGCCGGCGGACGTCCTCGTGCCCCTCGTAGCGGAAGCCGCCCGTGGTGGTGAGGTCGCCCTCGGCCAGCTGGGCCATGACGCGCCGACGCGCCAGCCTGCGCAGCGCCGCCCAGCGGAACCACGACAGGTAGCCGCCCACGATGTAGAGCGTGGGCGTGGCGACGAGCAGCGCCGTCCACGCGGACACGTCCAGCCGCTGACCCGTGAGCTGGAGCACGCCCCCCAGCACGAGCGCGGAGAGCAGACCGGCCGCCAGGCCGAACGCGAAGAGGTACCGTTTGGCGCCCATGGACCCGGGGGAGGGTACTCCGCCTTCTCGCGCCGGTCCTCAAAACGCCGCAGACTCGTCCCCTCGTGTCCATCCTGCTCGCCCTCCTGCTCCTGTCCCTCCCCGCGAACCCCGTCAGTCCGGGCGCGGGCCGGGTCCACCCGCCCGAGGAGACGACCCGCTTCGTCTTCGCCTGGCGCGGGGTGCCGGTGGGGACTGTCACCCTGACGCGGGAGGCGGCGGCCTTCCGGTACGCAAGCCACCACCTGCACACGCGAGGGGAGGACTCGGGCGCGCGTCGACGCACGGCGTTGCTGGAGGTGGACGCCGAGGGCCGGCTCGTCGGCCGCCCGGTGGTCCCCCAGGCCTTGTGGCTGTGGCGCGGGCCTCCCGCCCCGGGCTGCGTGACGGGCCGCGAGGAGCTCTCCGGCCGCGAGGGCCCGCACTGCGTGACAGGCGGAACGGCACCGTGGGTGGAAGGCACGCTCCTGGGGACGCCCTTCAAGGCCCGCTACGACGCGCGTGGCCGCATGGATGTGCTGGAGGTGGGCGAGTCCCGCTTCACCGTGGCGTCACCGGACACGCGGCTGGTGGCGCCTCCGGACTTCTTCGCCCAGGGGCTGCCGGTGGCGGGCGAGCGCGGGGCGTTGACCCTGGTTCCCGCGCTGGAGGTGCCCGCGAGGCTTCCGGGCATGACGCCCTGGAAGGCCCGGGCCGCGAGGGCGCTGGCGGCGCGAGTGCACGCGACCTTCATCGAGAAGGGGCCGAGCGAGGCCGACTGGCGCGAGGGCGGCGAGGGCGAGGCGGGTGGCTGCCTGGCGCACGCGCTGCGCTTCGCGGCTGGAGCACGCAAGCAAGGCGTGAAGGTGGCCCTGGTGCATGGGCTCCTGGTGGTGGACGGCGGGCCCGCGCGGCCGCACGCGTGGGTGCGCGTGGCGCTGGAGGACGGGGGGATGCTGGAGCTGGACCCCACGTCGATGGACCCGGTGCGCGCGGACACGCACCTGCCCGTGGCGCTGGCGGATGCACAGGGCCCGGCGCTGGAGGCGGGCACTCGCTGGCTGGCCCTCCTGCGCGGAGACCACCGCGTGGTGCGACAGCCGTGAGCGCTACTCGAACGGGATGACGGACAGCTTCGCGCCGGTGCTCGCGCCCAGAATCTCCTTGGCGCGCGCGGGCAGGTAGGCCACCTGGTTGTCCAGCCGGGCGTGGCAGCGCACCGAGCGGAAGCGGTTGCGGCCCGACTCGCGCTCGAAGGCGACCAGGACGTCATCCCCCTCCAGCTCGAAGTCCTCGGCCGCAAGCTTCACCGTGCGGTACTTGCGCACCAGCGACACGTCGCCCGTGTCGGCCTCGAAGTGGGGCCCCCCGTCGAACGGGTCGATGCGCTCCACGTACCGGAAGCCCACGCGCTCCAGCATGCGCTGCACGCCGCGCGTCTGCGGCCCCACCTCGCCGAGCACCTTCTGCACCCGGTCCGGGAAGAGCGACGCGTAGATGTCCGACGCGGGGAACAGCTCCTTGATGAACTCCTTGTTCTGCCGGCTGAGGCGGTCCGCCTCCAGGTACGTCAGGCCGGTGAACTTCTTGCCGCACGCCTCCCACAAGAGGCTGCGCCCGTCCGGGAGCAGCGGCGGGAGCAGCTCCGCCAGCACCCGGGGACGGAAGATGCGCCGGTGCATGGCGATGAACAGGAAGCGCACGTAGGACAGCTGCTTGCCGGGCTTGTCCGGCGTGGCGCGGTAGGGCGGGTCCACCACGAGCCCGCCGATTTCGGTGGGGCCCTCGTAGTTGTAGGCGATGGACAGCACCTTGTGCCGCAGGTGGCGCTCCAGGGACGCGGAGTAGTGCTCCCGCTCGCTCACCTCGTAGTAGATGTGCGGCGCCTCGTACGTGCCGTGCTGGGCGATGATCATCGACGTGCCGATGATGAGCCCGTTGCGCATGTCCTCCAGCACGAAGAGGTACTCGCGCTCGAAGGGGTTCTTCACCTTGCCGGCGAAGCTCTTCACCGACTTGTCGATGATGCTCTCGAGCGTCTCCTCGTTGTTCGGCAGGTTCACCGTGTTGAGCACGGCGGCGAGCCGCTTGAGGCCGGCCAGGTCGCTCTTCTGGACGTCACGCAGGACAAGCATGGTTGCACCCGGGACGCTGCCGGAAGGGAGCGCCGGAAGGGGTGGGGACCATACACGACACCACCTCCCAACGGTCAGCCCACGGCTCCTTGTTTCTTCACGTGACGCACTGAGTCATAAGCTGAACTCACCGATTCAGCCGGGGGGCGCGGCCGGTCCGCTCGCCGAAACATTTATCAGACATCCAGTCCCCTGCCCGGATGCTCGCTCTGTTGTCAGGCGAGAGGGAAGATTTTGCCGGGGGAATGAAACACGGAATCGTTTCGGCTACGGTCTGTCGAAGGTTGGCTTTCAAACCTTCGCAAGGACATGTGCCATTGAGAGTCTTTGTCCCTGGATTGCTGGCGATGTTCCTGCTCCCTGGCCTGGCGGCGGGGGAGGTCATCTGGCGGGGTGACTTCGAGACGGGCAACCGCTCGCAGTACACGCGCGAGCAGATGGTCAGCTCGGACCGCCTGTTGGTGGTGACCAACCCCGTGGCCGAGGGGAAGTACGCGCTCAAGGTCACCGTGAAGCAGGGCGATGACCCCATCAACTCCAGTGGCAACCGCAACGAGCTGGTGTACCTGGGCAAGGAGAAGGAGGGCTCGGAGTACTACTACCGCTGGAAGGTGATGTTCGCGCCGGACTTCCCCAGCGTGGACACGTGGCAGCTCTTCACGCAGTGGCACCATGACGGCTGCTGCGGCTCGCCTCCGCTGGAGTTCTACGTGCGCGGCGAGGAGATGCGCATGTCGCTCAACTCCGACTCCACGATTCCGTGGCGAGGCAAGCTCGTGCGAGGCGTCTGGCACGAGTTCATCCTGCACGTGAAGTGGTCCGCGAAGGCGAGCACGGGCTTCGTGGAGCTCTGGCACAACAAGGAGAAGGTGCTCGCCAAGCGCGCCGCCGCGACGATGTACGCGGGGCAGAACAACTACTTGAAGCTGGGCTTGTACCGCAGCGACACCGTGCGGCCGGTGGGCGTGCTGTACCACGATGGTTTCATCCAGGCGACGACGCTCGCGGACGTGCTGCCCACGACGCCCACGCCCGACGCGGGCACGCCCGTGGACGCGGGCACGCCGGACTCGGGCACGCCAGAGGTGGACGCGGGGACGGTGGATGCGGGGACTCCCACCGTGGACGCGGGGACGCCCGCTGCGGATGCCGGCACCCGCCCGGACGAGTCACCGGGCGGCGTGATTCCTCCCGGCGGGCTGTCTCCGAGCGGTGACGACGAGGAGGCCGTGGGCTGCAACAGCTCGGGCGGTCCGCTCGCGGGGATGGCGCTGCTCGGGTTGATGGGGCTCATCGGCGCGCGTCGTCGGCGCTCCTGAGCCCGCGTGGCTTGCGTGAAGGACTCGGGAGTGCGATTCCCGAGTCCCTCGCTCACAGCTCCTGGGCCTGCTCGCGCTTCTTCTCCAGGTCCTCGAACCCGGTGGCGCGCTTGCTCAGGTGCGGCTCGAGGAAGCGGCTCACGTAGTCGAGCGTGAGCCTGCTGACGTCGGGCTGCTGCCAGCCGGTGAGCTGGAGCTTCGTCTCCGCGTCCTTCCACGACTTCTCCACGACATAGTCGGACTGGGCCGCGAGCGCCTCGAGGCGGACCTTGTTCTCGTAGGCGAGGTCGTCCGCGGTGGTGCGGGAGCGTCGGGTGCCCTCACCGAGGCTGCGGTTCAAGGACTCCGCGGAGCGAAGGCGCGCCTCCGCTTCCTCGACGGTGTCTCTACGCGAGGTGGGGTCGCCGTACTTCATGGACAAGAGCTCCGAGAGCGCGTCGAAGTCCTCACGCAGGGGCGCGCCCGTGTCGAAGCGCAGCGACACGGCGGCCAGCTTGTTCAGCGTGAACCGGAAGTCCACCGTCGCCGGGCGGTCGGTGACGCGGGTGGCGATGCGCAAGTCACCTTCCGACGACGTCGTCCGGGCCTCGGGGTAGAGCGCGCGGACCTCGTCGGGAGACATGCCCCACCGCGTCTCCTGGAACCCGTGCTTGCCGCGGTAGTTCGCCAGCTCCTCGGCGGCGAAGGCGCTGTTGGATTCACGGATGGCCTCCCGGCGTTCGAGCAGCGCTTGCTGTCGGGCGGAGGCTCCACAGGCGGTGGCCAACAGGCACAGAGGGAGAAGTCCGGCGAGGGGACGAAGCATCTCAGGCTCCTGGGGGCGGGGATTCAGCTCCCTGGACGACCGGGGTCTCCGGAAATTCATGCGAGCCGGGTGACAGCTCTTTTGACAGGGCACTGTCAATCGGACAGCCTGTGGGGCATGGCGAAATACACGACGGCCGGGTCGGCCTTCACGGACCTGGTGCTCGAAATCTTCCAGAACAACGGCCTGCTGCTGGCGGCGGGGGACCGGTTGGCGGCGCCGTCGGGGCTGACGAGCGCGCGGTGGCAGGTGTTGGGCGTGGTGGACCACGAGCCGGCGCCGGTGGCGAACGTGGCGCGGGCCATCGGGTTGACGCGGCAGAGCGTGCAGCAGACGGCGGACGCGTTGGAGGCGGAGGGGTTCATCGAGTACGAGGAGAACCCGCACCACCGCCGGGCCAAGTTGATGCGATTGACGCCCAAGGGGCGCGAGCGGCTGCGCGAGGTGGAGGCCCGACAGCTCGCGTGGGCCAACAAGCTGGGCGGCAAGCTGACCGCGGCGTCCTTGAAGACGGTGGTGGGCACGCTGCGCGAGGTGCGTGAGGCGCTGGAACAGGATGCGCCCACGAGCCCGTGAGCGCTGATGCGCACGCAGTGTGAATAAGACATGTCGGCGTGCGTCATCAGGCGCATGCACGACATCTTGCGCAGCACGGTGCTCACCGCACTGTTGGCCACGTCCGCGACGGCGTGGGCCGAGACCTCCGTCTCTCCCGAAATCACGGTGTCCCCGGTGCCGTTGATTGCCCTGGCTCCGGGTCGGGTTGTCTACGTCGACTCGGAGGGCTCGCGGAATCTCGCGGAGTGCGAGCAGGTGGAGGAGCGCAAGTGGTTGGCGGGTCCCGACAAGGGGACGCGGTTCCAGGAGAAGCAGCCGTGCTCGCTCTGGGCGCTGGCCGTGCATCCGACGACGGGACGCTGGGCGATGGCGCTCTCCGTCGAAGGGGACGAGGGGACGCAGCGCTTCGTGAGCATGACGCTCGCGGGGCGGAAGCTCGAGGTGCCCCGGGACAAGTCGGGGCGCGCGAAGGAGGGCTCCTTCATCGTGATGGGGGACCTGAACGGGGTCGTGGCGGTGACGCCGGGCATCCCCGGGCAGTGGACCAGCAATGGCGTCAGCCACATGCAGTTCCCGGAGCAGTTCACGGCCGATGGCTCTCGGGTGCTCGTCGCGACGGGGACGGTGACGACATCGGACTGGTGGAGCTGGAGCTTCGGGCCGAAGCCCGAGGGCATCCACGTGTTGCCGGTGCACCAGACGGACACCGCGGGCAGCGTCGTGCTCATGGGCGAGTCGCGCACGGTACTGCGTCATGACAAGGGAGGTGTTCGCATCGCCACGATGGACCCCACGGGCACGAAGCCGTGGAAGCTGGGGCCGCCGCTGAAGCAGAAGCGCAAGGGGATGCTGTCGCCCATGGTGATAGGGGACACGATGATCTTCTATCGCGAGGGGACGCAGGACGAGGGCGGCAACTGCGAGGGCGCGGACTCGGCCACCTATCGCCGTGTGGACCTGCGCACGGGTCAGGAGCGCATCTGGAAGACCCATGACACCTACTGCAGCAGCTACGAACTCACGGCGGGGAGCCCGCGGCGCAAGTCGGTGTTCTTCATCGAGAGCAACTACTTCGAGCGGAAGCTCTCCCAGTTGTACGAGTACTCGGTGGAACGGGATGAGGTCCGGGTGACGAAGGCCGAGGGCTTCGAGGGCGCGCACGACATCAGCGGGGATGGTCGGACGCTGCTGCTCTTCGACCAGGGGCGCTCGGTCGCCGTGTTCGATGCCGATACGGATGAGTACGTCTGGCTCAAGGGCTTGGGTCGAATCACCGACGCGGGGCTGTTGGAGGGGACGGCGCGGGACATCGAGCGTCCGTGAGGGCTGAGACGCACGCGAGGTGAATAGAGAATGCCCGCGTGCGTCATCAGGTGCATGCACGACATCCTGCGCAGCACAGTGCTCACCGCACTGTTGGCCACGTCCGCGACGGCGTGGGCCGAATCGTCTCCGTCTCCCGAAGCCACGGTCTCCCCGGTGCCATTGATTGCCCTGGCTCCTGGCCGGGTCGTCTACGTCGACTCAGGGGGCTCGCGGAATCTCGCTGAGTGCGAGTACGTGGAGGAGAGCAAGTGGCTGGCGGGACCCGAGAAGGGGACGCGGTTCCAGGAGAAGGAGCCGTGCTTGCTCAGGGCGCTGGCGGTGCATCCGTCCACGGGCCGTTGGGCGATGGCGCTCGCCGTTGATGGCGACGAGGGGACGCAGCGCTTCGTGAGCATGACGCTCGCGGGGCGGAGGCTCGAGGTGCCCCGGGACAAGTCGGGGCGCGCGAAGGAGGGCTCCTTCATCGTGATGGGGGACATGAACGGGGTCGTGGCGGTGACGCCGGGCATCCCCGGGCAGTGGACCAGCAATGGCGTCAGCCACATGCAGTTCCCGGAGCAGTTCACGGCCGATGGCTCTCGCGTGCTCGTCGCGACGGGGACGGTGACGACGTCGGACTGGTGGAGCTGGAGCTTCGGGCCGAAGCCCGAGGGCATCCACGTGTTGCCCGTGCACCAGACGGACAAGGCGGGCAATGAGGTGCTGCCGGGCGAGTCGCGCACGGTGCTGCGTCATGACAAGGGCGGTGTTCGCATCGCGACGATGGACCCCACGGGCACGAAGCCGTGGAAGCTGGGGCCGCCGCTGAAGCAGAAGCGCAAGGGGATGCTGTCGCCCATGGTGATAGGGGACACGATGGTCTTCTATCGCGAGGGGACGCAGGACGAGGGCGGCAACTGCGAGGGCGCGGACTCGGCCACCTATCGCCGTGTGGACTTGCGCACGGGTCAGGAGCGCATCTGGAAGACCCATGACACCTACTGCAGCGGCTACGAACTCACGGCGGGGAGCCCGCGGCGCAAGTCGGTGTTCTTCATCGAGAGCAACTACTTCGAGCGGAAGCTCTCCCAGCTGTATGAGTACTCGGTGGAGCGGGATGAGGTCCGGGTGACGAAGGCCGAGGGCTTCGTGGGCGCGCACGACATCAGCGGGGACGGTCGGACGCTGCTGCTCTTCGACCAGGGACGCTCGGTCGCCGTGTTCGATGCCGATACGGATGAGTACGTCTGGCTCAAGGGCTTGGGTCGAATCACCGACGCGGGGCTGTTGGACCTGCGCTGATGTGAGAAGGTGCGGGCGGTGGGAACCTCGAGAGATTTCCCGGCCGCCCCTGACATGGAGGCGCTGGTCGGCTGTGCGCGACAGATGGCGGTGCGGATTGGCGCCGAGGGCGTGTCGGACGCGGAGCTGGCCCAGGTCATCCAACGCGTCCTGTTCGGTGAGAAGGACGGCTGGGCCTGTGCGGTGGAGGGCCTGCTGACCCGGACGGAGGCCGCGAACCTCGTCCTGGCGCATCTCGAGTCCTGGCTCGTGGACCGCACGGGCTGGGATTGGGATGCGCCCTTGCCGTGGGGTCGGGACACGTTCGTGGCGGAGGCCGAGCAGGCCCTGTTCGGCGCACGGTGAGCGGAGACGGGTCTACCAGCCCTGGCGGTCGAGCCAGCTTCGGAGTGCTTTGGCGATGTCCTCGGGCACGTCCTCCGGCGCGTGGTGTCCCGCCGGGCTGAGGGGGACGATTTCGAGGCGCGGGAACTGGGTGCGTGCCCACTCGATGGTCTTCGGCGCGCTGAGGCTGCCGCCCTCGAAGGTCAAGAGGAGCGCGGGCTTCCCGGTGGGCTGAGTGAGCCAGGTGTCGTAGTGCTCGATGACGGCGGCGACATCGGCGGGGCTGCCGTCGATGGGAATCTCGCGGGGCCACTGGAGCATGGGACGTCGTGACGCGGCGTCGGGGTAGGGCGCGTAGTAGGCCGCCCGGGCGCTGTCGGTGAGGCCCGTCTTGACGCCGTTGCTGAGCGAGCGCTCCAGGAACTCGTTCTGTTCGAGCACCATCTGCTCGCCGACGCCGGGCGTGCGCAGCGCGCGGAACAGCTTCTCGCCCTGCGGTGGCCATTCGCTCCAGTGCATGGGACGCAGGAAGGTCTCGAAGACCACGACGCCGCGCACGCGGTCCGGGTGTCGTGAGGCCCAGTCGAGGGCGAGCACTCCGCCCCAGTCGTAGCCGACGAGCACGACGTCGCGCAGGCCGAGCGCGTCGAACCAGGCGTCGAGGTAGCGCGCATGGTCTGCGTACCGGTAGGCGATGTCGGGCTTGCCGGAGCTCCCCATGCCGATGAGGTCGGGCGCGAGGCAACGGCCCCGGTCCGCGAGTCGAGGCGTCACGTTGCGCCAGACGTACGAGGACGTGGGGTTGCCGTGCAGGAACACGATGGGCGAGCCGGTGCCCTCTTCGCGGTAGGAGATGAAGGAGTCGAGGACGGGGAGTTGATAGGGGGCGGGCATGGGCGTGGGGTGGGGGATGACGGGTGAGGAGACGTGGCACGCGATGAGCGCGCCGGTGGCGAGCCAGCCGAGCAGTCTGTGCATGGCCCCAATATGTGCCCGGAACGTCCTCGCTGGCCGTGATGGTTCGTGAGCAGTAACCTCACCGGCAATGAGTATTCAAATCGGGGCCATCGACCTCAACCTGCTCCTGGTTCTCCACACCGTGCTCGCCGAGCGCAGCGTGGTCCGGGCGTCGGAGCGGCTCCATGTCACGCCGTCGGCCATCAGCAACAGCCTGGCGCGGCTGCGTGCGTTGCTTGGAGACCCGCTGGTGACGCGCAAGGGGCGGGGCATCGTGCCGACGCCGAGGGCGCTCGCGCTGGCTCCGGCGATTGGTCGCGGGCTGCGGGAGATGGAGCAGGCGCTCCATGAGGTTCCGTTCGAGCCGGGGCGGTGCACGCAGACCTTCACGTTGGCGGTCGCGGACGCGGGACAGCTCACGTGGGTGCCGCGCATCGCGACGCTGATGCGGCGGGAGATGCCGGACGCGCGGCTCTCCGTGGTGGGCATCGACTCGCTCGTGTCACTGGGGGATTTGGGGTCGGGGCAGGTGGACCTGCACCTGGGGCTCGCGGGGAAGGGGACGGGGCTGCATGTCGAGCCGTTGCTGATGGAGCGCACGGTGCTGGTGGCGCGTCGAGGGCATCCGATGCTGGGCAAGCGTCTGTCCGCGCGGGCGCTGGGAGGGCTCCAGCATGTCCGGGTGGAGATGGTGCCTGGGAAGAGCTTCCGGGACGCGGTGGGGGCGGCGTACGCGCGGGCGGGGATTGAACGGGAGGTGGTGATGTCGGTGCCGTCGTTCACGGCGGCGGCGGCGGTGGTCGCCACGACGGACCTGGTCGCGACGCTGCCGGAGTCACTGGTGAGTGAGAAGGGGGCCCGGTTCTCGGTGCAGGCGGTCGATGCGCCGACTCCACCGCACACGGTGCGAATCTCGATGTGCTGGCACGAGCGGACCCATGTGGACCCGGCGGCGCGCTACTTCCGCGAGCTGGTACGGCGAGGTGTCGTGGCGGCATGAGATGCGACTGGGTTGCATGGCGATGGACTCGACCGAAGCCTGTCCAACTCGCCGGCTCCGTCCTACGGAATCCCCAGTGCCATTTTCATCTCGCGATTGCGCTCCTTGGCACGTTTGACTGCGATGAGGAGGTCAGTCGGGTCGGGCGGAACAGCCATCCACGAGAAGAATCGAGCACCGCTTCCCCCGTCGCTCGGGTCAATGGAACCCACCACGACGGTTCCGTACTTGAATGCCTCCGCCCAGGGGCTGCAGGCATCCATCGTGAAGCGCTGGATGGTGGCATCCTTTGCCTCCGTCCAAGCAATGCAGGGGAACTCCGAGCAGTCGACGGCGATGACGTCCAGCCCCATCCCGCACTCCTTCGCCGCCTGGATGGCAACCTTCTCGAACCCTTTCGGAGTGAACTGTTCGGGGGCGTTCTGCGGGAAGGCCAATGGTTGATTCGAGCCTGCCCCCGGGCTGGCCGCGCGGAATGTCCCTGCCTCTCGCGGTGCGATGCGCACCGGCGTGGATGCGCCACCATCCGGGGAGCTTTCCCGGACCCTCTGCAACTCTCGCTGGAGCTCAGTGATGCGCTGGCGAAGCTGGACGTTCTTCAGCTCCTCGTCCTGTAGCAGGCGATGGGCTTGCTCTGTGGGCGCCACGGGAGGTGGAGGCGATGTAGGCGCCGCGGCGACGACAGTTTCGGGGCGACTCCGGCCGGCGAAGCCCACTCCCAGCGCGAAGCCCATGGCAAGGACGAAGCCGAGCACCGCCCCCATCATGAGCCACCTGCGACGCTCCATCGGAACCCTCCTTGTGAAGAGATGGTGAATTTGACAGGCTTTGCGTTGGTGCCAAAGAAACCCTCTGGAACCTCGACCCCTGGCCGAATGCTGACGGACTCGCCCTTTTTCAGGGAGGCACTCTTCAGTTCGCGCACGGAGTCCCCTTCTTGAAGTCCAATGGAGACCTTCACGGTCTTGTCCGATTGACGCTCCACACGAACGACCAGCGGACCCTTCCAGGCCGTGCGTCGCCATGGTATGACTTCACCGTTCGCTTGCTTGATATCCAATACGCCGGCGGCATCCTCCAGCCTGAGCGCCACCAAGTGCGGTGCACACCACTCGAGCGTCGAACCTGGGGGGCATTCTGGCGCCGTCGAAGGAGGCACAGCGCCAGAAAGAAGGAAGCCCGTCAAGAGAAGCACGGATGGCATGCGGAATACGCTATCTCATCCCGATGCTCATTAGAAGCGCTGGCGGACCGGCATCGCATGGCAGGTGGCGAGGCGCGAGGAACGCTACGAGCAACCGCCGCAAGTGGTGCCACAAATCTCGACGCAATAGCCGCAGGCCGTCGTCGACCCACAGGTGATGCAACAATTCACAGGTGGATTTGCCAATGCATCCTGGGGACTGGTCGCCGCCCCTAGAATGCCTCCTGCAAGGATTCCGGTGACAAGCATGGTGATGCGAAGCATTTTGTCTGGGCCTTTGTGAATGGGTCGGATGTGCGTGCCGAGGAGTGTTCGGGTGTCGGCGATGGTTGGGATGTTCTATGTCGCTAGTACCCTGACAGGCGTGAGCGAGTCTTTGGACGTGGTTCTGGCCGACCCTTCGGCGTGGACTCGGTGCGCGTGGTAGAGAGCGGGAATGGAGTCGTTGGCGGCGACGTGTCCTCTTCATCCCGAGCGCCTTGCGGACGGGACGTGCAGTCGATGTGGCACCTTCCTGTGTGAGGGCTGCCGCAGGTGGCAGGTGGGGAGGATGCTGTGCCTTCGCTGCCACAAGGTGGCGCTGGGAGAGAAGCCGTCCAAGCGGGCGACGCTCGCGGTCATCTTCGCCACGCTGGGGTTCTGCGGATTCGTCCCGGGGCTCGTGGGGCTGGTGCTGGGTTACCAGGAACTGGCGGCCATCCGCGCGGGTACGTCGCCAGGGTCGGGTGAGGGCTGGGCGGTGCTGGCGCGCAACGTGGGGTGGTTCCATCTGGCGGTGATGGTTGTCATTGGCGTCGGGTTGATGCTCCAGGACTGAGGGGATTCTGTCGGGGTGCGTGTACTCTTTGCGGTGAGGCCGATGGACTCCCTAGAGTCCGAGGGTCGACGTCTTTTGACGCATCAAGTGGGGGCATGAATGGGTACTAGGAAGTTCGCGCTGGAGGCAGGTGGTCCCCAGCGTCTCGAGTTCGAGTGAGGGATGTTCTGGAGGAGCTCCGTTGCCCGGGTCGTCGACGGACCCCGAGCAGCAGATCAAGACCGCGGCCTACATGCTGTACTTCCTGGCGGGTCTGAACACGTTGCTGGGCGTCATCGCCATGCTGACGGCGAGCGAGGAGATGGATGCGCTCGGACTGGGCATCGGCTCCATCGTCTTCGGCGCGCTGGTGGCGGTGTTCGGCTTCTTCACCTATCGCGCCACCAGGTTCGAGCCCATCCTCGCGGTGCTGCTGTACATCGGCGACACCGTGGTGACGTTGATGGACGCCGGTGGCAAGCCGAACGTCTTCGGGTTCATCGTCCGCGTGTACATCATCGTCACGCTGGTCAAGGCCGCGCAGGCGGCGGGTGAGCTGAAGCGGCGGGAGCAAGAGAACGCCGGCGTGTCACTCCAGCCCTGAGGCTGGAGGCATGCGGGCCATTGTGCATGCCGCAATGGCCCGGTCTCGGGTGTTGGAGAGGATGGGGTCGTTGCCACCCTCTGTTGTCGCTCTTCGAAACGAGCCATGCTCCTCCAGCCTTTGGGTTGGAGGGGACCATGGCGATACCCGTGCTGAAAGTGCTGCAGTTGGTCGACGGCAAAGGGCTGCGAACCCTGGCTGCGTTGCGGAAACTGAGTGACCGCCGCGCGGACACGGAACTGAGGCAGGCGCTGGCCACATCCTACAAAGACTCGCTCCAACAGCTGATTCTCGACCTCGATCGCGAGGCGCTCTATCGGTTGTTGCGTCGCCCATTCCGGTGGAAGGACCGGCGCTATTTCTCGCCGGATATTGGCAGCTACACGCAGGCTCAGATGGTGAGCTTTGCCCGGACGATTTTCATGCAGGGCGAAGTTCCCGTGGAGTTCGGAAAAGAGTCCATGAACTCCGAGCTCAATCTGGACGAGCATTTCGTGCGCCCCGTGGCGAAAGCAAGCGCTGCTCTCAAGACTGCGGCGTCGAAGGGACTGGAGTCGGACGAAGAGGTGGGCCGCACGGTGGTCGCGCCATCGGTGGGTTATCTCATCGGGCTCTCGCACGACTGGAGCCGGCCGCGCATCGTCAGCGCTGTTCTTCGCGGGCTCGGAATGGAGGTGCCGGAGCGCTTGCGAACCTCCCGCTTCCAGGAGGCCGTGCGCAAGCTGGTGGACCTGGGCATCGAGATGTCCGATGCGGATTCCGGCAAGGTCCTGACCCACAAGGACCCCTCGCCAGGAGTCGATGGAAAGGTGCGGCTGCGCAAGATTGCGCGGCCTTGATACTGGGAGCAGGAGCGCGAGTCGTCGGATGGATGTGACGACTCGCGCCGTGGGACTCAGCGCTGTCCCGACTCCAGGCCCGGGCGGTCGTCGAAGAGCTGGACCCAGCGGCCGTCGAAGCCGCCGTTCGCGGGCAGGTACCATGCCCCCGGTAACCAGAAGCCCTGCTCCACTCCGTCCGTCGAGTCCGTGAAGCCCGCGTGCACGAAGTAGTCGTGCTGCCACCAGAACGAGGACGGTGACGTCGTGTATCCACTCGCGCTCGCCCGCGTCCTCCCCCGTGAGTCCACCGCCGTGCTCGCGTAGGCGTTGTCGTGGAAGGCGTTGGAGCCGCCGCCCCCGAAGTCGGAGGCGCTGTCGTTCATCTCGAACGTCCCGACGAACCACTTCTTCGCGATGTAGCCCTCGCGGTCATCGTCGTTCTCCACGTCGCGTGTCTTGGGGAAGAAGCGCTGCATGCCCGCGCTCACCTCCGTGGCGCCTCCCTCGTTCACCAACGCGCTCTCCAGGTAGAAGTCGATGGGCCCCGTGTCCAACCAGTGTGTCGCGTAGCCGCCGTGCTGCCAGTGCGTGGGCAGGATGTCCGCCAGGTCCTGGAGCTCATACGTGACGCGCTTCACGTTGGGCCAGGTGATGGTCTTCCCGTTGTCGTAGCGGCTCGCCAGCGAGTCCGCCGTCGCGTACGTGAGCGCCCTCGCTCCGAACGCCGCCACCGCGTCCGCCGAACCCTCCGGCACGAAGGCGTAGTGCACGTTCTTCCGCCCGCCATCGTTGTTCACCCCCGCCTCTGCCTTGCCCGCGCTCGCCATCCGCCCCGCGAAGAACGCATACGCGTCCGTCACGAAGCGCAGCTCCTGCCCGTGCGCCGCCGCGAGCTTGTCCGACCACTCCGCCTGCCAGACGAGCAGGTGCTTGCCCGTCGCCGTCTGCATGAAGTTCAGGTCCACGTGTCCCGCACGGCGCACCACGTTGCGCTTGTGCTGCGTCACCACCGCGTACGCCACGGACTCCCCACTGCCCGGCGCGCCCACCACGTTCGTGACGAGCATCTCCACCCGCTCCCAGTCGTGGAGCTGGTAGTCCCCGGCCGCGTTCTTATCGAGCGCGTGATACACGTGGTAGATGAGCTTCAGGCTCTTGGCCCCAGCCATGAACTCGATGAGCGACGTGTAGAGCGTTGGACGGATGCGCCAGGCGTCATACGCGCTCGGCCCCGTGCGCGAGGCATCCACGTACTGGGGGATGCGCTTCCAGTTCAGCTTGTTGTTGGAGAAGTTCCCGTCCCGGTCGAAGTCGAAGCTCGTCACCCAGTCGTAGCCGTGCCGCCCGTCGTTCCCGTTGCCCCGCTTGAGCAGGATGGGCGCGTAGTACTGGAGGAACGCCTGCCGCTGCTCGGTCGTGAGTGTCCACGCCTGCGCTTGGGCACTCATGGGCCAGCACATGGCGGCGAAGGTCAGGGCCAGCACGCCGTACAGGCCAAGCCGTGAGAACCGGGGAGCACGTCTCGTGATGTCTGGGGTCATTTCCCCAGCAAATCACGGCCTTCTCTCTCAAAATTAGAAAAGCTGGAATAAGTCGCCTTCTCGAAAGGGACGGCCCTGGATGACAATGGCCTGCAGTGGGCCCAATGGATGTTCCCTCCGCCGGAAGGCGCGCGCGGGGGCCTGCTTGAAGCGACTCGAGGCTCGTGCGAGGAGTCGCCCATGCGCGACGAATCGAACCGTGGTGATGGCGGCGTGCCCCATCTGAGCCCCGAGGAGTTTCGTGAGCTGGGGCACCGGCTGGTGGACTGGGTCGCTGACTATCAGCAGCGGCTGGAGTCTTTCCCCGTGCGCTCGCAGGTGGCTCCGGGCGAGGTCGCTTCGATGCTGCCCCTGCGTCCGCCGGAAGAGGGGCTCGACGGTGTGAAGGGTTGGGATGCCGTCCTTCGCGATCTGGAGGACGTCATCCTGCCGGGCGTGACGCATTGGCAGTCCCCGTCGTTCTTCGCGTACTTCCCCGCGAATGCCTCGGGTCCGGCGGTGCTCGGCGAGCTGCTGTCCGCGGGCCTGGGTGTGCAGGGCATGCTCTGGTCCACGAGCCCCGCCGCGACGGAGCTGGAGACGCGTGTGGTGGACTGGCTTGTGGACCTGACGGGGTTGCCCGAGGACTTCCGCTCCACCTCCGAGCGAGGGGGCGGTGTCATCCAGGGCACCGCGAGCGAGGCCACGCTCGTGGCCATGGTGGCCGCTCGGGAGCGCGCGCGTCGTCGTGGTGCACCCGCGGGCTCCGAGTGGGTGGCCTATGCCTCCACGCAGGCCCACTCGTCCGTACTCAAGGCCGCGATGCTGTGTGGCGTGGCGCACGGCGCGGAGGACACGACACATGTGCGGCTCATCCAGACGAACGACCGCTATGGGATGCGGCCCGAACTGCTGGAGCGCGCCATCCGTGAAGACCTCGATGCGGGACGCGCGCCCTTCTTCGTGTGCGCCACCGTGGGGAGCACGTCGTCAGGTGCCGTGGACCCGGTCCGCGCCATCGGCGAGGTGATGGCTCGGACGCCGATGAACTCCTCCGGTGGTTGGCTGCACATCGACGCCGCGTGGGCGGGCTCCGCGCTGGTGTGCCCCGAGCACCGGGATTTGCTCGACGGTATGGACCGGGTGGATTCGTTCGCCTTCAACCCGCACAAGTGGCTGCTCACCAACTTCGACTGCAATGCCTTCTTCACGCGCGACCGGCAGGCGTTGCTCGACGCGCTGAGTGTGACGCCGGAGTACCTGCGCAATTCCGCGAGCGCGAGCGGCGCGGTCATCGACTACCGTGATTGGCAGGTGCCGCTGGGCCGCCGATTCCGAGCGCTCAAGCTGTGGTTCGTGCTGCGTCACTACGGTGCCAAGGGACTGCGCGCGCACATCCGCGAGCACGTGCGTCTGGCGCAGTGCTTCGAGGCCTGGGTGCAGGAGGACGCGCGCTTCGAGGTGGTCACGCCTCGCTCGCTGGCGCTGGTGTGCTTCCGCTCGAAGCCGCTTCCGGGGGAGTCCTCGAAGGACACCGACGGGAGGAACCGCGAGCTTCTGGAGCGCGTGAATGCCACCGGCAAGGTGTTCCTCACGCACACGGTGTTGCTGGCGGTGGAGGGGGCGCCCGCGCGGTACGTGCTGCGGATGGCCATCGGCGCGGCGACCACGGAGGAGCGACACGTTCGCGCCGCCTGGGAATTGCTCGCCGGCTCCGTCCGCTGACGCCGCGTCCGAGGGAATGCGCGCGCGAAGGGTGCGCCCGTTCGCCGATGTCTGCGGCCTGCGCGTCGGCGTGAAGTCGCACGTCCTCCGTCCACGGCCACCGCGTCCGAGAGAATGCACGCGAGACCGGGGCGCCCTTCATCCCTTGTCCGCTGACACCGCGTCGGAGCGAAGGAGCACGTGGCTGAAGCGCTCTTCTTCCGGTCCTCGACCTGGGGTTCGCGTGCTCCGGATTCTCCCCTCCGTGCGTGCCTTTACATGGCGAAATGAAATGAGTCCCGGTGGCGGGCGTTCACACCCGGCCTGCGTCACGGGCTCTGCTGTGCACCACACCCCGATCCGGAGTCTTCCTTGTCTCGACGTGTCCTGTTCCTGCCGCTCTGCGCGCTGTTGGCCTGTGCTCACGCCTCGCCCGCGGACACTGCTTCGCGCGCTCCTTCCCCGGCCCTCAGCTCCGGGCGGCTTGCACCCGAGGCCACGAGCGCGCTCACCCGCTCCTGGTTGGCCCAGCGTGACGGCGACTTGCCCAAGGCCCAGGACGAACTCCGACGCGCGTGGGACGCGGGACATCACGCTCCCGAGCTGGCTCGGACCGCGGCGAACGTGGCCGCGGAGGCGAAGGATACGGCCATGGCCTTCACCTGGTTGGAGCGCGCCCTGGACGTGGGCTACGCGGACCCGGGTGGGCTGCTCCACGCCAAGGCCCTGGCCCCCGTGCGCGAGCTGCCCGGCTACGACGCCCTGGTGGAGCGCGCACGGAAGAACGCTCGCGAGGCTCGCAACACCTGGGGCGTGGGCACCGGATTGGAGAAGAGCACCCCGAGTGAGGCCGGCCTGTCCGAGCCCGCGCTCGCCGCGCTGCTGAAGGCCGCCGAGGACTCCGGCTCAGCGGGCCTCGTGTTGCTGCGCCACGGCAAGCTCGTGGGCGAGTGGTACTTCGGCGGGGACACGCACCGCATCGAGGCCATGTCCGCCACCAAGGGCATGGTCGCGCTGGCCATCGGCCTGCTCATCGACGAGGGGAAGATTCCCTCTCTGGACACGCCCGTGTCCGCGTTCTTCCCCGAGTGGAAGGACGGCCTCAAGGGACAGGTGACGGTGCGACACCTGCTCAACCACACGTCGGGTCTGGCCGCGAACCGGAGCGCGCTGGACATCTACGCGTCGAACGACTTTGTCCGCTACGCGTTGGACTCCGAGGTCACGGACACACCGGGCAGCAAGCACGCGTACAACAACAAGGCCACGAACCTGGTGGCCGGCATCGTCGAGCGCGCATCGGGCGAGAAGATGGACGTGTACCTGGAGCGACGGCTGTTCGCGCCGCTCGGCATCCGTGACTTCCGCTGGGACACGGACCCGTCAGGCAATCCCGTGGGCATGGCGGGCCTCCAACTCCACCCGCTCGACTTCGCCAAGGTGGCACAGATGCTCCTCCAGGGTGGCACGTGGCAGGGCCGCCGAATCCTGAGCTCAGCGTGGATTCACGCGATGGGGGGCGCGCCCTCGCAGCCGCACATCCCCACCGGGGGACTCCTGTGGTGGCTCATCTACGAGGAGGGGATGACCGTCACGCTGGGCTCGGAGCTGCTGGAGCAGGCGCGCCGCAATGGCTTCCCCGAGGCGCCCCTCGCGCGACTGCGCGAAATCGCGGACCGCCCCCTCCCCCAGAAAGAGTTCATGCCGGCGTTCATGGCGAAGCTCGGGGACCCTTCCCTGGCGCAGGACTTCATGGCGAAGTCCGCGCCACACAACCTGAAGCAGGACGTGTCGGGCCCTCCGAGCGGCTTCGCGGCCATCGGCCAGGGCGGAAACCGGGTGCTCGTCCTCCCGAAGCATGACCTCGTGGCCGTGCGCATGTCGGACCCCGACGAGCGCGTCTCCGACGAGGTCCTCGAGTTCACCGCGTTCACCGACCTGGTGCTCCGCCTGGTCCGCCCCGTGCCCACCGCCCGCTGACCCGCCTGCTCGCCCCGGGGCCCTCGCGCACGGGGCCCTGTGGCATCATGTCGTCCGCTCATGGTGCCGCACCGTCCCGTCTCGCTCGTCCTCAGCTATCAGTACCCGGGCAAGTACGCCTTCACCGTGCTGGCGGGCGCCGTCGAGTCGGACCCGGCGCTCGCGGACGTGAAGCTGTTCTTCCCCCGTGACCGCGAGTCGCTGCTCTCCACCGTCAAGGAGCGCCACGACGCCGGAGACACTGTGGTCGCCGCGTGGTCCTTCTACTCGGCCAGCTTCGCGGTCTCCGCGGAGGAGCTGACCTGGGTCCGCGCGCGGCTGGAAGGACGCTCCGTCCTCTGCATCGCTGGCGGCGTGCACGCGACGGCCGAGCCGCTGCAGACGCTCCAGGCCGGCTTCGACCTCATCGCCATCGGCGAGGGCGAGTACTCCCTGCGCGAGCTGCTCGGCCGTGTCCAACGCGGCGAGGAGCCTCGCGACACGCACGGCGTGGCCCACTTGAAGGACGGCAAGCTGGTGCAGCACGGGCGAGGGGAGGGCGTGAAGCTGGACGACTTCCCGCCGTTCGCCGCGCGCAACGCCATGTTCGGCGCCATCGAAATCACGCGCGGCTGCATCTACGCGTGCCGCTTCTGCCAGACGCCCTTCATGAGCAAGGCGCGCTTCCGCCACCGCTCCGTGGCCAACGTGGCGCACTGGGCTCGCGAGCTGCGCCGCTCGGGCCGCCGCGACATCCGCTTCATCACGCCGACGTCCATGTCCTACGGCACCGGCGACGAGACGATGAACCTGGCCGCGGTGGAGGAGCTGCTCGCCGCGGTGCGCGAGGCCATGGCCCCCGACGGGCGCATCTACTACGGCACCTTCCCCTCCGAGGTCCGCCCCGAGCACGTCACGCCCGAGGCGCTCGCCGTCCTCAAGCGCTACGTCCACAACGACAACCTCATCATCGGCGGCCAGTCCGGCTCCGAGCGCATCCTCCAGAGCACCCGCCGGGGCCACGACGTGGAGACGGTGGTGCGCGCCACCCGACTGGCCGTGGAGGGCGGCTTCGTGCCCAACGTGGACTTCATCCTCGGCCTGCCGGGCGAAGAGGCCGACGACGTCGCCGCCACCGTCGCGCTCATGGAGCGACTGGCGGAGCTGGGCGCGCGCGTGCACGGCCACACCTTCATGCCGCTGCCCGGCACGCCCTACCGTGACGCACCGCCAGGACGCGTGGACGCCGAGACGCAGACGAAGCTGGACCGGCTCGCCTCCCAGGGACGGCTGTATGGCCACTGGAAGCAGCAGGTCGCCCTCGCGGAGGGCATCGCCCAGCGGCGCCGGCCCCGGGCAGGCTAGCGGCCCACCTCACTTCGTCGGGCCCCCCGGCGCCGAGGCGCTTAGGATGGGAGCGCGATGTCCTCCGACGAGACTCCCTACTGGCTGCTCATCTCCGTCCTCTTCAGCTCCCAGCCGCTGACGCCCTCGCTCGCCATGACGCTGCACCAGACGGCGTACGAGCTGCACGAGCGGGGTGACGCGGTGAAGGAGGTGGCCGGCGACATGCTCAGCGGCAAGGTGCACAACCTGCGCAAGAACGTCGCCCTGGGTGGCATCGCGGGCCCCGCCTTCGAGGCGGAGATTGAAACCGAGCGCGGCTCCGGCGTGGTGCGCTTCATCCTCACGCGCCAGGGCCTGGAGATGATGCGTCAGCAGACCGCGACGCCGCCTCGTCCGAAGTACCTCAACTGAGGCCACGGGCTCCCGGTCGCCTGCTCCCTGTGCTGCGTGCGGTGTCCGGTGTCTCCATCTTCGAGGCACGGGCTCACCCCAGCACCCTCGGAGGCGCACACCCATGGACCCGAAGGACTATCTCAAGAAGCCGCTCGGCATCCCCCTGGACCCCGCGAAGCAGAAGGACCCGGAGGAGGATGGAGACCACGTGCCCGCGGAGGGCCGCTCCGAGTTCCTCAATGACGTGACGGAGCAGGACGGCGGCCAGCGCACCGACGTGGGGCCACCGTATGACGGCTCGGGGGATTTGCAGCAGGGCCAGCGCGCCGAGTACCTCCAGCGCGCCGAACGCAAGGAACCGAAGAAGGACTGAGTCGCGACGCGCGGGACTACTCGCGCTCCAGCGACACCTTGTTGCGGTTGCCCATGTGGAAGATGGAGTTGTTCAGCGTCGCCGCGGACAGCTCGGCCAGCTCCATCATCACCTTCTGCTCCTCGGCCTCCTTGGAGCCCGCGGCGGCGGTGGGCGACTGCGTCTTGCCCTGACCGGCGGCCGCGTCCTGGATGGGAGGGCGGCCCACGGCGGCGAGGTAGGAGTTCATGATGCCGCTGTGCGGCGCGCTGCCGACGGAGTTGAGCGCCGACTGCACCACCAGCCCGCCCGTGGACATCAGCGGATCACCCGGCCGGTTCGCGGGGGCCATCGCCGCGCGCTGGTTCTGCTGAATCAGCGAGCCGAACCCGACGTTCGCCGACTGCACGCCGGCCTGGGGACGGGGGACCTGGACCTGGGGACCCGTGAACGAGTTGATGCGGCTCATGGCTGGCTCCGTGGCGGTCCGAGGGCGCAACAAGCACAAATCTCGGAGGTCTGCCCACATTATCGGGCAACCCCGGGAGAAGTTGCGTCCGGGGCCCGAAGCCTGCCCGAAGGGCGGAAAAACGACCAGAGGCCGCGGGGTTAGCTCCCCACGGCCTCCGGTGTCAGGCGTCTTCAGACGCCGCCAAGGCGATTAGAACTGGTGGGCCTCGGTGGACTCGTGGAGCGCCAGGGTGCTGGCGGAGCCGCCGGAGATGACCTCGGCGACCTGGTCGAAGTAGCCGGTGCCGACCTCGCGCTGGTGACGCGTGGCGGTGTAGCCGTCCTTCTCGGAGCCGAACTCGCCCTGCTGGAACTCGCTGTAGGCCGCCATGCCGCGGTCCTTGTACTTGCGCGCCAGCTCGTACATCGAGTGGTTCAGCGCGTGGAAGCCGGCCAGCGTGACGAACTGGAACTTGTAGCCCATGGCGCCCAGCTCCCGCTGGAACTTGGCGATGGTGGCGTCGTCCAGGTTCTTCTTCCAGTTGAAGGACGGCGAGCAGTTGTACGCGAGCAGCTTGTTGGGGAACTTCTCGCGGACGGACTCGGCGAACTTCTTGGCCTGCGCGAGGTCCGGGGTGCTGGTCTCGCACCAGACGAGGTCCGCGTACGGCGCGTAGGCCAGGCCGCGGGCGATGGCGCAGTCGAGGCCGCCGTTGATGCGGTAGAAGCCCTCGGAGGTGCGGCCGTTCTTGCGGTCGATGAAGGCGTGGTCGTACTCGTCCGCGTCGGACATGAGCAGCTTGGCGCTGTCGGCGTCCGTGCGAGCGACGAGCAGCGTGGGCACGCCCATCACGTCGGCGGCGAGGCGCGCGGCGGTGAGGGTGCGGATGAAGTGGCTGGTGGGCACCAGCACCTTGCCGCCCATGTGGCCACACTTCTTCTCGCTGGCCAGCTGGTCCTCGAAGTGGACGCCCGCGGCGCCCGCTTCAATCATGCCCTTCATCAGCTCATAGGCGTTGAGCGGGCCGCCGAAGCCGGCCTCGGCGTCCGCCATGATGGGGGCGAACCAGTAGCGGTCGCTCTTGCCCTCGGCGTGGTCGATCTGGTCCGCGCGGCGCAGGGCGTTGTTGATCTTCCGCACCACGGTGGGGACGGAGTCGACCGGATAGAGGCTCTGGTCGGGGTACATCTGCCCGGCGGAGTTGGCGTCGGCGGCGACCTGCCAGCCGGAGAGGTAGATGGCCTTGAGGCCCGCGCGGACCATCTGCACGGCCTGGTTGCCGGTGAGGGCGCCCAGCGCGTTGATGTAGTCCTCGGTGTGGAGCAGCTCCCACAGGCGCTTGGCGCCGACCTCGGCCAGCGTGTAGCTGATGGGCAGCGTGCCGCGCAGCTTCAGGACGTCCTTGTCGGTGTAGTTGCGCTTGATGCCCTCGAAGCGGCGAGCGTGGAGCTTGGCGTGAGGGGAGGCATCCGGAGTGGTCGTGGTGGCGTCGTACATCGCAGGCTCCTCGGTGATGCGGTGAAGGTTGGAAGTCGGAAAAGGGTTCAGCGATTGGCGTCGAGCGCCGCGTAGGCGGGCAGGGTGAGGAAGTCCTCGAAGGCGGGCGCGGTGGACAGGCGCTCGAAGAGCTCGCGGGCGCGCGTGACGTGCTCGCGGCCGTACTTCTCGTGGACGCCCTCCTTCTCGAGGTGGGCCATCTCCTCGGAGAGCAGCGTCTGGAACAGCTCGGGCGTCACCTTGCGGCCGTCGTCGAGCGAGGCGCCGTGGTGCAGCCACTGCCACACCTGGGCGCGGGAGATTTCGGCGGTGGCCGCGTCCTCCATGAGGTTGTAGAGCGGCACGCAGCCCAGGCCGCCGAGCCACGCGGCGGTGTACTGGATGCCCACGCGCAGGTTGTGGCGCAGGCCCTCCTCGGTGCGGGTGCCGGAGGGGACCTTGAGCAGGTCGGCCTCGGTGACGCGCACGTCCTCGCGCTTGTTGGCGAGCTGGTTGGGGCCCTTCATGTTCGCGTCGAAGATGTCGCGCGCGATGGAGACCAGGCCCGGGTGGGCGACCCACGTGCCGTCGTGGCCGTTCTTCGCCTCGCGCAGCTTGTCGGCGCGGACCTTCTCCAGGACGGCCTCGTTGGCGGCGGCGTCACCCTTGATGGGGATGAAGGCGGCCATGCCGCCCATGGCGTGCACGCCCCGGCGGTGGCAGGTTTGGATGAGCAGCTGCGAGTAGGCGTTGAGGAACGCCTTGTCCATGGTGACCTGGCCGCGGTCGGGCAGCACGACGCTGGTGTCGGACTGGAGCGTCTTGATGAAGCTGAAGATGTAGTCCCAGCGGCCGCAGTTGAGGCCGGCGGAGTGCTCGCGCAGCTCGTACAGGATTTCGTCCATCTCGAAGGCCGCGGGGAGCGTCTCGATGAGGACGGTGGCCTTGATGGTGCCTCGGGGGATGCCGAGCGTGTCCTGGGCGGTGAGGAACACGTCGTTCCACAGCCGGGCCTCCAGGTGGCTCTGCATCTTGGGCAGGTAGAAGTAGGGGCCGGTGCCGCGGGCGAGCTGCTCGCGGACGTTGTGGAAGAAGAAGAGGCCGAAGTCGAAGAGGGAGCCGGAGATGGGCTTGCCGTCGATTTCGACGTGGCGCTCGGGCAGGTGCCAGCCACGGGGCCGCACGAAGAGGACGGCGGGCTTGTCGACCAGGGCGTAGTGCTTGCCGTTGTCGCCGGTGAAGGCGATGGCGCGGCGCACGGCGTCGCGCAGGTTGACCTGGCCTCGCACGACGTTGTCCCAGGTGGGGCTGTTGGCGTCCTCGAAGTCCGCCATGAAGACGTTGGCGCCCGAGTTGAGGGCGTTGATGATCATCTTCCGGTCCACCGGGCCGGTGATTTCGACCCGGCGGTCCTGGAGGTCCTGGGGCAGCGGGGCGACCGTCCACTGGGCGTCCCGGACGGACTTCGTCTCCGGGAGGAAGTGGGGGCGCTCACCCTTGCGCCAGGCGGCCTGGACCTGCTTGCGGCGCTCCAGGAGGGCTTCGCGGCGCTCACCGAAGGCGCGCGCCAGCTTCGCGACGAAGTCCAGGGCGGCCGGGGTGAGCACCTCGGCGTAGTCGGGGTGCCACGGCCCCTTCACCACCACGCCAGCGCTGAAGGCCGGGGTCTTCGAGGCGGGGACTTCCGTGGGCATCTCGGCTCCTTGGCTTGGTGCGTTGTAAATCTACGGCAACGGGTCGGAAAATGAATCTTCCGAGGGCGAAATGGAAGTGTGCGTCAATTTCTGCCTGCTTGCCTGTAATCCTGTCAACAGCGGCCGGATTAAATCTGTAAATCAACAGACGTGACGCGGGGTTGCGAGCAGGGGGGCGCCGGGCACCGGGGATGCAATCAGCGACGGGCAGGTGCGTAGGTAGGGTCGAGGGTGCTCGCCGCCAAGGGGTCCCCTCACGGGAGGCACGTCATGGACGCGATGAAGCGGTGCTCGGGGTGCGCGGAGGAGATTCGGATGGAGGCCTCGCGCTGCGCCCGGTGTGGAATCCGGGTGGAGCGGCTGCACCGCGGCGTCGAGGGGCGCGCGGTGGCGGGCGTCTGCGCGATGCTGGCCCGCGAGCTGGGAATCGACGTGGCCCTGGTGCGCGTGGCGCTCGTCGTGGCCACCTTGTTCTCCGGCGGCACGCTTCCGCTCGTGTACGTCCTGCTCTGGGCGTTCACCCCTGCTTCCGCCCTGGGGCGGGCTCCGTTGCAGCGCACGGTGGACTGGCTCTCCCGCGTCGGGGAGTCGGATGCTCCTCGCATGGAGCGGCGGGTCTAGGTCCACGGTTCGAGGGGCACGGCTCGCTGAGTCACGCTTATCGGCGCGTTCTGCTCACGGCTCGACGGTTCGCCTCGTCTCCCGGTGACCCGTTGCCCGGCCTGTTATGCGTGGGCTCCAGGATTCTCTTCTCCAGGAGCCCGCCTTGAGCACCCGCAACGTCCGCATCGAGAAGGACACCTTCGGCCCCATCGAGGTCCCCTCCGAGCGCCTCTGGGGCGCGCAGACCCAGCGCAGCCTGCAGAACTTCGACATCTCCACCGAGCGCATGCCCCCCGCCCTCATCCGCGCGCTCGTCCTCGTCAAGAAGGCCGCCGCCCTCGTCAACGTCGAGAACGGCTCGCTGGCCCGCGAGAAGGGGGACGCCATCGTCCGCGCCTCCGACGAGGTCCTCGAGGGCAAGCATGACGCGGAGTTTCCGCTCAGCATCTGGCAGACCGGCAGCGGCACCCAGACGAACATGAACACCAACGAGGTGCTCGCCAATCGCGCCTCGGAGCTGCTCGGCGGCGAGCGCGGAGAACAGCGCCGCGTCCACGCCAACGACGACGTCAACAAGGGGCAGAGCTCCAACGACGTCTTCCCCACCGCCATGAGCGTCGCCGCCGCCACCGCCATCGCCGAGCGCGTGCTCCCTGAACTCGATGCGCTTCGCGACGTGCTCGCCGACAAGTCCCGCGCCTTCATGGACGTGGTGAAGATTGGCCGCACCCACCTCCAGGACGCCACGCCCCTCACCCTGGGCCAGGAGCTGAGCGGCTATGTCGCGCAGCTGCAGCATGCGCGCGCCCACCTGGAGCGCGTGCTGCCCCACCTGCACGAGCTGGCCCTGGGGGGGACGGCTGTCGGCACGGGGCTCAATGCCCCCAAGGGGTATGCCGAGCGCGTCGCCAAGGAGATTGCCCGCCTCACCGGCCTGCCCTTCGTCACCGCCCCCAACAAGTTCGAGGCCCTGGCCGCCAACGACGCCCTGGTCCACGCCCACGGCGCCCTCAAGGGCCTGTCCTCCGCGCTCTTCAAGATCGCCAACGACATCCGCTGGCTGTCCTCCGGCCCCCGCTCCGGCCTGGGCGAAATCACCATCCCGGAGAACGAGCCCGGCAGCTCCATCATGCCCGGCAAGGTGAATCCCACCCAGAGCGAGGCGCTCACCATGCTCTGCGCCCAGGTCATGGGCAACGACGTCGCCGTCAGCGTGGGCGGCGCCTCTGGCAACTTCGAGCTCAACGTCTTCAAGCCCCTCATCATCCACAACGTCCTGCAGAGCTGCAGGCTGCTCGCTGACGGCATGCGCAGCTTCCGCCTCCACTGCGCCGTGGGCATCGAGCCCAACCGGGCCCGCATCCAGGAGAACCTGGAGCGCAGCCTGATGCTCGTCACCGCCCTCAACCCGCACATCGGCTACGACAACGCCGCGAAGATCGCCAAGAAGGCCCACAAGGACGGCAAGACGCTCAAGGAGGTCGCCGTGGAGCTGGGCCTCGTCACCGCCGAACAGTTCGACCAGTGGGTCCGCCCGGAGAAGATGATCGGCCTGTAGGCGCCGGGTGTCCTACACGCCTCCGCCCCTCCGCCGGAAGCCCCTTCGAGGGCCCACCGGGGGAGGGGACGGGGCACAACCGTGGCCCAGCGCACGCTGCGGGAAGAAGGGGCGGGCGCGCGCGCGGCAGGACGATTAGGGTAGGGGGGCCATGAACGTCCCCTTCGTCATCGAGACCACGCACCGCGGCGAGCGGGCGTACGACCTGTACAGCCGGCTCCTCAAGGACCGCATCATCATGCTGGGCACGCCCGTCAACGATGACGTGGCCAACATCATCGTCGCCCAGCTGCTCTTCCTCGAGTCCGAGGACCCCGACAAGGGCATCAACCTCTACATCAACTCGCCCGGTGGCTCCGTCACCGCGGGCCTGGCCATCTACGACACCATGCAGTACGTGAAGTGTCCGGTGTCCACCATCTGCGTGGGACAGGCCGCCTCCATGGGCGCGCTGCTCCTGCTCGCCGGCGCCAAGGGCAAGCGCTACGCCCTGCCCAACAGCCGCATCATGATTCACCAGCCGCTCGGCGGCGCCCAGGGCCAGGCCACCGACATCGACATCCAGGCCAAGGAAATCCTCCGCCTGCGCAGCTACATCAACGGCCTCATCGTCAAGCACACCGGCCACACCGTCGAGCGCATCGAGAAGGACACCGAGCGCGACTACTTCATGAGCGCCGAGGACGCGCGCCAGTACGGCCTCATCGACGAGGTGGTGGAGAAGCAGCGCCTCATCTCCCCGACGCCGTCGAACAAGTAGCCCGGGTCCTCGCCCCCCGCTCCTCATGGCGGAGCGGGGCGCCTGGCGCCTCGCGCGGATTCCCGACGCCTCCCGGGCGCAGGTTCCGCGCTGGAGCCCCGAGCAGGGCAAGACGCGCGCGCCTCTAAAAATGCTCTCCAGGGATGCGGGTGGCACGTCCCATGCCCAACTTGTGGACATGTCCAGGCTCAGCTCGCGCCCTCTTCCTCGACTCCTGCTGACGGCTGCATTCCTGGCTGGAGCGGGCTGTGTCGGGCCCACCGGCCGGCCGCCCCAGCCTCCCAGCTCGGCCTCCGTGCAGGCGGAGCTGGGGGAGCGTGACGTCATCCAGGCCGGTGAGGAATACGCCCGCAACAACAGCTTCGTCCTGACCCAGGCCGGCGAGGCCGTGGAGATACGCCCCAACCTCTGGCGCATCCGCTTCGGCCTGAAGGACAAGCCCGGCCGGGGTGTGGAGCTCGAGTTTGACGAGATTGCCCGCAGGGTGACGCGCGCCCAGGAGATTGAAATCCTCCCGGGCTCCACCCTCACCCCCGAGAACGTCCCCGGACGGGGCGAGGATGTGCCCTCCGGCGGTCAGGGACGCGGGCCCGTGCCCTGACTAGGGCAGCACGGTGATTCGGTTCAACGCGGGCGCCGCGAGGGGCCTGGCCTGGGAGCTGTTGGCCTTCAAGTAGGCCTCCAGGGCGTCGCTGTCCACGGCGCCGCCCAGGCGGTTCGTCCCCTGCGTGAGCACCGCGAAGCCGTCACCGCCGCCCGCGAGGAAGTTGTTCACCGTCACGCGGTAGGTCGCCGCTGAATCCAAGGGCGCGCCGTCGAGGCGGATGGACGCAGGGTCGATGCGGCTGCCGATGGGCGCCGACGCGCTGAACGCGTATGTGAAGCCCGCGGACGGGTGGAGGATGCGGGTGACGACGTTGGGCCCCACCTGTTGCCATTGTCGCTCCAGCAGCTCCTCGAGCTGCGCGCCCGTCAGCGTCAGGGTGACCAGGCTGTTGCCGAACGGCTGCGTGGTGAAGGCCTCGCCGAAGGTGACCTCTCCCCGGTCCCGCGGGTTGTTCGGGTCGCGGGTGATGTCCGCGCGCACGCCGCCCGGGTTCATGAAGGCCACCCGCGCTCCCCCCAGGTTCTCCGCCCGCGTCGCCGCGAGCTGCGAGTCCGCGATGACGAAGCCCAGCGTGGACTGTCCCGCCGGGTCCGCCTGGGTGATGGGCGTCTTGAGCGTCTGCGCCACCCAGCCGATGACCCGGTTGGCCAGGGGCGTGGCCAGCTGCTGGTAGCGCGTCACCAGCTCCTTCACCGGCCCATCCTCCGTCACGTCGCGGGTGACGATGAGGTTGTTCGCCTTCGCCTCCACCACGTCACCGGTCGCCTTGCTCAAGGTCAGGTCGATGTCGGTGACGAGCCGCCCCACCGACGCGGCGCTCGTGACGACCTTGCCGTCGATGACGCAGTTGTAGGCCTGGTGCGTGTGGCCTGTGACGATGACGTCCACCGCGTCGTCGAGTCCCTTCGCGATGGCCACGATGGGGCCGGAGATTGCGCCGCCCTCGCCCGTGCCCCGGCACTCGTTGATGAGCGAGCCCGGCGCGGGCACGCCGCCCTCGTGCACCACGACGATGAGGGTTTCCACGCCCTGCTGGCGCAGTTGAGGCACCAGCGCGTTCACCGTCTCCACCTCGTCCTGGAAGGTGAGCCCCGCCACGCCCGTGGGGGTGACGATCTCCGGCGTGCCCTCCAGCGTCATGCCGATGAAGGCGACCTTCACGCCGTCGAACTCGCGCACGTCGTAGCGGGGGAACAGCGTGCGGTCCACGCCCGTGGCCACGTTGGCCGCCAGGAACTTGAACCGCGCGCCCCCGAAGGCGTCCCCGTCCTGACAGCCGTCCTGCGGGTGGCAGCCCCCGGACTGCATGCGCAACAGCTCCGTGCTGCCCTCGTCGAACTCGTGGTTGCCCACCGCGACCAGGTCCAGGCCGATGAGGTTCATCGCCTCGATGGTGGGCTCGTCGTGGAAGAGCGCGGACACCAGCGGCGTCGCGCCGATGAGGTCTCCGGCCGCGACCACCACCGTGTTGGGGTTGGTGGCCCGCAGGGCCGCGATGTGACGGGCGAAGTACGACGCGCCGCCCGCGCTCACGCGCACCGGACCGCCGTCGGCGTCCATGCCCGTCTGAATCTGTCCGTTGCTGCCCCCGGGCGGCTCGAGCTGCCCGTGGAAGTCGTTGAACGCCAGCACCTGCACGCTCACCGTCTCGGAGCCCGCGTCCACCGTGGGCGGCTGGGCTGGACGCTGGACGCACGAGGCGTCGACGCAGGCCCACTCATGGCCCGGGACCGGTGGGCCCTTCGACTTGCGGCAGTCGAGGGCGTCCGTGCACGCGTCTGCTCCGCGTCCGCCGTGGGCGAAGATGAGGACGCCAGCGAGGAAGGCTCCGGCGAGGAGGAAGACTCCAGGGAGCGCGCCCAGGCGCGAGGTGGACCGTGACATGGCGAGGGGCTCCCGAGGGACAGGACCGGGGCGGGAACCTACTCCGCCCCGCGCACCCTGGCGCGTCTTCCTGGAGGCCGCTCGTGGCGCGTCACGCGGCCGTGGCTCACGCAAGCGCGCGGGGGACAGGGACACGGCCCCGTCCCCCGAAGCGACGCTACGGCAGCCGGGTGACGCGATTGAGCGCCGGGGCGGGGAGCGGGTTCGCCGCGCTGCTGCGCGCCTTCAGGTAGGCCTCCATCGCGTCGATGTCCATGGCGCCAGTCAGCCGGTTCGTCCCCTCGGTGAACACCGAAAAGCCATCACTCCCACTCGCGATGTAGTTGTTCGCGGTGACGCGGTAGTTCGCCGCCGGGTCCACCGTCACGCCGTTGAGCCGGATGGACGCCGGGTCGACGCGGTTTCCGGCGGGTGCCGACGCGCTGAACGCATAGGTGAAGCCCGCCGACGGGAGCAGCATGAGGGTGGCTCCCGACGGCCGCCACTGGAGCTCCAACACCTCCTCGATTTGCGCGCCCGTCAGCGTCATGGTGATGAGGCTGTTGTTGAAGGGCTGTGTGGAGAAGGCCTCGCCGTAGGTGACCTCGCCCTGGTCGATGCTCGCGCGCACGCCGCCCGGGTTCATGAAGGCCACCTGCGCCCCACCCAGGTTCGCGGGCTTCGTCGCCTCCAACTGCGAGTCCGCGATGACGAGGCCCAGGGCGGACTGACCCAAGGAGTCCGACTGGTTCCTGAGCGTCTGCGCCACCCAGCCGATGACCCGGTTGGCCAGGGGCGTGACGAGCTCCTGGTACTTCGTCACCAGCTCCTTCACCGCGCCGACCTCCTGCACGTCGCGCGTGACGATGACGTTGTTCGCTCGCGCCGCCACGACGTCGCCCGTCGCCTTGCTCAACGTCAGGTCGATGTCCGTGACGAGCTGCCCCATCGACGAGGCGCTCGTGACGACCTTGCCATCGATGACGCAGTTGTAGGCCTGATGCGTGTGGCCGCTGACGACGACATCCACCGCGTCGTTGAGCCCCTTGACGAGGCCCACGATGGCACCTGAGATGAGGCCGTCCGCACCCGCGCCCTTGCATTCGTTCACCAGGGAGCCCGGGGTCGCGATTCCGCCCTGGTGCACCACCACGATGATGGCTTCGATGCCCTGCTGCCGCAGCTGGGGCACCAGCGCGTTCACCGTCTGCACTTCGTCCTTGAAGGTGAGCCCCTCCACGCCCGAGGGAATGACGCTTCCCGGCGTGGCCTCCAGCGTCATGCCGATGAAGGCGACCTTCACGCCCTCGAACTCGCGGATGTCGTAGCGGGGGAACAGCGTGCGGTCCACGTCCGTGGCCACGTTGGCCGCCAGGAACTTGAACTTCGCGCCCGCGAAGCCATCCCCGTCCATGCAGCCATCCACCGGGTGGCAGCCGCCCGACTGCATGCGCAACAGCTCCGTGCTGCCCTCGTCGAACTCGTGGTTGCCCACGGCGACCAGGTCCAGGCCGATGAGGTTCATCGCCTCGATGGTGGGCTCGTCGTGGAAGAGCCCCGACAGCATCGGGGACGCGCCGATGAGGTCTCCTGCCGCCACCACCACCGTGTTCGGATTGGTGGCCCGCAGGGCCGCGATGTGACGGGCGAAGTACGTCACGCCGCCCGCGTTCACCCGCATCGGTCCACCGTCGGGGGCCACGCCCGCCAGAATCTGGCCCGAGGGCGCCTCGAGCTGCCCGTGGAAGTCGTTGAACGCGAGGATTTGCACGCTCACCGTGGAGGGGCCCGAGTCGGGCGTTCCCGAATCGGGCCTCCCCGCGTCGGGCGTTCCCGAATCAGGCCTCCCCGCGTCGGGAGTTCCCGAGTCGGGAGCCCCCGCGTCGGGCGTCCCCGCGTCCGTCGTCCCCGCGTCCGTGCCCGCATCCGGGAGCGGTTGCTGGGCGGGGTGCTGCACGCAGCGCTTTTCCTCGCAGACCCACTCCTTGCCCTCGGCCGGTGCGCCGTTGTCGTAGCGGCAGTCGGTGGCGTTCCGGCAATCGTCATCTTCGCCTCCTCCGCAGCCGCCATGGACGAAGAGGAACATGCCGGTGACGAACGCTCCGGCGAGCAGGAATGCGCTGGGGCGCGCTCCCGGAAGTGGCGAGCGCGGTGTGGCTTGAGGCATCGATGGAACTCCGACGAGCAGAGAGGGGAAACCTACTCTGTTTCGTGGACGATGGCTCGACTTCGTCTCGACACGGGGTTGCGACTGTCGTCCTGTTTCAAGGAACGGGCGGCGATGCTTCGCTGCCGCACAGCAGCAGCTCCGCGGGGCCGCCGGTGCGACCCACCAGGATGGCCACCTGCCCATGGGCGCGACCGAAGCGCTCCGCCTCCGAGCGAGGCAGCCCCGGGACGAAGAGGCTCTGCTCGGACCAGCTCCCGTCCTCGGCCTCGCCGATGGCGGGGGCGATGACGAAGCCGCCCGCGACCAGCTGGGAGATCAGGCGTTCCTGCGCTCGCTGGTTTTCATCCTTGCCGCGAGGCCGCGAGCCCGGATTCCACGCGGTGAGGAACGCCCACTCGCGGTGGCCGCGCGCGGTCAGCTCCGCGTCGAGCGCGGGATGGAGCCGGCCCACTCGCAGCACCTGCTCCACGCCTCCGGTGGAGGCATGAGGACGGATGACGTAGCGTGTTGCCCGGTACGCCCCCAACAGCCGCTCCTGGTCGAGCTGTCTCATGTCCGCATTCTCGCGTCGGTCACGGCGCTGTGTCAGCCCCCCGTGCCTCATCAACTTGAGCCGCGGTGTGTCACGTGTCACCCGACACGTGTCTTGAATCAGGCAGTGGGTGGAGCGCTCTTGCGGACGGGCACCGCCACATCGCGACTGGGGCCAGGTCCGGTTGGGGCGACATTCCGGGAGCATCGGGCGTGGTCAGCGCTCAGGAGTGGGGGCCCTCGTTCTCGTCATGGTGGGGGACCGCGCGCGGCCCGGTCGGCCTTCCGCTAACGTGCGGTGCGTCAGACGCGTGGAGCGCTCCGACGGGAGGCACGAAGATGGATTCGCTGGATGCTCGGCTGGAGCGACTGGAGCGCCGCTGCCGGCGGCTGCAGGGACTGACCTTCTCGGCGCTCGCGGTGGCGGGGCTCGGATTGGGCGTGGCCGCGCTGAAGCCCTCACCGACGCTGGGCGGCGGAGAGCTGGTGGCGTCGCGTCTGGTGCTCAACGACGCGCAGGGGCAGCGGCGCGCGTCGCTCGGATTGGATGACGCCGGCACCACGGGGCTGGTGCTGCATGACCAGGCGGGACGTCCGCGCGCGCTCCTCGGCGTGGCCCAGGACGGCGCACCCCGGCTGCGCTTCTCCACCGCAGAGGGCGAGTCGCTCGCCGAGCTCACCGTCTACTCGGACGAGGCCCCGCGCCTCACCCTGTCCAAGCCCGGGGGCGTGGACCTGTTCGCCGTGGGCCTCCAGGTGGACGGCTCCTCGCGCCTGGAGCTCGCGGACTCGGATGGCCGTCCCCGCGCGATTCTCGGCGCGGACGAGCACGGCTCCCCGGGCCTGCTGCTGGTGGACCGCCGGGGCCAGCCGCGCGTGGAGCTGCGCGTGAGCCCCTCCGAGGGCGCGAGCCTCCGCGTCGAGGGCCGCGACGGCGAGGTCTTCCAGGCGCCCGCCGTCCTTCAGTGAGCTGTCGTGGGTCTCCCGCCTCGCTACGGCTGGGGCGGGACGACGCGGTAGCCGCGCTGGAGCAGCGGTGAGAGGCGGTCGGAGATGTCCCACGACTCCACCACCTTGCCGTCGCGCATCCGGTACAGCGAGTGCCCGTTGAGCGCGAGCGGCCGGGGCCTGCCCGCGTCGTCCAGGTTCAGCGGGTCCGTGCCCGCGGCCTTCCAGTGCACCAGCACCAGGTCCTGGTCCGCCACCACGTGGAGGATGTCGAAGCGCAGGTCGGGGAACGTCTCGAACGTGGCCTCGGCCTGCTGGAGCACCAGGGCCGGCCCCACCACGTTTTTGGGCGCGTCCTGCGAGTGGTCCACGTAGTCCTCGGCGAACAGCTCCGGGACGCGGTCCAGCTTGCGCAGGTTGTAGAGCTCCTCGGTGAGTAGCCGGGCCCGTTGACGGTTCTGCTCCTCCTGCTGCGCGGCGCGCTCCACCGGAGACACGGACGCACACGCGGACAGCAGGCCGAGAACGCAGAGCCACAGCGTCGTCGTGGTTTTCATGGCCCGGGAAGCTGGGCAGCCTCGCCCGGCGCGTCAGCCCCCCAGGGCCCGTGAGTGTTCAGCGGGCGTCACAGCTCCCGGCGGCGATGCGGCGCGGAGCGGTCGATGTCCCGCACCTCCTCGGGGGTGAGCTTCAGCTCCGCGGAGGCCAGCGAGTCCTCGAGCGTGGCGCGCCGGCGGGCGCCCGGGATGGGGACCACGCAGGAGGCCTTGGCCATCATCCAGGCGAGGACCAGCTGGGGGACCGACACCCCGCGCGCCCGGGCCAGCTCCTGGACGCGGGGGATGGCGCCGAGCTCGGCGATGCGACGCGGTCCCCCCAGGGGACTCCAGGGGAGGAACGCCAGGCCCTCGCTCTGGCAGCAGGCCAGCACGCCCGTGAACTCCGAGCTTCGCTGCCAGGGGTTGTACTCGTTCTGCACGGAGACGATGGGCGCCAGCCGGCGGGCCCGCTGCAGTTGCTCGAGCGAGACGTTCGACAGGCCGATGTGGCGCACGAGCCCGGCCTCCTGCGCCTCGCGCGCCACGGCGAGGCACGACTCCAGGCTGTAGCGCGGGTCCACCGCGTGCAACTGCCACAGCTCGATGGGCCGCTTGCCCCCGAGCGCCTCGAAGCTCTCGCGCAGCGTCCTTCGCAGATGGTCCGGCTCGCAGAGGACCACCCAGTCGCCGCCCGGACGCACCATGCCGCCCTTGGTGGCGACGATGACGCCCGACGTGTCGCCTGGATAGGTCGAGAGCGCCTCGTGGAGGAGCCGCTCGTTGTGGTGGGCGTCGGAGTCATCCCGGCAATAGGAGTCCGCGGTGTCGAAGAGGGTGACGCCCAGCTCCAGGGCCCGGTGGAGCAGGGCGATGGAGTCCTCGCGGGAGGGGCGGCCCTCCAGCGACAGGTGCAGCGCCCCGAACCCCAGGGCGCTCATGGACAGGTTCGTGACTCCGAAGCGACGCGTCCGCATGCGGCTGGCACCCCTCCCGGGGCGGGTGCTTCAGAGGAAGGTGTTCGGGTTGAGGTGCTTGATGATCATGTTCAGCCGCTGCCCCGACGTCATCACCATGTCCCGGACCAGCGCGTCCGCGGTGGTCTGCTGGTAGGTGGTCCAGGAGGCCTTGCGCAGGGCCTGGGAGATGTTCATCCGCGTGCGCTTGAAGCGCTCCGCCATCACCTCCCGCCCGCCCGGGGAGTCGCCCAGCTCCGCGGCGGGGACCTCGAGCCGGGTGGGCACCTCGACGCCGAGCACCCCCAGGGCATCGCGCGCCGTGCGGACCTCCGCGTCGACGAGGTGCTCGACGATTTTGGGCACGTGCGTGAGCTCCGGCACGGCCAGCGCCCCGCCAAGCTCCCGCGACAGGTCCTCGTCGCTGGCGCGCGTCAGCCGCGCCGCGATGTCCTGGGCCTCGCGGTCATAGAGGTCGAGCAGCAGGTGCACGTAGGCGCCGGGCGGGGGCGGCGCCGGGTCGAAGAGCTTCAGCGTCTGGTTCAGCCAGCCCAGGAACCGCTGCCCGGCCAGCCCCAGCTCGTCCTCGGCCCCTTGCAGCTTCTCGCCCAGGTACGTGGCGCGGTCGAAGGACTGCCGGATGGAGAGCGGGACATCCACCTGGATGGGGCCGTAGCGCTCCTGCAGGCGCTCCAGGTTCAGGTGGACGCGGCTGAAGAACAGCGCGAGCGCGGTGTAGACGTGCGTCACGCTGATGGAGCGGTTGACCTCCCAGCGGTCGGGCCCCGTCGTGCGGGCGCGGTGCCAGGGCGGGATGATGACCGGGGACTCGGAGGCCTTGTAGCCGCGCCGGAGCATCGAGTGCGTGTGCTCCAGGTCCAGGAACTTCTGGTGCAGCGATTCGTGGAGCAGGTACTCGGCGGCAATCCAGGGGTTTCGCAGCAGGTGCGGCGCCAGGAAGATGGTCCCCAGGACGTGGGGGTTCGTCACGGACGTGAAGATTCCGGACTCACCCGGGGGCTGCGGCACGGACGAGTAGATGTCCGAAATCACCACGAGGTGGGTGTGGGTCAGCGCGCTCCGGGACAGCTCGGGCAGCAGCTCCTCCAGCAGCTGGGTGCCCAGCCGGAGGTTCTCCAGCTGCTTCGCGTCGGGCGTCAGCGTGGTGATGCGCGGCAGGTGCTCGCGGTACATCTTCTTGAAGCGCCGCCCGAAGACGTCGTCCTGGCGCTCCTCCATCCATATCCACCCGTGGTGGGGCTTGTCGCCCAGCCGCTCCAGCCGCCCGCTCGCCAGGGACAGCGGCGAGGCGCCCGTGCGGCGCGTCAGGTGGTCCGTGCTCACGCGCAGGACCTCCAGGCAGTCCTCGACGTCGTGCTGGGGCATGTGGAGCGTGAAGTGGCCCAGCAGCGTGTGGACCGCGTCGCGCACCACCGGGTCTCCGATGATGCGGTAGGCCGTCAGGCCGTCGGACTGCTTCAGCGCGTCGAGGAAGGCCCGGGCCTCCGGCACCGTCGGGGCGAGCATGCCCAGCCGCTGCTCGTAGCGCTCGCGGGTGCGCGCGTCGATGTAGTCCCCATCGCCGAAGGGGCGCATCAAGGCCAGGGACTGCTCCACCTTCTCCAGACTGTTCGGGTCCAATGCCGTCGTGCTCATGTGCATGCCTCGCTGCGTCTTGGGGGTGCGACCCTCGTGTGTGGAAGGACTTCAGGAATGCGCGCGCTCCGCGAGGGGCTGGCTGCGCGTCAGGGCGTGGAGCTCCAGGCTGGAGGACTCCACCATCCGACGCACCAGCTCGCTCAGGGGCTGATGGGTGCCGGGCTCGCGTGAGTCCCGGAAGCTCGCGGCCCGCACGCTCCGCAGCAGCTGCGAGACGGCCTGGCGCGTACCCTGGAAGGCGCGGGTGAGCTCCTGCTCACTGGCCTGGACGAGCCGCTGCAGCGACTCGTCGGTGGGCGCATCGGGACCTTGGGGGCGCCATCCGGAGTCCCCCAGGCTGGCGGCGAGCTGGCGGGCCGTGTCGAGCTCCCGGGTCAGCAGGGCCGCCAGCCGCTCGCGCCGGGTCCGCTCCCAGTCCGGCGCCGCGATGGCGGAGGCGGCGCCCAGCCGGAACCCCGCGCTCTCACGCGTGTACAGGTCGAGCAGCAGGTGCACGCCGTTGTCCTCGGGCTCCGGGCCCGCGCCCAGCTGCTCGAGCATCTCCAACAGCCAGGCCACCATGCGCTGGCCGGCGACGCGCAGCTCGCCCTCGCCGGAGCGTCGCACCGCGAGGCCCAGATAGCGCGCCCGCTCGAACGCCTCGTGCTTCAGCAGGGACGGGTCATAGCCCCACAGGGGGCCGTACCTCGCCTCGAGCTCCGGGAGGCCGCGCTCGAGCAGCTCGAAGTAGAGCGCCAGGTGGACATAGACATGCATCGCCGCGATGGAGCGGCACACCGGCCACTCGTTCGTGTTGTCCGGCAGGGGGCGGTTCCAGAGCGCGCGAATCCGGACGGACTGCTCCGCCTGGTAGTCCTTGCGGAAGACGGCGTGCGAGTGCTGGAAGTCATACCACTTGAGGTGGAGCGCCTCGTGGAGCAGGTGCTCGGCGGCCTTGTATGGGTTTCCGAGGACCCCCATGGCGAGGAAGACGGTCCCCGGGATGATGCGGGTGGTGAAGGAGCCGTAGGGGAACGCGCGCTCCCTGTTCTGCCATTGCGTCCGGTCGAGGACGTCCGTCACGGCGATGAGGTGGGTGTGGTCGAGCGCGCTGCGGGTGACGCGCGGCAAGAGCTCCTCCAGGATGCTCACCGCGGAGGAGAGGGTGGCGGTCGCGTTGGCGTGGGGCGTGCGCAGCGCGGAGGAGGAGCCCTCGCGCTCGAAGAGGTCGCGGAACCCCTGGCCCCAGGCGTCCTCCTCGCGCTCGTCGCACCAGACCCAGCCGTGGTGGAGTTGCGTTCCGATGCGGTGCACCTGGCGCGCGCCGAGGGAGAGCGGCGAGGCGGGGGCGGGCTCGCCCAGCAGTCGCGTGGCCTGCTCGAGGATGTGCTGGGAGCGCGAAAGGGAAGGCGGGGTCTGTCCGAGCTGCAGCTCCCCGAGCGTGTCATTGAGCGTGGCGCGGAACACGGGGTCCCCCACGACGCGGAAGCGGGCCTCGGGGGTGGCCTGCCTCATGGCCGAGGCCAGCGGGGCCGTCTGGGGCAGCCGCTCGGCGAGCAGCTCCGCCCGCCGCTGATAGCGGGTCCAGGTGCAGTCGTCGATGTAACGCCAATCCCCGAACGGGACGTTGCTGGCCAGCGCGCCCTCGATGGACGCGAGCTTCTCCGAGTCATCCATACCCATTCGTCACGTCCGTGAGGCTTGGCGCCGCGCCCGGGAGCGCGGACGGAGTGGAGGGACAACGGCACCGAACGCGGGAGCCCGCGACTGGCTCCTCGTGGGCTCCCGCGCAATCAGCTCCATGGCTCATCGCCATGTCTGACCACTTCGGTGAGCCGTCGCGGGCTCAGGGGTTGCGGACGATGACGCCGCCGCCGCCGGTGTCGGGGTTCTGCGGCGCCGTGTACGTGCTTTCGCAGGACACGTACGTACTGCCGCACGTGCCAGCGCCCGCGCTGGAGACCAGGCCTCCGATGACCGCGTCCAGGTCATCCGGGGACAGCTGGGACTCCTGAACCCACGACTCGGTCACCTGCTCACTGCGGATGGTGTCCTTCATCATTGCACCTCGTGTGCTTGGGTTGGGGGTGACGAGAGGGTGCGGAACCGCTCAGCCCTTGGTGCCGGTACCGGGCTGCTGAGGCTGCTCGGGCGCCGTGTACGTGCTGCCGCACGACACGTAGGTGCCACCGCACGTGCCAACGGCATCCCGGGAGGCCAGGCCACCGATGACGACGTCGAGGTCGTCCGGCGACAGCTGGGACTCCTGGATCCACGACTCCGTCACCTGCCCACTGCTGACAATGGTGTCCTTCATGATGCACCTCTTGTGCTTGGGTTTGGGTGCTGCGGTGCATGCCGGGGCTCCGACGCGAGGCGAGACCTGGCTCGAGAGATGAGTCAGGTCAGGCAGGTTGGAGTTCTTGGCAGGCGCAAGCATTAATCCATTCTTTGGGGTGCGAGGCAATGGGGGGTGTATTGTTTTAGGGATGTCCTGGGTTGAAGACAGTCAAAGGGCGTGGGAGCCAGCGATGGGTGTTCGCGGACTCCCACGAGGTCAGCTCAATGGCTCATCGCCACGGCGGACCACCGCGAGATGACGCGGGGCGGCTGGGGCCTACGTGGCGACGGGGCCGGTCGGCACGGGCTGCGTCGGCGCGGGCTGCTCCGGCGCGGTGTACGTGCTGCCGCAGGAGATGTACGTGCTGCCGCACGTGCCAACGCCCACGTTGGAGACCAGGCCGCCGATGACGGCGTCCAGGTCGTCCGGGGAGAGCTGAGACTCCTGAACCCAGTTGTCGGTCGACTGCTCGCTGCTGACGATGGTGTCCTTCATGGTGCTCCTCTTGCTGTTGGGTTGGATGCTGCGGTGCGCGCCAGTGAGGGCGATGTGATGCCTTCACGGCGAGCGTGTTTATTATCCACTGCGAGAAAGTCTCGACAATGGGTCATTGTGTATCTGTCTTGTGTTGTCGGGCTGGATAATTCCGTGATGCAAGGGCTGGATGGTGAGTGATTGGAGTGCGGGAGGACCCGCGCGTCGGCGTTGACTGAGGGGTTGTACTTAGCTGCGACGCGGCATGCGTCAGGTGAGTCAGACATGTCTCGGGAGGAGATGTCTGGATGACGCGGACGGTCTGGCTTCGACCCCATGTCTCGACTGTGTCTATGATGGCTCGCGTGTCGGGGGCGCGGAGGCGCTGCCCGTTCGGGGACAGGAGCTCGCCGTGCAGCGCAAGGCATCCATCTTCAGACGCGAGGCGATGGAGCACCATCGGGAGGGCCCGAAGGGGCGCGGCGACGTGCTGCGCATCGCGCCGACGTGGGTGCACCGCGCGTACTGGGTCCTGATGGCGGCGCTGGCGTCGCTCCTGGTGTTCGGTGTGCTGGGCCGCGTGGATGAGTATGCCTCCGGGCCCGCGCTGGTCCGGGTGACGGAGCTGACGCCCCTGGTGAGCCCCACGTCGGGCGTGGTGGCGCACGTGCGCGTGCAGCCCGGGCAGAAGGTCCTCGCGGGCCAGCCCCTGGTCGGCCTGGTGCACGCGCCCGCCTCAACCGAGCAGTCCGTGTCCCAGCGGGAGCTGACCGCGCCCTTCGAGGGCGTGGTGAGGGACGTGGACGCGCGGCCGGGGCAGCAGCTCGCGCCGGGGCAGCGGGTGCTCTCCCTGACGGCGCGGGAGGCGTCGATGACGCTCAACGTCTTCCTGCCGGGCCGGTTCCAGCCGCTCTTGCGGCCGGGGATGGCGCTGCGCGCCGAGCTCGAGGGCTTCGAGCGCTCCTATCAGGACCTGGTCATCGTCTCCGTGGGGGACCAGCTCATCGCCCCCGGCGAGCTCAAGCGCTACCTGGGCGCGGAGCTGGAGGGGCGGCAGGGGACGGCGGAGGCGGTGGTCCTGGTGACGGCGCGCCTGCCGGGGCCCACCTTCGAGAGCCAGGGGTTGTCCTTCGGCTATGTCGACGGGATGCCCGCGCGCGCGCAGGTTCGCGTGCGCTCCGAGCGTCTCTTGATGCAACTGCTGCCCGGCTTGAGAGGACGGTTGTAGATGTCGACGCAGAAGAAGCCAGGGCTGCTGGAGCGCTTTCCCGCCTTCCGGCGCGTCCGCACGGGCCCCTTGCGCCGGCGCATCCCGGAGGTGCGCCAGATGACCGTGGCCGACTGCGGCGCGGCGTGTCTGGCCATGGTGCTGGGCTACCACGGGCGGGCGATGAGCCTGGAGGAGGTCCGCACGGCGACGGGCGTGGCGCGCGACGGCACCAGCGCCCGGGCCCTCCTCGACTCGGCGCGCCGGTTGGGGTTGCGCGGACGCGGCGTCTCCATCGACCTGGACCGGCTGCCCTTCCTGCCGCCGGGCACCATCCTGCACTGGCGCTTCTCGCACTACGTCGTGCTGGAGCGGCAGGTGCCCGGCGGCGTGGCCATCGTCGACCCGGAGCAGGGCCGCCGGGTCGTGACGATGGAGCAGTTCAGCCAGTGCTTCACCGGCGTGGCGCTGCTGCTCGAGCCCGCCGACGACTTCACGCCCGGCTCGACGCGGCGCGGGACGTGGCGCTACCTCTGGCCGCTCCTGCGCGAGTCGGGGACGCTCAGCCGCATCGTCGTGCTGTCGGGCTCGCTGCAGCTGTTCGCCCTGGGGCTGCCCCTGTTGACGGGGATGGTGGTGGACCGGGTGGTGCCCCGGGCGGACTACGGGCTGCTCGGGGTGCTCGCGGCGTTGATGGGCACGCTGCTGCTGTTCCAGTTCCTCGCGTCCCTGGTGCGCTCCCAGCTGCTGCTGGAGCTGCACTCGCGCATCGACTCGGCCGTGACGCTCGGGTTCCTCGAGCACCTGGTCAGCCTGGCCTACCCCTTCTTCCAGCTGCGCCCGGTGGGCGACCTGGTGATGCGGCTCAACATCCAGACGCGGGTGCGCGACATCCTCTCCAGCGCCGCGGTGTCGGGCCTGCTGGACGGCTCGCTGGTCCTGCTCAACCTGGGCGTGCTGCTGGTGGCGGACGTCCGGCTGGGCGTGCTGGTCGTCGGCCTGGGCCTGGCGCAGCTGGTGGTCCTGCTGGCGGGGCGCCGCTGGATGAAGAGCCTGATGTCGCGCTACCTGGAGCTGGATGCGAAGAACCAGGACTACCAGATTGGGATGCTGTCGGGGATGCAGACGCTCAAGGCGTTCGGCGTCGAGCAGGACGCCGTGCAGCACTACTCCGGCTTCTACGTGGACCTGCTCAACGTCGCGCTCGAGCGGGGGCGGCTGGGCGCCTGGCTGGACTCGTTGAACGCCTCCTTGCGGATGGCCTCGCCGCTGGTCGTGCTCTGTGTCGGCGCCTACCAGGTGATGGAGGGCCACCTGTCCCTGGGCGGGATGCTCAGCCTGAGCGCGCTGTCGGTGACGCTGCTGGCGTCGCTCTCGGCGCTCGTCGCCACGGGCGGACAGCTGCAGTACCTGGGCAGCTACCTGGAGCGCATCAACGACGTGATGGACACCCCGCCCGAGCGCGACCGGCAGAGCCTGGGCGCGAGCCGGAAGCTCGAGGGGAACATCGAGCTGAAGGCGGTGTCCTTCCGCTACCACCCCACGTCCCCGCTGGTGGTGCAGGACGTCTCGCTGCGCATCGACAAGGGGCAGCTCGTCGCCATCGTCGGGCGCTCCGGCTCCGGCAAGAGCACCCTGGCCAACCTCATGCTGGGGCTCTACCTGCCCACCGAGGGACAGGTCGCCTACGACGACATGGACCTGGCGCGGCTGGACCTGCATGACGTCCGGCGGCAGATGGGCATCGTGCTGCAGGACCTGTCGCTGCTGGGCAGCACGCTGCGCGACATCATCGCGGTGGGCAACCCGGAGGTGTCCCTGGAGCGCGTCACGGAGGCCGCGCGCCTGGCGCAGATTCACGACGACATCATGGCCATGCCCATGCAGTACGACACGCCGGTGGCGGACCGGGGGCAGTCACTGTCGGGCGGGCAGCGTCAGCGCCTGGCGCTGGCCCGGGCCCTGGTGCGTCAGCCCTCGGTGCTGCTGCTCGACGAGGCGACGAGCGCGCTGGACGCGGTGACGGAGCAGCAGGTCCAGCAGGCCATCGCCACGCTGGACTGCACGCGCATCGTCATCGCCCACCGGCTGAGCACGGTGCGCCGCGCGGACGTCATCTTCGTGATGGACGAGGGGCGCGTGGTGGAGCGTGGGACCCACGAGGAGCTGCTCGCGGGGCACGGCGTCTACGAGCAGCTGGTCCGGGCCCAGATGGAGCGCCCCCAGGCGCTGGCCGGCTGAGGGCTACTCGCTGCGCAGCGCGACCACGGGGTCCAGGCGGGTGGCGCGCCAGGCGGGCACGAGGCTCGCCAGCAGCGCCACCAGCCCGAGCGTGGTGGCCACCGCGACGTAGGTGAGGACGTCGGTGCGCTCGACGCCGAAGAGCATGTTGCGCAGCAGCTGGCTCGCCACGAAGGCCAGCACGGTGCCGAGCAGCAGCCCGAAGCCGGCCAGGCGCAGGTACTGGCGCACCACGAGCCGGACGACGTCGAGCCGGCCGGCGCCGAGCGCCATGCGGATGCCGAATTCGCGCGTGCGGTGGCTCACCGAGTGCGCGACGACGCCGTAGATGCCGAGCGTCGCGAGCGCCAGGGCCAGCAGGGAGAAGCTGGCGACGAGCACCATGTAGAAGCGCGGCTGGGCCACGGACTGGGCCAGGACGCTGTCCATGGTGCGCACGTTGGCGACCGGCAAATCCTTGTCGAGCCCCTGGACCTCGCGGCGCACCAGGGCCGCCAGCGCGAGCGGCTCCGAGTCGGTGAGCACCGTGAGCTTCATGGCGTTGGCGCGCGCCTGGGCGAACGGGACGTAGACCTCCGAGGAGGGCCGGTGCTTGATGCCCCCGTGGAGGACGTTGCCCACCACGCCCACGATTTCACCGCCGAAGCGCCCGTTGCCGAAGTCCACGCCCAGCTCCACCCGGCGCCCGAGCGGGTCCTCTCCGGGCCACAGCCTGCGCGCGGCCTCCTCGTTGATGAGCACCGCGCGCGTGCCCTCGACGGCGCCATCCTGGCTCGTCAGCGCGCGGCCCCGGTGCACGGGGATGCGCAGCGTCTCCAGGTAGCCCTCGGTGACCAGGCGCACGTTGACGATGGCCTCCTGGCCGGGGACGGGCGGCGGGCGGGCCAGGTCCTGCAGGGGCGACGCCATGGCGCTCCCCGTCAGCGGCAGGTGGATGGCCAGCCCCGCGTGCTGGACGCCGGGCAGGTGGCGCACCCGCTCCAGCAGGGTGTCGTAGAAGGACTGCACCGCCGGACTCCCCCAGGGATAGCGGCTCTCCGGCAGCGCCAGGTCCAGGGTGAGGACGCGGTCCGTCTTGAAGCCCGGGTCCACCTGCTGGAGCTTGAGGAAGCTCTTGAGGAGCAGCCCGGCGCTCACCAGCAGCACCACCGCCAGCGCCGTCTCGGCGACGACCAGGCCCGCGCGCGCGTGGCGCCCCCGGAGGCTCCCCCCGGCGCCCGCGCCGCTCTCGCGCAGCGCCCGGTCCAGGCCGACGTTGGAGCCCTGCAGGGCCGGAATCAGACCGAAGAGCAGCGCGACCAGCAGCGCGAGCGCGGTGGTGAACGCGAGCACCGGCCCGTCGATGGCGACCTCTTCCAACCGGGGGATGTCCCCCGGGCCCATGCCGACGAGCAGGTCCAGTCCCCACCGGGCCAGCATCACTCCCGCCGCCGCGCCGACGAGCGCCAGCACGACGCTCTCCGTGAGCAGCTGCCGGATGATGCGACCCCGGCCCGCGCCCAGGGCCAGCCGCACGGAAATCTCACCCTCGCGGCTGACGCCGCGCGCCAGCAGCAGGTTGGCCAGGTTGGCGCAGGTGATGAGCAGCACCATGCCCACCGCGCCTATCAGGACCAGCAGCGCGGGCTGGACCTGGCCGACCAGCTCCTCTCGCAAGGGGATGAGGCGCAGGCCCAGGTCGGTGTTGGACTTGGGGTGCTGCTGCTCGAGCTCCCGGGCGATGGCGCTCACGTCCTGGCTGGCCTGCTCCAGCGTCATGCCGGGCTTGAGCCGCCCATAGACATTCAGCCAATGCGAGCCGCGATTCTCCGGGTTGATGAGGTCCCCCTCCCAGGTGACGGGGGCCCAGAGCTGCGCCTTGTTGGGGAAGTCGAACTCGCGGCGCGCCACGCCGATGACGGTGTGCGGCGTGCCCTCCAGGGTGATGGTGCGACCGACGACCTGGGGGTCCCCCGCGAAGCGCCGCTGCCAGAGGGTGTGGCCCAGCACCACCACCTGGCTCTTTCCGGGCTGGTCCTCGTCGGGAAGCAGGCCCCGGCCGAGCAGGGGCTGCACGCCCAGGACGCGGAAGAAGTCCGCGGTGATGCGCGCGCCCAGCACGCGCTCGGGTTCGCCCTCCGGGCCCGTCAGGCTGATGTCGGTGGAGCTGACGGCGGCGAGGCCCGAGAAGGAGTGGTTCTGGGATTGGATGTCGCGGAAGTCGAGCGCGGAGGAGGGCAGCGTGCCGCCTCGCCTGGGCGTGTGCTGCACATGGACGAGCTGGTCGATGTCCGCCATGGCGAAGGGGCGCAGCAGGACCGCGTTCACCACGCTGAAGATGGCGGTGTTGGCGCCCAGGCCGAGCGCCAATGTCAGCACACAGATGAGGGTGAAGGCCGGGTTCTGGATGAGCTTGCGGAGGGCCTGACGCACATCTTGGCGAGTCGTGTCCAATGCCTGCTCCAGTCCTGGGATGCGGTCATGCTCGACCCGCGCGAGGCCGAGCATCACCGCAATGCCACACGTCCCGGACCGTGAAGTCAAACGTCAGGCGGACAAATGCCCCAGTCCGATGGGCGCGGCGATGCACGTGTCCGGAATGCCGAAGGCATCCACCAGCGCCACAGCGTCCGGCCGGAGCTCCGTGCACAGCTTCACGACCTCCTTGCGGATGGCCAGCGCCTTGCCGCCCTCCATGAGGTTGTTCTCCTGGAACCAGCCGCTCGCGGCCTCCAGGCAGGACAGGCCGTAGAGGTCGCACAGCCGCCCGAGCACCACCTTGAGGCCCGGGTCCTGGACCATGGTCACCCCGTGGATGAACTGCTCGAGCACCACGCGCTCGACGTGCGCGTGCGCCAGGGCGACCAGGTGCGCCTGGACCTGGTTGAAGGCGGCGAAGGCCTCCACGCCCGCCGTCAGCCGCTTGCGGATGCGCCGCGCCACCGAGGCGAGCAAATCCTCCTCGCGGTAGCGCAGGAAGCGCAGCTGGAAGTCGTCGTCGCGCAGGTGCTCGCTGCCGGTCCTCCGCGCGGCGATGGGGTTCCTGTCCGCCATGGCCGTGGCCTTGTCCGCGATGAGCTTGAGCACCGCGTACACGCGGTCGTCCTCGAAGCGCTGGCGGTAGTCCGTCAGCAGGCTCTTGGCGACCAGCTGCATCAGCACCGTGTTGTCGCCCTCGAACGTGGTGAAGATGTCCGTGTCGTCCTTCAGCGCCGACAGCCGGTTGGCCTCCAGGTAGCCCTGGCCACCGCACGCCTCGCGCGCCTCCTGGAGCACCGCGGTGCAGTTCCACGAGGCATACGCCTTGAGGCCCGCCGCCAGCGCCTCCACCTCCATGGAGTCCTCCTCGGTGCGCTTCACGTAGCGCTCCACCAGGTGCTCCAGCGCGAAGTCGAGCGCGTACGTCTTCGCCAGCGGCTTGAGCAGCCGCAGCTGGTGCGTCTGGTGGTCGAGCAGCCGCACCTCGGGTGCGCCCGGCGGGCCGAACTGTCGGCGCAAGTCCCCGTAGCGCACCGCGATGGTCAGCCCGCTCTTGGCCGCGCTCAGGGACGCGCACGCCACGCTCACCCGGCCCGCCACCAGCGTGCCCAGCATGGTGAAGAACCTGCGCCCGTCGCTGGAGATGGAGCTGGTGTACTCGCCCTCGGCGGTCACCTGGCCGAAGCGGTCCAGCAGGTTCTCCCGGGGCACCCGCACGTGGTCGAACCAGATGCGGCCGTTGTCCACGCCGTTGAGGCCCATCTTCCGGCCGCAGTCCTCGATGCGCACGCCGGGCAGCACCTGTCCGCGCTCGTCGCGCAGCGGCACCAGCAGCGCGTGCACGCCCAGGCCCTTGCCGCCGACCTCCAGCTGCGCGAACACCGTGGTGATGCGGCCGTGGCGCGCGGCGTTGCCGATCCACTCCTTGCGCGCGCCCTCGGACGGGGTGTGCACGACGAAGTTGCCGGCCTCCGCGTCGTAGCGCGCCACCGTCTCCACGTCGCGCACGTTGGAGCCGTGGCCCAGCTCGCTCATGGCGAAGCAGCCGGGCAATTCCAGCGTGGCGACCTTGGGCAGGTACTCGCGGTGGTGCCTCTCCGTGCCGAGGAAGAGGATGCTCGCGCCGAACAGGCCGAAGTGCACCCCTGCCTTCACCACGAGGCTCAGGTCGAAGAGCGCGAGCGTCTCGAACGCGGCGATGAAGGCGCCCAGGTCCGCGCCGGCCTCGTTGCCTTCCGGGAAGGCGATGCGGCCCAGGCCCTGGTCCGCCAACTGCTTGAGCCAGGCGAAGACCTGCTCGCGCTGCTTGTCCGTGTCGAGCGTGCGCTGATAGCGGAAGGTCGGGTCCTCCAGCCACTTGCGCACCTGGGAGCGGACCTCCGGGTACTTGCGGTCCAGCACCGCGCGCAGCGCCTCGGGGGCGAAGGACGTGGGCTCGGTGGGGCCGATGCGGCGCGGCTCGTGCGCGGCGGACGGCACCAGCGCGCGCACGGCCTCGCGCCCTGAGACGCCCAGCACGGCCTCCAGCGAGGCCAGCGCGCGCACCAGCTCCGGCATGCTCGAGGGCAGCTCCTTCGAGTCCGCGACGAGCTCCGTCAGCTTCGCGCCCAGCTCGGAGAGGCTCTCCTGGGGGCTGAGCTTCAGGCGCTCCGCCGCGGCGCGGATGTGCTCGCGCACGAGGGCCAGCTCGTTGGAGCTGGGCGGCATCAGCGGGTCCAGCCAGCGGGCGAGCACGGTGTTGGAGCGCAGGTCCAACCAGGGCTGGGCGCGCGCGGCGGTGCCCAGCATCCGAATCTCCGCGGGCGTCAGCTCACCGTCCGTCCACGCCACGTAGAGCATGGGGACCAGGGGGGCCAGGCGCGGCAGTGACAGCAGCTCCTTCGCGGTTGGACGAATCTCTTCCACCATCAGTTGGCTCTCCAGCAAGCGAGGGAAGAGGCCCAGTGTGGCCAGCCCGGTGCCGGGCGGCAATGGGAGAGAGCACCTGCCTGTCGGGCAGGCGGCCAGGCCCTGCATGCCAGGGCCGGGAAGTGTCCCTAGCTTGCCACGTCATGGACGAGCCCCAGGACCTCTCGGAGATGGAGATTCTTCCCCAGCCCGGCGCCCACGGCTTCGATGCGGGGAGCGAGCGCGGCAAGCACGAGATGAAGGGACCCTTCGAGCTGCCTCCGGGGCCTCGGGGCTTCTCGTTCTCTCTTTATCAATCCACCGGTGCGGCGCTGATGACGGGGCACCGCCTGGAGCTGCTGGACAACGGCGCGGTGTTCGACCGCATGGTGGAAGACATCCGCGCGGCCCGGGAGAGTGTCCACATCCTGGTCTACATCTGGCGGCCCTGCGACGTGTCGGACCGCATCATCGACGCGCTGGTGGACCGCTCACACGCGGGGGTGGCGTGCCGCGTGGTGGTGGACCCGGTGGGCAGCGAGGAGCTGAGCGGGGACAAGGACTTCGACCAGAAGGTGGAGAAGGTGCTCTCGGCCGCGGGCGTGGAGGTGCACTACTACCGGCTGCTCGCGGGCAAGGTGATGGGGCGGCTGTTGGGGCGCACGCACCAGAAGCTGGTCATCATCGACGGGAGAATCGCGTACACGGGCGGCTTCGGCTTCTGGAAGGTCTGGGAGGGAGATGGGCTGTCGCCGGAGGAGTGGCGCGACACCAGCGTGCGCGTCGAGGGGCCCGCCGCGCGCGAGATGCAGCTCTCCTTCTCGCGCTACTGGCAGGAGTCGGGCGGTGGGCTGCTGCCCCCGGACACCTTCCCGGAGCCCATGCTGGTGGGGGACTCCGAGGCGTGCTTCGTGGAGAGCGCGGGCAAGCTGGGCATCACCGACGCGGAGCGGATGGTGCGCATGGTCATCGCCGCCGCGCGTGAGCGCCTGTGGATTGCCAACGCGTACTTCTCACCGCCCAACGAAATCCTGGAGCAGCTGGAGGAGAAGTGTCGCCAGGGCGTGGAGATTCGCGTGCTGGGGCCGGGGCCCGTGCATGACGTGAAGGTCATCCGCGCCTCGCAGCGCTCCACGTACGAGCGATTGCTCGAGGCGGGCGTGCGCATCTACGAGTACCAGCCGTCGATGATGCACGCGAAGACCATGATTGTGGACGACTGGCTCGCGGTGGTGGGCTCGACGAACCTGGACTCGCTGTCGCTCAACAAGCTGGGCGAGGGCTCGCTCATCATCCATGACAAGGAGTTCGTCCGGAAGATGGAGCGGTGCTGGGCCAAGGACCTGCGCGTGTCCAAGGAGATTTCGCTGGAGAACGGCGGCCGCACCAATCCGTGGCGGCGCCTGGCTCGCCGGGCCACGCAGCTGGTGGGGCACGACCGATAGTCAGCGCGGGTTCGTCACGCCGACCTGACGGCAGGCGCTGAGCACCGGGCACGTGGAGCACTTGGGGCGCGAGCCCGTGCACACGTGCTTGCCGAAGGGCACCAGCAGCCGGTTGAGCTCCACCCAGTACCTGCGTGGGAGCTGGGCTTCGAGCGCGGCCATGGTGGCCTCGGGCGTGGGCGCCTTCACATAGCCCCAGCGGTTCGTCACGCGGTGCACGTGGATGTCCACGCTGATGGCCTCGTGTCCGCAGGCGATGCCGAGCGCCAGGTGCGCGCACTTGGGGCCCACGCCCTTGAAGGACTGGAGCACCTGGGCATCGCAGGGCAGCGTGCCCGCGAATTCGTCCCGCGTGCGCACGGCGATGGCGTGGAGTTGATGCGCCTTGGCCTCGTGGAAGGTGACGGGGCGGATGAGCGTGTCGAGGGTGGCGGGGCTCAGGCGCGCGAGGGCCTCGGGTGTGGACGCGCGCTCGAGCAGCCGGAGCGCCGCGGGCAGGCTGACCTCATCGAGGGTCCGGATGGAGAGGATGCAGGCGACGAGCTGCTCGAAGAGGCTGTCGTGGCCTCGGGCCGACAGCGCGAACATGGCCGCGTCCGCGAAGTCGCGGACCGTGTGACGCACGCGCGCGAGCACGTCGTCGATGTCGAAGGGGACCTTGTCCGGACGGGGCGCGGGCTCGGAGACCTCGGGTCGTGCTCTCGCGGTGCGCGCGCTCGTCGGTGACGGTGCCCTGCGGTGTCTGGGAGGCGTCGGTCCTCTGTCCGCCATTCAGTCCCCCTCCTTGCCCGAGAAGATGGGGACACGGTGGACGTCCGGCCTGGAGTGTCGTCCGGGCCGGTGGCAGGGCAGGGGGACGGGGGCGCTTCAGCTCGCGGGCTTCGTGAGGTCCATCGCGTACCAGTGGTCGCAGCCGAAGTGGCCCGTGCTGCCCATGGGCGCGCAGAGGGGCTCGAAGCCGAGGCGGCGGTAGAGCTTCTGGGCCTGGGTCATCGAGGCGAGGGTCTCGAGGTAGCAGCGCTGGAAGCCCGCCTCGCGCGCGAAGTCGAGGCAGCGGCGCAGCATGCGCTCGCCCGCTCCCAGGCCACGCGCCTCGGGGAGGAAGTACATCTTGCGCAGCTCGCACACGCCCGGGTCTCCGCCATCGAGCGGGGCGATGCCGCCGCCTCCGATGACGCGGCCCGCGCGCTCCACCACGAAGTACGCGTGGCGGGGGCGCGCGTAGGCGGCGCTCATGGTGTCGACCTCGGGGTCGTGGAGGGCGAAGCCGGGGCCATCCGCTCCGAACTCGGGCATCACCGTGCGGATGACGCCCGCCACGGCGGCATCATCCGTGGGTCGGATGGGACGCAGGGTCAGCTCGTCGTTGCTCATGCGCGGGGACGGTCCCACGGAATGAGAGGTGGGGCCAGTGGGACTCCAGGGCGTGACGGGTGCGTCGGAGTGCGCGCACCCGTTGTGCACCTGCTTGCACAGGTGGCACCCGGGCGACGCACCTGGAATGTGGGGGGCGGCTTTCCACGCCCTGGATATCCCAGGCATTCTGGGTGGCATGTCCGTTGTAGAGGGGGAGCTTCATGTACTGCCCTGATTGCCGACAGGAGCGCCTGGGTCAGTTCCACCAGTGCGCACTCTGTGGCACGGCGATGACCTCGCGGCCTCGTTCCGAGCTGGACGCGGAGCTCGCTCACGTCCACTTCCTCCTGTCCGAGCTGTCGCGCTGGGATGCCACCGAGGTCCCCCCCAACGTCCGTCGCTTCCTCTCCGAGCGCTACGAGCGTCAGGCCCGAATCCTCCTCTCCGTGCTCGCCGAGTCGCCTGCACCGGCGAACCGGGTGGAGCCGCTGCGGACGGCGGAGGCGGTAGCGGTCGGAGCGCCTTCGCGCCCGGGTGAGGGGCCCACGGTGGTTCCCGACGAGGGTGGGGTGCACGCGGGGGCCACGGTGCTGCCCGTGACGGCAACGGATGCGGCGGCTTCGGGCTCCGCGCACGAGGCCCCGTGGCGGTCGAACGAGGCCGTGACGCACTCGGTGCGGGACACGGGGGATTCCGCGTCCGTGGCGAGCGGCGCTTCGGTGATTCGGGAGGCGGGCGGCGGGTGGGGCGCGGATGCGACCGCGCAGCGCTCGGGTGAGTCGCTGGCGAGTGGTGCGCCGGCTGGCGGCGTGTGGGGCGCGGAGGAGGCCGCGGCGAGTGGCGCCTCGGTGATTCGGGATGCTCACGGTGTGAGTGAGGTCTCGCCGGGCTCGGAGCGTCCGAAGGCGGGTCTGTCGTGGGGTGAGGGTGCGTCCGGGCCTCGCTCGGATGCGTCGTTGGCGAATGACGCCTCGGTGATTCGAGAGGCGCACGATGTGAGTGATGTCTCGCCGGGCTCGGAGCGTCCGAAGACGGGCCTGCCGTGGGGCGAGGGTGCGTCCGTGCCTCGCCCGGACGCGTCGGTGGCGAGTGGTGCATCGGTGATGCGAGATGCGAGCGGCACGTGGGGCTCGGACGGGTCCGCGTCGCGTGCCGACGATGCCCAGGGCGCACGAGGCGCGGCGCCATCCGCGTCGGGCGCGGATGCCTCGGCGGCATGGCGCGCGGAGGATGCTTCGGCTGCTTCGCGAGACGAGGCGAAGCGCGAGGCCGAGCGCGCCGCGAGGGCGGAGTCGACGCGACGACCGGGGCCGCGCGTGTCGCCACATGCCCGGGTGTCCGGGGCGGGCGCCGAGGCGCATCCGCTTCCCGAGGACGCCTCCGCGCCGTCGTTCGAGGCCCCGCAGCCCCGAGGCTCGACGGCCCGGTTCGTCGAACAGGCCTCTTCGTGGAGTCGCGTCTGGAAGCCGTTCCTCTACGAAAGCATCATGTGGTTCGTCGGTGCCTTCCTCGTCCTCTCGGGCCTGCTCTACTTCGTGTTCGAGCGATGGGCCGGGATGAGCTCCGTCAGCCGCTCGATGGCCATCTTCCTCGCCACGGCGGGGGCCTCCGCGTTCTTCTCCATCATGGGGGCTGTCCTCGGACGGCGCGAGGCCCTGCGCGGTCCGGGGCGCATCCTCGGTGTCATCGGCTCGGCGGCGGCGCCCCTCGCGGGCATCGCCCTGTCGCCCACCGGGTTCAGCGACGCGTCGCTGTCCGGCAACCTGGGCCCGTGGTGGCTCACTCCGGCGCTCCTGGTCTGGGCGGCCATCGCCGCGTGGTTCGTTCGCAAGCCCGCTGACGCCTTCGACGCGCCCTCGCGCCCCTTCGTCCAGGCCTCGCTCGTGGTCAGCATCCTGATGATGGGACTGGCTCCGGTGGCCGCGAGGCTCGGGGGCGTCGCGCTGTGGCTCAACCTCGTGCCGTGCGTGCTCTTCTTCCTGCTGTCGCGGCGCTCCGCCTCGAGTCCCCGTGAGGGAGCCGCGCTGGCCTTCGCGCTCGCCGCGCCGCTGTACCTGCTCATCGCCTACGCCGTGCGACTGCACCTGGCGCTCGTCCACGCGGGCACGCCGCCCGAGGCGGGCATCTATGCGCCGCTCGTCGCGTTCCTGCTCGCGTCCGCCCATCGCTTCCGTGCACTGCCCGCCGAGCGCGCGGCGGACACGCTGTCGCTGGGCGTCGTCTCGCTCCAGACGATGTGTCTGGTCGCCGCCATCGGCGCCCCGCCGCCGACGTTCTTCGTCACCGCCGCCGTCATCACCTGGACGCTGCTGTCGCTGGCGAGCGGCGCCCTCCACCGGCTGCCGTGGGTGTATCCCGCCTACGCCGCGCTCTACTTCTCGTACGCCACCAGCGGCCAGTTGGTGCCGGGGCCGCTGAGGCGGTTGCTCGACGCGCTCAAGGCCTCGCTCGGTTATCCCGTCGCGGACCGGCTGCCCGTGCAGTACGGCGCGCTGACGGCGCTGCCCTTCGTGCTCGCGGGCGTGGTGCTCGCGGTGTCGCGGCTGTGGCGCGGTGAGCGCACGGGCCAGGCGCGCGACGTCGCCTTCGCGGAGGTGCTGCTGCGCTGCACGGCCGTGGCTGGCGTCCTCTTCTCCTTCTACGGCATCGCCGGGCCCGACGCGCGCCCGGCCCTCTGGAGCGTGCTCGGCATGTCGGTGGTGTGCCTGGGCACGGGCCTGCTGGTGGACCGATTCTACCTGAAGGCCGTCGGCGCGCTGCTGATGCTGGTGGTGCCGGCGTTGGCCATCCAGGTCCTCTCGGTGGAGGCCGCGTCCGTGGTGGTCGGGGTGCTGGCGCTCGGATTGTCGGGCGTGTCCCTGGTGTGCACCGCGCGGACGCGGGCGCTCGTGGCCTCCGTGGGCGGATTGCTGGCCACGGCGGGCTTCCTGATGGGCCTGTTCAGCGACTTCGGCTTCACGCCGCTGGCGGGCGCGGTGCTGTGTGGCGCGAGCATGCTGCTCATCGCGTGGAGCCTGCGCAACGCGTACGCCGTGGCCTACGCGGTCCTGCTGGCGGCGGCCCTGGTGCCGAAGCTCGCGCTCCAGGTGTCCGTCACGGCGATGGCCTTCTCGCTGGTCTTCGTCGCGCTGGCGCTCGCCGTCGTGGCCGAGCGGGGCCGGCTGCTGCGCCAGCTGAGCGGGGTCGCCGTCTTCTACGCGCTCTTCGGATTCCTGGCGGGAATCATCGGCACCGTGAGTGGCCTGGGCGTGGTGATGCTCCTGTCGGCCGGAGCCATCGCCGTGGTGTCGCGCACGTTCCCCCTCGCGCGGCCCCTGGCGGTGTTCCTCGCGGCCTTCGCGCTGCTGCCGGACATGGGGCGCTCGTTCTCGCCCTGGGGCGGGCTGATGACGCCGGCGATGTCCATGGGGGCGTTCATCCTCTGGGCCCTGGGGTCCTCACTCAGCGCGGCGCGCTGGGGACGCAGCCCGAGCACCACCGTCGCGGCGCTCGTGGCGTGGACCTTCCCCTTCTTCGCCGTCGTGGAGGCGAAGTCCTGGCAGGAGAACTCCTTCATCCTCGCCACGGCCTTCGCCGCGCTGCTCACGGCGCGAGCCATGCCCGCGGGGCTCAGTGTCGGGGTGGCCGCGCTGTACGCCACCAGCGGCCTGTACTCCACGGGGCCGATGGCGCTGTTGGGCCTGGCCACGGTGCTCGCCGTCCTCGCGGTGCTCGAGGAGGTCCCCGCGGTGCTGAGGGTGGGCGCCGGTGGCCGCCGCTACGCGATGGTGGCGACGGTGGCCTCCGCGCTGGTGATGGTCATCACCGTGGTGCGCTGGGATGACGGGCACCCGGCCTGGATGGCCGCGGGCGCCATGGTGCTGCCGCTGTTGTGGACGCGCGCCACGCGCCTGCCCTACTTCGCGTGCCTGGGGGTACCCCTCTGCTTCGTGGGCTTCCTGGCCATGGGTGGGGACACGCCCACGTGGGCGTATGCGCTGCCGCTGCTGTCGTTGGCCGTGACTCGCGCCGTGGAGCATGTGCCCGGCTTCAGCGCCCTGCTGCTGCGCTCGAACGAGGTGGAGGTCCGCAATCGGCTGTCCCTGGGCATGCAGGTCAGCCTCGCGCTGCTCACGCCGGTGGTGCTGCTGACGTCGTGGATGGGGCCGCTGCCGGTGTACTTCCTCACGGCGTCGCTGGCGCTGATGCCCGGGCCCATGCCGTTCCTGCGCGTGTGCGGCGCCTCGCTGCTGCTCATCGCCGTGCCCGAGGCGCGGCCCGTCGTCACCGTCCTCCTGCTCGCGCTCGCGCTGGCCGAGCACCATGTGGCGCCGAAGCTCTGGGCCTTCTTCCGCAGTCCGCCAGACGCGCAGCTGCGTCAGGCCTCCGTCATCACCGCGCTGGTCATCGGCGTGTTGCCCGTCCTGGAGGACCCGTCACCGACGAAGCTCGCGGGTCTCGCGGGCGTGGTCGCCGCGTCCGCGTTCCTCCTGTCCTTGCGGTGGCTGCTGGTGCCGTCGCTCCTGGTGCTCTCGCTCGCGTGCGTGGGTCGGACGGAGTCGCTCCAGTTCCTGGAGTGGCGGCCCGAGGCGGGGCTGCCCATCGTCGCCCTGGCGCTGGGCGCCGCCGTGTTGTCCGCCTTCTGCCAGTCCGGGGGTGTGCAGCGCTCGCTCGACCAGGGGGTGAATCGGCTGACGCCTGGACTGGGCGGCACGTGGAGCGAGCCGTTGTGGGCGGGGAGCGCGGGCGTGCTGGGCCTGCTGCTCGTGTCGAGGCTCGTGGACGCGGGGCCCGGAGCGCTCGCGCCGCACGTGGCGCTGGGGGCCGGGGCGGCGTCGCTGGTGTTGATGGCGACGCGTGAGCGGTGGATGGCGAACGTGGCCACCGCGCTCCTCGGCCTGTCGCTGGTGGCGGCGGTGCCCTTCGTGTGGCTGCCCGCCGCTGTCAGTGGCGCGGGCCTGGTGCTGTGCGTGGCGGGCCTGGTGCTGGACGCGCGTGGGGTGCGCGTGGGCGCGGCCCTGCACCATGGCGGCTGGGTGATGGCGCTGTTGTCGTTGTCGGCGCTGCGCGAGCTGCGGCACGTCGGGACTCCGATGTGTTTCTTGTTCGGTCTGGGCGCGGCGTGGACGGTGGTGTGGCGGCGGCGCGAGCGCGAGGCGGTGGGCTGGCTTGCGTCGCTCGTGGCGGTCCACGGCGTGATGATGCACCTGGGCGCGGTGTACTCCACGGGGCGCGGCTCGGAGTTCATCCTCCCGTACCTCGGCGCGCTCAGCGCGCTGCTCGCCGCGCTCGCGCTGTTCGTGGCGGGCCGCGAGGTGCGCCGGGGCGTGGGGTTGGGCTTCACCGTCGTGGCGCTCATGGAGGTGATGTTCGGCCTGGGGTTGCTGGGGCCGCGGGGGGACGCGCTGCGCGAGGCGCTCGTCGCGTGTGGAGCGCTGGCGGTGCTGCTCTTCGCGCTGGTGCGCCACGCCTCCAGGGAGGAGGACGAGCCCGCCGCGTTCCTGGCCCAGGCGGTGCTCGCGCTGGGCTACCTGTCCATGCGCATGCTGGGGATGGGCGCGCAGCCGAACTCGGGTGACAGCCTGGCGGCGCTGGTGGGCGGCGCGCTCTTCACGGGCCTGTACTTCTTCGTGCAGCGCGAGGGTTCGGGGCTGGCCGTCTTCCGGCGGCCGGCGCTGTGGGGCGCGTACCTGTTCCCGATGGCGGGTCTGCTCTCCGCGCCGTGGAGCGAGCCCCTCCAGGTGGCCGCGCTGCTGGTGGGGCACGCCGCGCACTTCGCCGCGCTGGCCTCGCATCCGACGCGCCGGGGCTCGGCCTCGCTCGCGTCGGTGGTGGCCTTCAACGTCGCGCTCTTCCTGGTGTGGCAGGGCACGGGCCACGGCGAGCCGCAGTTCTACGTCATCCCCGCGGGCCTCTCGCTGCTCGCGCTGTTGCGCGTGTTCCGGGGCACCCTCGAGCAGGACACCTACGCGCGGCTGCGCGCGGTGGCTGTCACCGTCATCTACGTGGCGGGCGCATGGAAGCCGCTGATGTTCGACGATGGGGGGGCGATGCTCCTGTGCGTGTTCCTCTGCGTGGTGGGCGTGGGCTTCGGAATCGCGTTGCGCATCCGCTCCTACGTGTACCTGGGCACCGCGTTCCTGGTGACGTGCGTGGCGGCGAACCTGGTGCGCTTCGGCATGAGGGACCACCGCGTCGCGGCGGCTTCGCTGTTCCTCATGGGCCTGTTCGTCATCGGCTCCATGGTGATGCTCAGCGCCCACCGTGCCGCACTCCTCCAGAGATACACCCGGGTCCGCGCACTGCTGTCCACCTGGGAGGGGTGACACTTCGAGTTCTTGGCGACAGGCCCCACCTGTGGGATTGAATGCGGCCGCCTTTGTTGGAGGGTCGTCGGTTGTCCAGTCCTCGCCTGCTCGCCATCGTTCCGCTGTGTGTCCTCATCGGCTGCGCCACCGTGCAGTCCCGCGACGTCGGGACGGCCCCGGAGGTGGTGCCTTCTCCCGCGGCGGAGTCCACCGGGCAGGGCACCCAGGTGCCCGCGTCCGACACGCCTCCGGCCGTGGCCCCCGAGGCTTCGTCCGCGAGCGAGGGGGTGACACCGGTGGTCGCGGAGGCACCTCGCGCGGAGCGTGCGCCCGCCGTCGTCGCCACCGTGATGTCCGAGGAGAAGGCCCGTCCGCTGGTGACGGGCGTCATCTCCGCCGCGCTGGAGGCCGTCGCGCTCGTCACGAGCCCGGGCACGGACTCCGCGGGCTTCTGGGACGCGTACCGCACGCCGATGCAGTTCGCGCGGCTCATCGTGTCGCGCTCCATGCAGCTCGTCGGTGAGCGCAACCTGGGTCGCTTGAGCCGGGGCATGCCGAACGACTGCTCGGGCTTCGTGCGGTTGGCGTATCTCTCCGCGGGCATCGACCTGGTGGCCCACGGCTTCCTCGCGGGGGAGAACGCCGTCTCCGCCATCTTCCGTCGCGCCACGCAGGGCGGCCGACTGCACCAGCACGCGCCGCGTCCGGGCGACCTCGTCTTCTTCCGCGAGACGTATGACCGCAACCGCGATGGTCGCCGCAATGACGGGATGACCCACATCGGCGTGGTGGAGGCGATTGGCGATGACGGCACCGTCACCTTCATCCACCGCGGGAGCAAGGGTGTGGCCCGCAGCCGCATGAACCTGGCCCATCCGGAGAAGCACCAGCTCACCCAGGGCGGCCCCGTGGTGAACGACTTCCTTCGCCCGGCGAGCAAGGGCTTGCGCGCCTATGTCACCGGCGAGCTCTTCGTCTCCTATGCGTCTCCCGAGGGGCTGTAGATTTCCAGTCGATGTCCCGCACCCCGCGTGGCTTTGAAGCTCCGCGAGGTTGTTGCGTCATGTCGGGCATGAGAATCGCCCTGCTGATTGGTGGTCTGTTGCTCGCCCCGGGCTGTGTCGTGCACTCGCGCTCGGAGCCGCGTCCCGGGCCCTCGCGGCCTCCGTCGCGTCCGGCCTCCATGTCCTACAAGGAGGCCGTGGACCGGGGCTTTGGTGAGTGCCGCTCGCGTCGTTACGATTGTCGTCTCAAGGAGGCGCACCTCACCGGTCGCGACGTCTGGAAGGTGAAGTTCGATGCCTCGGCGCCAGGCGCTCGCGGCCACCTGCACCTCGAATACGACGCCTTCTCCCGCAACCTGCTCAGGGTGGACGAGAAGGTGAAGGCGCGCAGGGACAGGCACGATGACTGGGATGACGACCACCGTCACGGTCGCGGCAAGGACAAGAAGGGTCACGCCCACCGCGACGACTGACGCGCGGGCCCGGGACACGATGCCCGGGCCTTCTCAGCCGCCCTTCTTGTTCAGCCGCTGCAGGGCCCGGTTCGCCTCGCCCTGACCGCAGTCTCCGCTCTTGCCGACCTCGAGCTCCGCGAGGCGGATGAGGGCGGGGACGGCGTCCATGTTGCCCAGCACACCCAGCCTCCTCGCGGCGAGGCGGCGCAGCTCGCACTCCTTGGCCTCCAGCGCCTTGGCGTAGCCCGCGACGAGGTCGAACCCCTCGGTCTCCTTCGCGGCGTCCAGGTAGCGCACCGCGCCCCACTGCTTGATGGAGAAGTCGCTCTCCACCAGGTCGATGAAGTACGGACGCACGCGCTCCCGGGGGATGTTGCTCAGCAGCTTGCGCAACTCGTCGGAGTCCTTGCGGCCGTAGTCCTCCGCCAGCCCGTCGAGAATCGAGTCCTCCACGCCCGCGCGGCCCTCATCGTCCAGCGTGGCGAGCAGCACCCGCTCCTTGTCGTGGTTGCCGAGCGCGTGGTGCGTGGCTGCGAGCGCGCGTCGCACGGAGGCCTGCTTCTGCTCGTCGTTCGACGTCGCGTTCAACAGCGCGAGGGCCTCCTCCGTCCTGCCATCCTCCAGCAGCGACAGCGCCTTCACCGCGGGGCGGTTCAGGTGCCACACCCACGCTGCGACGAGCAGCAGGAGCACGCCCACCACCGCGCCCGCGTGCTTCGGCTTCGCGCGGGCCAGGGCCACGGTGGCCTGGGCGCGTGCCTTCAACTTCGCGGGCGTCAGCTCCTCGCGCAGCTTCGGGCCCGCCTCGCGCAGCGACTGTCGGGGCGAGAAGGCGCGCACGCGCTGGATGCGCTCACGGACCCGCTGGGTCAGCGAGGCCCAGGCCGCGCCCGTCCTGTGCAACGCGGGGGCGAAGTGCACCGCGAGCGCGTTCTGTTTCTCGAAGCGGCCACCGAAGGGCGGGCCCTCGGCCACGCGCAGGCAGCGGTACAACTGGAGCTGCTCCTCGCGGCCGGGCAGGGTGATGGAGCCACATGGCTCCACCTCCGCCTCGGCGCGGTTTCGCGCGAGATTCACGGCCTCCGTGAAGGTGACCTCGCCCGCGGCGGCGACGTGCTCCACCGTCTCCACCACCTCCATGGGCTCGCCCAGCACGGTGTCGGCGGTGAGCAGCACCTCGCCCGCGTGCAGGCACACGCGCACGTTCAGCCGCTCCTCGTCGGGCAGCGCCTGGTTGTGGCGCCACAGCTTGTCCTGCATCGCCATGCCGCACAGCACCGCCGCGGTGGGCGAGCGGAACACCACCAGCAGCGCGTCGCCGCGCTTCTGCACCAGCCGTCCCTCGTGCTCCCTCACCAGCGGAATCAGCAGACGGTCATGCGTCTCCAGCATCCGCGCGTTCTCTTCGTGCGTCTGCCGGCTGGTGCGCTCGGTGAAGCCCTGGATGTCGGTGAGCATCACCGTCAGGTTCTGCGGCTTCACCACGGAGTTGCTGCCGGACAGCGACGGGCCGCCCGAGGGCCGGGTTCCGAAGGCCGCCGTGCCCGTGCGCACCATTCCCGGAGGGAGGCTGTGCGCGCCCGAGGTCGCCACCGCGCCGTACGCGGCCGTGCCCTGGCTGATGCGCTGGGACGTGGCGGGCACCGGGGCGTCCGCGCCGCCGAAGACCGAGGTGCCGGTGGGGCCGGGCGTGGCGACCACAGGCGTCTCGCCCGTGCCGAAGACGGACGTGCCCGAGGGCGAGGTGAGGGTGGCGGGCATCCCGACATAGGCGGGCGTGCCCAGCCCCGGCGTCAGCGCGGAGAGCGAGGCGTGGGCCGCGGCGAGGGCATCCGCCAGTTCGTGCGCGCTCTGGGTGCGCTTGGCCGGGTTCTTCTCCAGCAGCTTCATCACCAGCGACAACAGGCCGATGTAGCGCGACAGCGACGGGGCGGCCCGGTCCAACGGCAGCGGCGCGTGCGAGGCGTGCTGCGCGAGGAAGTGACGCGCCTGGGGCCCGTCGAACGGCAGGCGCCCGGCGAGCACGCGGTAGATGAGCACGCCGAAGGTGTACAGGTCACTGCGCGTGTCCACCTTCGCGCCCACCGCCTGCTCCGGCGACAGGTACTCGGGGGTGCCGAGCACCACGCCCACCTGACTGACGTTGCTCTGCGCGTCCGGCTCCACCAGCCGCGCGATGCCGAAGTCGAGCAGCCGCGCCTGCTCCCCGCGCGCGCCGGGGGAGATGAAGACGTTCTCCGGCTTCAGGTCGCGGTGGATGATGCCCTTGTCGTGGATGGCGGCGAGGCCCTCCGCCAGCTGATGGAGCAGCGGCAGCGCGCGCCCCGGCGGCATGGGCCCCGGGGTGAGCACGTCGTAGAGGCTCTCGCCCTCCACGAACTCCATCACCAGACAGGCGTGATCGCCCGACTCGCCGAAGTCGACGATGTGGACGACGGCGGGGTGCTCGACGGCGGAGAGGAGGCGGGCCTCGCGCTTGAAGCGCTCGGCCATGCCGGGCTGGGCGTTGAGGTCGTGGTGAAGGACCTTGATGGCCACCTTGCGGCCCAAGGAGACCTGTTCACCCAGGTACACTTCCCCCATGCCGCCCGAGCCCAACGGACGGAGGACTCGGAAGCGACCGTCGAGGACGAGAGAGTCGGGAGCCAGCACGCCGGGCGCATCTTGGCCGACTTCGCGGCGGCGCGCATGACGAACCGCACGGGGGCGGGCCTGGGGCCGCTCTGCCCCGCTGGCTGCCCCCCTGGCGGGGGATTGCCATAAATTTCGGGGGCTTGGGCACCGTGGTAGCGTCCGGGCTCCCGCGATGGCCAACGAGAGCGACTCCACCAAGCCCACCGCGGCGCCCGACGCGCGCGCCGCAGCACCCGAGCTGCGCCTGCTGGACCGCAGGGCGTTCGTGGGGTTCCCCGCGCTCGAAGTCACGCCCGGGCTGCGCATCTCCGACTTCGCGCTCCAGATTCCGGACGTCAGCTTCCCCTTCAACGTCAGCGCCGGGGCCACGCGTTATCAGCGCAAGAAGCTGAGCTTCGGCTTCCTGGAGCTGAGCGTCGACGCGGACCTCGTCACGCGGCGGGTGGCGGAGCTGGCGGGGAAGCTGGCGGGCATCGAGGAGCTGCGGCTGCACTTCCGTCCCGGCTACCTGGAGGGCCAGGGACGGCTGCCCGCGCCGGAGCGCACGCCGTTCACGTTCAAGGTCGCCTTCGACGCGGATGGCGAGAAGCTCGCCATCTACCTGTACGACGTGCGGCTGTATGGCTTCTCGTCGACGCCGTCGGTGCAGGTGCCGGGGCTGTTGTCCTCGGCGGTGGGCGCGCTGGCGCTGGTGCCCGACGTGGAGGTGCGCGGGGCCTCTGGGTTCTCCACGCGCGTGCTGCCCGCGCTGTGTCAGCTCGCGGCGGTGAGCCGTGGCTACAAGATGCCGTCGCTGGACACGGCGCGGCTGTCCGCCGCCGAGGTGTCGAGCACGGGCCTGCGGCTGCGCTTCGCGGCGGGGGGACTTCCTCCTCCGTCCGCGCCGGACGAGGAGCTGCTGCTCACGCTCGAGGGCGCGCGGGCGTTCGCGGACGCGGAGGGGCTGGTCGCCCAGGGCCGTCTGGCCGAGGCGCGGCAGGTGTATCTGCAGGCCGGGGACGCGCAGGACGCGCACCCGTTCGCGGCGGAGCGGCTGTTGTCGCTCCTGGTCGCGGACCCCCAGGCGCACGAGCTGGCCCTGGACGTGGCGGCCACGCTCCAGCGCAGGCGCGACAGGAGCCCCGCGGCGCTGTGGGGCGAGGCGGTGGTGCGCGAGCGTCGCGGCGAGGGTGCTCGCGCGGCCGAGCGTTATCTGGCGCTGTGCGCGCTGGCGCGTCGTACGTCCGAGGAGGCCGCGGCCTTCTTCTCCGCCGAGGCCGCCGCGCGCTGCTCTCGCGACACCGCGCCTCAAGTCGCGGTGAAGGCGCTGCACGAGCTGCTGGGGCTGAAGCCGGACCACCTGCCGTCGCTCAAGGCGCTGGCTCGCGCGTCGGACCAGGCGCGCGACAGGGCCGGCGCGGTGCGGGCCTATCGCCGGTTGGCGGCGCTGGCTCGCGACCCGCACGAGGCCGCGGACGCGCACGTGCACCTGGCCCGGCTGTGCGCGCAGACGGAGGACGACATCGCCGGCGCGCGCCTGCACTGCGAGGCCGCGCTGCGACTGGCGCCGGACCAGGCCGATGCGTTGCTGCTCTTGGGTGAGCTGTGTCACCGGGGCGGCGAGCACCTGCGCGCGCTCAAGGCGTTGGACCGCCTGCGCGAGGTGTCCATGGCCCGGCACGAGCTGGACCGGGTGGGCCACGCCGACCTGATGGCCGGCCGCGTGTGGGAAGAGGGCTTGAAGCAGCCGGAGAACGCGCTGCTTCGCTACCGCGAGGCGGTGTCGCTGCTCCCCGGCGAGCCCGAGCCGCTGTTCGCCGCCGCGCGCGTGGCGGAGGGGCTGGGCCGGTTGCAGGAGGCACTCGCGGGCTACCAGCAGGCGCTGGAGCTGGCGGGGCCGGCGCCGCGCTCGGAGGGCATCCGCCACGCGGCGCATGCGAGCCACCACGCGTTGGCGCGGCTGTACCGCTCGCGGCTGGGAGACCCGGCGCGCTCGCGGGAGCACCTGGAGTCCGCGCTCGCGTTGGACCCTCGCGACGCGCTGGCGCTCGAGGAGCTGATTCCGTACTTCCGCATCACCGGCAAGTCGCTGGAGCTGGCCGACGCGCTGGAGAAGTCCGCCGCGCTCCAGGACGAGCCTTCCAAGCGCGCCGCGTCCTGGGCGGAGGCGGGCGAGCTGTACCGCGGGCGGCTGCAGCAGCCGGAGAAGGCGGAGCGACTGCTGCTGCTCGCGCTGGAGGCGGACGCGGACCACCGGCCGTCGCTGGAGTCCCTGCTGGCGCTGGCCGAGGCGCGGCGCGACGGGCCGCTGCTCACGCGGTGCCTGTCCGCGCTGGCGCGGCTGTCCACCGACGTGAAGGAGCGCGCGCAGAAGTACCGGCGCCTCGCGGTGGCCGCGCGCGACCTGGCGTTCGACCTGGACCTGGCGGTGCATTCGCTGCAGGAGGTGCTGCGCGCGGAGCCGGATGACCTGCCGGCGCTGGGTGAGCTGTGCGCCCTGCAGCGCAAGCGCGCGGACATGGCCGGGCTGGCCGTGGCGCTGGAGGAGCGCGCGCGGGTGGCCGAGGCGCAGGGCGACAAGCGCCTGGCGGCGGCCGCGCTGCGTGAGCTGGCCGGGGTGCTGGAGGCCCGGCTGGGGCGCGTGGGCGATGCGCTGGTGGCGCTGGAGAAGGCGGCGCGGCTGGCGCCCGACTCCGCGGTGCTGCTGGACCTGGCGGACCTGTCCCTGCGCTGCGACCGCCCGGAGCATGCGCGGCGCGCGCTGGAGTCGCTCCTGTCCACGCTGCCTCGCACGGCGGCGCCGGAGAAGCTGGCGGACGTGCGGGCCCGGCTGGGACGCGCGTGCGAGATGCTCGGCGACCGCGAGGGCGCCATCGCCGCGTATGCGCAGGCGCTGCCCTTGCGCCGTCTGGACGACGCGCTGGCCGCGCGCCTGGAGTCCCTCTACACCGAGGCCGGCGAGACGCAGGCGCTGGCCGAGCTGTGGGCGGGTCGCGCGCAGGCGCTGATGGGGGCCGAGCGCGCCGAGGAGGCCGCGCCGCTGTTCCTGCAGAGCGCTCGCGCGCTGCTCGAGCGGGGCGAGAAGTCCGCCGCGCTGCTGCGCCTGTCCGCCGCGCTGGAGGCGAGCCCCGAGGGCCCGCTGGCGGCCGAGGTGCTGGAGTCGCTGGCCGAACTGGAGCTGGAGCGGGGCGAGAAGCTGGAGGCGGCGCGCCTCTACGCGCGCCGTGCCGTGCTGGTGCCCGAGGACCGCGCGGGCGCGAGGCTCCTGTTCCGCGCGTCGCTGTTGGCGGCGGGGACCAGTCGCGAGGAGGTGTTCCTCGCCGAGGCGCTCGAGCGCGACGCGTCGTTCGCTCCCGCGCGGCAGCGCCGGGGTGAGCTGAAGCTGCCCACCGATGCCCGGGCCGCGCTGGATGACTTCGAGGCGGTGCTGGCGCTGCCTCCGGTGGACGCCGACGCGCCTCGCGAGGCGGAGCGCGTGTCCCTCACGCGCAAGGCCGCGGGCGCCGCCGTGCGCGCGGGCCGCACCGACTCCGCGCGCCGCCTGTTGGGCGAGTACTGCATCCGCGCGCCGGAGGACCTGGACGCGCGCGTGGAGCTGGCCAACCTGCACCGCAAGGCGGGCGCCCGCGAGGCGCTGGCGGACCTGCTGGTGGAGCTGTGGCCCCGCCTGTCCGGTGAGCCTCGGCGCGCGGCCCGTCGCGAGCTGGCGGAGCTGTCGTTGTCGCTGGGACGCGCGGGCGCGGCGATGGACTCGCTGCGCAGCCTGCGTCTGGAGGAGCCGCACGACACGTGGGCGGCGCAGGCGCTGCTCGATCTGCTGCCCCCGCCGGGCACGGGCTCCGTCGAGGAGGAGGCCGAGCGCCTGGAGCTGTTGGGCGCCCTGGTGACCTCGTCGTCGGGAGAGGAGCGCGCGGAGTTGCTCGCGCGCCGCGCCGTGCTGCACCGCGCGTCCCATCGCCTGCCCGCCGCGCGTGAGGACTTCTCCGAGGCCGCCACGCTGTCTCGCCGCCCCGCGCCGTTGCTGCTGGCGCTGGCGGAGCTGGCGCGTGAGTCCGAGGACGAGGCGGGCGAGCTGGCGGTGTGGCGTCGCGCGGTGGTCGCCGATGCCCAGCTCGGCACGCGCGCCCGCGAGCGACTGCTCGCCCTGGGGACGACGCTGGCGGAGAAGGATGTCCGGCCGCTGGCGCGCGAGGCGCTGCTCGCCGCCGTCGCCCTGTCGCCCTCGGAGGCGGAGCGCTGCGACGCCTGGTTCACCCTGGCCGACCTGGCCCGCCGTGACGAGCGTCCGGACGAGGAGGCCACCGCGCTGGCCGAGGCCGCGAAGCAGGGCCCCACGCCCCGCCGCGTCGAGGCGCACCTGGCTCGCGCCGGGCTGCTGGAGTCGCGCGGAGCGCTGGCCGATGCGCGCGAGAGCCTGCGGGCGGCGCTGGCGCTGGCGCCCCGACACACGGGGGCCACGGCGTCCCTGCTGCGCGTGCTGCGGACCCTGGGAGACTGGGCCGCGCTGGCCGAGGTGCTCGCGGCCGAGGCGCCCCACGCCGGGTCGGGCGAGGCCGCGACGATGTACTCGGAGCTGGCGTCGCTCTACCTGGAGCGACTCGACCAGCCGGGCCCCGCAGAGGCGGCGCTGCGCCATGCGCTGCGGCTGACCCCGGACGACGCGAACGCACGGCGCCAGCTGGTGTCCCTGGTCGCGGGTCGGGGCGAGCTGCGCGAGGCCGCGGCGCTGCTGGAGACCGCCGCCGAGAGCGCGGGCGCGACCGAGGCCGCCACGCTGCTGCGCGAGGGCGCCACCTACGCGCGCGACGCGGAGGACCTGGAGCGCGCGCTGAAGCTGTCGCGCAAGGCACACGCCCTGGTGCCGGCGCGCGGCGCGGAGCTGGCCTCGCTGGCGGAGCTGCTCTACCTGCGCGGCGCGGTGGTGGAGGCGCTCCCGCTCCAGGAGACGCTGGCGCTCGCGGTGGACTTCTCGGGCGACGCCGAGTCCGCCGAGGCGAGCTGGCTGCGGCTGGGCGAGCTGGCGGAGAGCGCGGGCGAGACGAAGCGCGCCGTGGGCGCGTACCGGAAGCTGCTCGCCGAGCGGCCCTTGTGCGAGGCCGCGGTGCAGCGGCTCTCCGCGCTGCTGGAGAAGGACGACCCGCGCGGCGCCTTCGAGGTGCTCGTCACCCACGCTCGCTCGCTGGCGCCGTCCGAGGACACGGTGCGGCGGCTCGTGGTGCTGGCGGACAAGGCGCGCGCCTCGCTCGCGGACGCGGGGGTCGCGGCGTCGCTCTTGTCGCACGCGGCCCAGATGGCCCAGACGCCGCTGCCCCTGCGGCTGCGGCTCGCCTCGCTGTACCGCGAGACGGGGCGCTCGCTGGAGCTGCTCACGGAGCTGCGTCAGGTGGCCGCGCTCAGCCTCCAGGTGGGCGACGTGGCGGCGACGCTCGCGGCCCACGACGAAGAGGCCCGGCTCGCCGAGTCCACCGGCCGCGCGGACGACGCGCTGCGCGCGCTCGCGGATGCACGAGACCTCCTGGAGTCGCGTGGCCGTCCCGCCGAGGCCGCCGTCTGCGAGCGCCGTCGCGCGGAGCTGCTGCGCGACGTGAAGCTGGACCTCTCGGCCGCGGAGGGCGCGCTGGACCGCGCCTTCTCGCTGGCGGAGGACCTGGGCACCGCGCGACTGGGCGCCGCGCTGGCCGAGCGCCGCGACGACGCCGACGCCGAGGCCCTGTGGCTGGAGCGCGCGCTGCCGCTGCTGGAGGACTCCAAGGAGGCCGCGGCGCTGCGGCTGCGGCTGGCGAAGCTGCACCTGGGCGTGCTCGCGGACGCGGAGCAGGCGGAGCGCTTCCTGCGCGAGGCGCTGCGCGAGGACCGCTCGCTCGACGAGGCCGAGGCGCTGCTGGCCCGGCTGCTGGAGCGCGACGGCCGCATGGCGGAGCTGGCCGCCTGGTACGAGGAGTGCGCCGAGGGCGAGGCGGACGCGGAGCGCCGCGCCGAGCTGCTCCAGCGCGCCGCGGTGCTGTACCGCGACAGGGCGGGGCGCCCGGACGCGGCCGCCGCGGCCTTCATCGCCGCGCGCTCGGCCCGTCCGGACGACCTGGACCTCACCGCGCAGGCCGCGGAGCTCCTGCACGAGGTGAATCGCCACGCGGACGCCGCCGAGTTCGACGCGGTGCTGCTGGAGGCCGACCCGTTCCGCGAGCCCATCTTCACCCGGCACCGCGCCTTCCTGGAGGAGTCCGAGGACAACCAGTCGCTCGCGGAGCTGATGCTGCGGCGCGCCCAGCGTCAGTCCGACGTGGACGCCGCGGCCAGCTACCTGGCGGCGGCCCGGGCCTTCCGCGCGGGAGGCGCCCGCGAGCGCGCGCTCTTGTGCGAGGACCGCGCCTTCGAGCTGGACCCCGCGAGCGTCGAGGCCTTCGCGCAGGTGCGCGAGCGCGCGGCCACGGACGTGCGCCGGCTGTCGGAGCTGCTCGCCCAGCGCGCGCGAGCCCTGCCTCGCGAGCAGGCGCTGCCCCTCTTGCGCGAGCGCGCCACGCGCCTGCTGGACGCGGGGGAGGCGCTGCTGGCCGCCGAGGCCTTCGACGTGTACCTGGCGAGCGCGGGCGACGACGTGGAGGCGCTGACCGCCCGCGCGGAGCTGGCGGCTCGCAGTGGTGGCCCCGCCGCCGCGCGGCCGTATGACCGGCGGCTGCTGGACGCGGGCGGTGACGCGCTGCCCGTGCCCGTGCGCGCGCGGACCTGGCTGCGGTTGGGCCATGCGTCGCTGGGCGCGAACGCGTACCACGACGCGGCGGATGCCTTCGAGTCGGTGGTGTCGCTGGAGCCCGACGGCGAGCGCGGCCGCGAGGCGCTGTCGCTGCTGGCGGAGGTGCACTCGCGCACGGGCAACGCGCCCGGCCTGTACCGCGCCTCGCTGCAGCTCGCCCGACGCGCGGAGGACACGGCGACGGCGGAGGTGCTGTACCGCCGCGCGGCGGATTTGTTCGAGGACCCGAGGGAGGCCATCGACGCGCTGCTGCCCCTGGCGCGGCTGCGTCCCGCGGACGCCTCCGTCATCGACCGCGCCGTCGCGGGTCTGCGCGCGATGGGCCGCCACGGCGACCTGCTGGCGGTGTACGAGTCCGGCGCCGAGGCCGCGGGAGGCGCACGCGCCGCCGAGCTGCTCCTGGCCGCCGCCACCGTGGCCGCCGAGTCGCTCGCGGACGTGGCCGCGGCGTGGGAGCTCACCCAGCGCGCCGCCGAGGCCGCCCCCGAGGACGTCACCGCGCTGCGCGCCCTGGTGACGGGGCTGCGCGAGCGTCGCGACACGGCCCGACTGCGTCAGGCCCTGGAGCGGCTGGTGCCGCGCCTGGAGGACGCGGACGAGGCGGCCCTGCTGCGGTTGGAGCTGGCCGCGCTGCTGGAGGCCGAGGGCGAGACGTCCACGGCCCGCGAGGCGCTGGAGGCGGTGGTGGAGCGCGGCGCCTCGGGCGCGGGCTACGCCGTCGCGCTGGAGGAGCTGGAGAAGCTGCTGACGGAGGCTCCCGCGCGCCGGGCCGAGGTCCAGGTGGCCCGCGCCGAGCTGACGTCGGGACGTGAGCGTCGTGCGTTGATGCTCGCGGCGGCCCGGGGCTTCGAGAGCGCGGGGCGTCTGCCGGACGCGCTGAAGGCGGCGAAGGACGCGGCGGCCGTCGAGCCGGACGTGGACGCGACGCTGCGAGTCGCGCACCTGTACCGGGCCTCGGGCGAGTCCCCCAAGGCGGCGACGGCGCTGCTGCAGGCGGCCCGGCTCGCCTCTCCGGACGAGCGTCCGCCGCTGCTGCTGGAGGCCGCGGACCTCTGGGAGAAGGCGGGCGAGCACGGCGAGGCGCTGGAGGTCATCGAGCGCATCGCCACCGAGGCGCCGGACATGCTCGCGCCGTCGGAGCTGGCGGAGCGCTTCGGTCGGCTGGGCGCCTTCGCCCGCGCGCTCCAGGTCGGCTTCGCGCCCGCGATGCTGGCCGGCGAGCTGACGGACGCGCTGGCCATGGCCGCGCAGGCCGGAGACGCGGCGCGCACGCGCGAGGCGCTCTGGGCCCTGGTCGCGCAGTCGGACGCGGACCCCGCCCACGCCTCCGCGCTCGCGGACGGGCTGCGCGCGGAGCACGACGCGGAGGGGCTGTTGGAGCTGGCGGCCCTGTCCGTGTCGAGGGACGCGGCCTTCTCCGTGGCCCTGCGCGACGAGGTGCTGCGCGCCCCGGACGCGCCGGAGCTGCAGCGCCTGCGCGCGCTGGACGAGCTGTCGACCGACGCGGGCTTCGCGGCCCGGCTCACGCTGCTGTTGCCTGGCCTCGAGAAGCACCCGGAGCCGCTCTCGGTGGCCGTGCTGAACCGGGTGCGCGCGCTGCCGGACGCGTCGCGCGTGGAAGCGCTCGCCATGGCGGCGGAGGGCTGGACGTCCCGCCGCAAGTCGCTGCTGCTCGAGCGCCACATGCTGGAGTTCAGCCTGGGCCGCTTCGACGCCGCCGCGCGCACGCTGGGCCAGCTCATCGAGGTGGAGGAGGACGCGCGAGCGCGGGCCATCCTGCATCTGGAGCAAGGCGAGCTGTTGCTCAGCCCGCTGGAGCGGCCCGACGAGGCCCGCGCGGCCTTCGAGCGCGCGCTCGAGGATGACGCCGCCTGCGTGACGGCGCTGCACAACCTGCTGGCGCTGGTGGATGAGGCCGAGGACCCGGCCGTCTTCGTGTCGCTCGCCGAGCGCCTGGTGTCGACGGAAGGTCCCGCCGCCGCGACGCAGCACCGCGAGCGCTGGGCGGACGCGTACGAGATGCTGGGCCAGGTGGCCGAGGCCGCCGCCCAATTGGAGGCGCTGCCGGAGACGGAGGAGCGCCTGGCCCGCCGCGCGAGGCTCGCGGAGGAGCGGGGCCTCACGGGCGAGGCGCTGCGGCTGCGCGAGCGGCTCACCGACGAGCCGGGGATGCTGGAGTCCATCCTGCGCGGCTACCTGGACGCGCAGCTGGTGGCCCCCGCGGCCCGGCTCGCCGAGCGCCTCCTCGATGGCGCGGGCCTGTCGCCGGAAGTCCTGCGCCTGGCCTGTGAGCGGCTGTCGCCCGTGTCCGAGGGCGCCGCGTTCGCCACGCGCGTGTGGCCGGGGCTGTTGCGCGCGTCCCCGCTGGACGTGGACGGCTGGACGCTCTTCGCCGAGGCCCTGCGGCTCGTCGGCCGTCAGGACGCGGCCGAGCGCGCGGATGGCATCGGCGCGGCGCTGTCCTCCAGCACGGCGCTGGTGACGCGGGTGCCAGTGTCGCCGCTGCCGTTGCCCTCGGGCTTCCAGCACGCGCCGCCCGTCCGGGTGCTGCCGGTGACGACCGAGAGCCTCCCGCGCCTGTTCGCCGCGCTGCGGCCCGCGCTGACCTCCCTGGGCGCCGAGGTGCTGTCGGTGGGCGTGGACCCCATCGGCGGCGTGGAGGCGTACCTCACCGCGCCGGACGCCCTGGTGCTGGGCGCGGGCGCGCTCGCGTGCTTCGACGCGGTGGAGCTCGCCTATCTGTGCGCGCTGGCCCTGGCGCTCGGAGCGGAGGGCGTGAAGCTTTCCCGCCCGGGCGAAGTCCCCGGCTTCGACGAAGCGGCCGTGGCGGCCTTCCGCGCGGTGCCCTCGTCGCTCGGGGCGGGGCGCGTGCTGGCCCGGCTGGATGCCAAGGTGCGCGGGGGTGACCCGGCGCGGGTGGATGTGGGCGCGGTGCTCGCCCAGGGGGAGACCTTCCGGGCCGTGGCCCTTTGCGTGCTCGACCTCGGGTAGCCGTGTAGCCTGCCCGGCCGTATGCGCCTGAAGCCCTTGCTGCTCTCCGTCCTCCCCGCGGCCGCCGTCGTCGCGGCCATGGCTTGCAACACGGACCCGGTGTACCCAGGCAACCAGTTCCTGGGCACCTTCCAGTTCGAGGCCCGCCTGGACCCGGCGAACACCACCTGCGACGCCTCCATGCCGGAGTTCGCGCAGGTGGACGACGCGGGCGTGTTCCGCTTCGAGGGCACGTTCTCCCGCAACGATGACGGCGGCACGGGCTGGCTCACCGTGCAGGGCTTCAACCGCGACGCGAAGTTCGACGGGCAGCAGGTCGACTCCATGCTCCGCGCGACGTCGCAGCGCGCGTCCTGTGGCAGCACCTGCAAGGACTCACAAATCGAGGAGTCACTGAAGGTGACGCTCTTCAGCGACAGCCAGGCGCGGCTGCTCAACCGCGACTGCAACGGCTTCGACGGCGGCATCCCCGACGCCAGCCCGCCGGCCCCCACGGAGAGTGGCTACGACGTGGCGCTCGCGTGCGGCGCGCTGACGGACGTCTTCCTGCCGGGCTCGTGTACGTGTAATCCGACGACGTGCAGGACTGCGTACAAGGTGCAGGGAGTGCGGAGGGACTGATGACGAAGCGTGCGGTGGTGTTGACCTCGGGGGGCCTGGACTCGACGACGTGCGTGGCCATGGCGAAGGCGAAGGGTTTCGAGCCGGTGTGTCTGGCGGTGGCGTATGGCCAGCGGCACGCGGTGGAGCTCGAGCGGGCGCGTGAGGTGGCGACGGCCCTGGGTGTGAAGGACTTCCGGGTGGTGGGCATCGACCTGCGCCAGGTGGGCGGCTCCGCGCTGACGGCGGACATCGACGTGCCCAAGGACCGGCCCGCGGACGAGATGAGCCACGGCGTCCCGGTGACGTACGTGCCCGCGCGCAACGCGCTGTTCCTCTCGCTGGCGCTGGGGCTCGCGGAGGTGGTGGGCGCCACGGACATCTACATCGGCGTCAACGCGGTGGACTACAGCGGCTATCCCGACTGCCGGCCGGAGTTCATCCGCTCCTTCGAGGCGATGGCCAACCTGGCCACGAAGGCGGGCGTCGAGGGCGCGCGCTTCACGGTGCACGCGCCGCTGTCGGGCCTGACGAAGGCGGACATCATCCGCGAGGGCGTCCGCCTGGGCGTGGACTACGGCATCACCCACTCCTGCTACGACCCGGACACGCAGGGCCGCGCCTGCGGGCGCTGTGACAGCTGCCTGCTGCGCAAGAAGGGCTTCGAGGAGGCCGGCGTGCCGGACCCGACGCGCTACACGGTGGAGGCCGGAGCATGAGGACGTGGGTGCTGGTGGCGGCGCTGGGCCTGTCGACTCCGGCGCTCGCCGAGGACGCGGGGGCCAAGAAGGCGAAGCCCCCGAAGGACTCGGGCACCTCGCCGCTGGTGGACGCCTCCACGGTGGTGGAGGACCTGGCGCTGGACCTGCGCTACGCGACCGAGGACAACTTCCTGAAGAAGAAGGTGTACCCCGACACGGCGCGCTGTCTGCTCCTGCCGGAGTCCGCGAGCAAGCTGAAGGCCGCCGCGGACGTGCTCCGGCCCAAGGGCTACCGGCTCAAGGTCTACGACTGCTACCGGCCGCGCGCGGTGCAGTGGGAGATGTGGAAGATCATGCCCGTGCCCGGCTACGTGGCGGACCCCCGCAAGGGCTCCAACCACAACCGGGGTGGCGCGGTGGACCTGACGCTGGTGACGCTGGACGGACAGGAGGTGGAGATGCCCACCGCCTTCGACACCTTCACGCCCGCGGCGCATCACGGCTATGCGGGAGGCACCGAGGCGTCGCGCCGTCATCGCGAGGTGCTGCGCGAGGCGATGCTGGGCGCGGGCTTCTCGCCCAACCGCATGGAGTGGTGGCACTACGACTTGCCCGACGCGAAGTCGCGGCCCGTGTTGGATGTGCCCTTCACGTCGGAGAAGCAGGGCAACCAGGCGGGCTGACGGCGCCATGATGGAACCGTGATGATGCCGGCCCGCCGCCTGCGGCAGGCTGCGCACCATCCCAAGGAAGGCCGTGCCCGGTGTCCCGCGTGAAGCCCTCGATGAAGAGCGCCCTGCTTCGCTCCCTCTGCGGAGTCCTCCTGTGCCTCGCCTCGCCGGCGTGGGCGCAGGTGGGCGAGGTGACGGGCGTGGTCTCCGAGGCGAAGGACACGCGGCCCCTGGCGGGCGTGAAGGTCCACGCCGCGTCCCCCGCGCTGTCCTCGCCGCGCACCGTGACGACCGATGAGCGGGGCCAGTATCGACTCGCGTCCCTGCCGGCGGGCCTCTACACGCTGCGCTTCGAGAAGGAGTCCTTCCAGCCCGTCACCCGCGAGGGTGTTCGTGTGGAGGCGGGACGGACGCTCGACGTGGCGGTGGAGCTCCAGGCGCTGCCCGTGTCCCATCATCCCTTCGCGTCCCTGACGCCGTTCGCGCCGCCGCTGCGGTTGGAGTCGGACGGAGTCGCCTGGATGGCGGTGCCTCGCGCGGGCGACATCCGAGACCGCGCGCCGCCGTGGGCGCTGCCCCAGGTGTCGCTGATGCCCAGCGAGGGCTCGGGTGAGCGCCGCTACGTGCCGGGCAGCAAGTTCCTGCGCGATTCGGACCTGCGGGGCCACGGCGTCAACCCGACCATCGACACCGAGGAGGAGAACGCCTCCACGTACCCGCTGCGGGTGAGCACGGCCTCGTATGCGCTGACGCGTGGCCACCTGGAGCGCGACTCGCTGCCGGCCGAGGAGGCGGTGCGGGTGGAGGACTTCGTCAACAGCTTCTCTCCCAAGGCGGGTGGCGAGGACGCGGGACCATTCATCGTCGACGTGGAGGGGTTCCCCTCGCCCAGCCGCAAGGGCTACCACGTGGTGCGCGTGACGCTGCGCACGCGCTCGTCCTTCAGCGACGTGGGCGTGCAGCTCGAGTTCGACAAGCGCGCCGTGGCCCGCTATCGCCTGGTGGGCTACGAGAATCCATCCGCCACGCCGCCGGAGCCGCTCGGCGACGACGTGAAGCCGGACCCCGTGGCCCTCTCCGCCGACGCGTCCGTCACCGCCATCTACGAGGTGAAGCTGATTGCCCCGGCCATCGCCTTCGGTGTCCTGCGCATCCTCTACGAGGAGGGCGAGAACACCATGTGGCGCCGCGCGAACAAGCTGTTGCCCTCCAGCGTCCTGCGCTCGTCCATGGCGCGCGCCTCGCCCGACACGCGGCTGGTCTACGTGGCCGCCGCCTTCGCGGAGAGGCTGCGCGGCTCGCCCTGGACGCGCTCGCTCGACTGGGCGCGGCTGCACGCGCTCTGGCAGGACCTCGGTGAGCCGCTGGTGAGCCGGCCGGACGTGGCGAACCTGGGCGCGCTCATCAAGAAGGCGGGCACGCTCGACGCGCGCAAGGAGCGCCCCGGCTCGGATGGCGCGAGCATGGACCCCGACCTGCTCCCGAGCTCCGGGAGGTAGCCGCGACGATGCTCCGCCGGCTGCTGCCCATGCTCGTCGCGCTGGTGCTCGGCCTCCTCGGGCTCGCCTGGGGACTGGGCTCGCTGCACCGCATCTTCGCCGAGGAGCGCGAGGACGCCCGCCGCTCGCTCGACTCGCGGCGCGAGGCCCTGGAGCAGTACGCCCGCGCGTCCCTGACGCAGACGCTGAGGGACCGCTTGGAGGCGGCGAGGCCCGCGTTGGAGGCCGCGGTGACGGACCCGCTGGCGCCCGCCACCGGCCTGTACCTGCGCGAGCGCGGGACCCAGGTGCTGCCCCGACTGGCGCTCCACGACACGGGTGAGGACACCCCCGCGAGCGAGCGGTACGCGCGGCTGCGCGCGGGCACCGAGGTGGCGGAGGACAAGGACGACCCGTGGGCGGAGCGGCTCGCGAGGACGCGCGCGGTGGAGACGGCGCTGACCCGAGGAGACCGACGCGCCTCCACGGTGGCGTTGATGGCGTTGCTGCAACACCGCTCGCAGTACGTGCTCGCCTCGACGCGGGACGTGCCGGGGCTGCTCGTGGTGCTCGAGGCCCTGGCGGAGAAGGGCGACCCGGTGCCGCAGCTCATGCAGGCCCTGGTGCGCGAGGGCCTGTCGGATGGACGTGGAGGCCGACTGGATGGCTTGCAGCGCCTGCTGTTGTCGCGCCGCTCGCGCTTCACGCCCGCGGACTTCCAGTTCCTGCTCACGCGCGTGGCGGCGCTCTCGTCGAAGGTGGGCGCGCCCGTGGAGGACTTGCAGGCCCGCGCGAGTGAGCTCGTGAAGAGCCCCTTGCCGCTGCCGGACGCGCTCCCGGGCCCAGCCCTGGTGCGCGCGGGGTGGTACCTGGAGCCTCGCGGTGGCAACCAGGTGCGCGGCGTGGCGGTGGACGCGGGGGTGCTGCTCGCGTCGCTCACGCGGGAGATGCGCGAGCGCGGGCTCCTGGACGCGGAGGGAACGGTGAAGCTGCTCGGCGACGCGGCGGTGGTGGCCGTGGACGCGCTGCCCTTGTCGGTGGTGACGCCCGAGTGGGCGCGCGCCGAGACGGCGCTGGAGCGGCGCTACCGGCTGAAGACGGGCATGGTGCTGTTGTGCGCGGGGCTCGCGGTGGGCATCGCCGCGCTGGCCTTCCTCGCGCAGCACCGCAAGTACCGCTTCCTGGAGCTGAAGAGCGACTTCGTGGCCACGGTGTCCCACGAACTGCGCACGCCGCTGGCCTCCATCCGCCTGCTCGCGGAGACGCTCGAGTGGCGACTGGCCGAGGGCGCCGAGGCGCGCGACTACCCGGGCCGCATCGTGCGCGAGGCGGACGGCCTGGGCTTCCTGGTGGAGAACCTGCTGTCCTTCAATCGCATCGACAAGGGCCGCTGGGTGGCCCGCTTGGAGCCGGTGCGCCTGGAGGAGCTGGTGGCGTTGATGCGCCGCGACTTGGAGGCCTGGTCCAAGGTGCCCGTGGAGCTGGAGGCGCACGTGGGCGAGCTGTCCTTGCGCGCCGATTCGCAGCTGTTGCGCCTGCTCCTCTCCAACCTCGCGCGCAACGCGTGCGCCTACAACGCCCGGCAGCCGGTGCGCCTGCGCGTGGAGGCGATGCCCGGTGGACGCGTGCGCTTCTCCGACAACGGCGTGGGGATTCCGCCCCAGGATTGGGAGCGCGTCTTCGGCGAGTTCGTCCGCCTGCCCGGCCAGGGCCGCGAGGTGCCCGGCAGCGGCCTGGGCCTGGCGCTGTGCCGCCGCATCATGCGTCTTCACGGAGGCACCCTGCGCGTGGTGGCCTCCAGCCCCGAGGGCACCACCTTCGAGCTCTCGTTTCCCTCGACTGCGACGATATGAACCCCACCCAGCCCACCATCCTCCTCGTGGAGGACGACCCGAACCTGCGGCTCGCGCTGCGCGACAGCCTGGAGCACCAAGGAGGCTACGCCGTGGAGGAGGCCTCCACCGTGCGCGAGGCCCGCGAGCACCTCTCCCGCGGCGCCTTCCAGCTCCTCCTCCTGGACGTCATGCTGCCGGACGGCGACGGCTACTCGCTGTGCCGCGCGCTGCGCGAGGAGGGCGTCGCCACGCCGGTGTTGATGCTCACCGCACGCACACTGGAGGACGACGTGGTGCGCGGCTTCGAGGCGGGCGCGCAGGACTACCTGGGCAAGCCCTACCGGCTGCGGGAGCTGCTCGCGCGCGTGGGGGCGCTGGTGCGCCGCTCGGGCGGCGCCGCGCCCGCGAAGCAGGTGCGCTTCGGCGGCTACCGGATGGACCTGGACCGCCGCAAGGTGGAGAACCCCGACGGCGCGGCCGTGGAGCTGACGCGCACGGAGTTCGACCTGCTGGCCTTCCTGGTGAAGGAGCGCGAGCGGGTGCTGCGCCGCGACGACATCCTGGACGCGGTGTGGGGGCGCGACGTCGTCGTGGACCCGCACACCGTGGACAACTTCGTCTCCAGCTTGAAGAAGAAGCTGGGGTGGAACAGCGCCTCGCGCTTCGCCATCCAGACGGTGCGCGGGGTGGGCTACCGCATGGAAATCGAAGCGCCCTGAGTGGAGGCCCTTCAGCGCAGCGGGTTGTTGACCACCTGCCGCTCCAGCGTCCCCAGGCCCGCGCGCTGCGCATCCGGCATCCGCGCCCGGGTCGACTGGAGGAGCGTCAGCGTCTCCGGCGCGTCCACGCGCAGCACCGCCTGGGTGAGCGCGCGCTGGGCGTCCCCCGAGTAGTCGGGCCACGCGTGGACCAGGGCCTCCGCGGCCACGCGGCGCACGGCGCCTTCCTCCGCGCGGTGCTTCACCTGCGGCGTCTTCCAGGCCCACGCGGAGCCGATGTCTCCCAGCGCCTGCGCGACGCGGCGGGCGACCTCCGGCGCGGGCCGCGCCGCGAGCACCTCCGCCAGTCGCTGCGCCACCGTCAGCCTGCGGCAGGACCCCATGGCCCCGAGCACCGAGAGGCCGCGCGCGCCTGCTTCGCGAGACAGCGCGACGAGCACCTGCGCGGCCTCGTCCGACTCCAGCTTCGCCAGCGCCGTCGCCGCCGCGCGACGTGCCGGACGCCGGGTCTCCAGACGTTCGAGCAGGTACGTCCACAAGGGCAACAGCCGCGCGTCCCTCAGCTCGCCGGTGGCTTCAATCATCCCCAACTGGAGGGCCAGCTTCGCGGAGTCACGCTCGGGCTGGGGCGCCTGCCCCGTGTCGAAGGCGAGCCGCTCCACCATGGGCCACAGCCCCTGGGGGCCGAGCTGGCGGAACAGCGGCGCGATGGCGGCGACAGTCCCACGCTTGCGCGCATCCAAGACGTCCACCTGGGCGACGGCCGCCTCCAGGCGCGTGAAGGCCTCGGGCGTCTGCTGACGCGCCTTCGCCACCTCCTCGCGCAGCGCGCCCAGGCCGTCCGTCTGCGCGAGGGCGGGCAGGGCGAGCAGCATCAACAGCAACGACACGGCGGTGCACAGGCCGCGTGACAGCGTGGAGCTCATCGGCCGCCCTCCCACCACTTCACGGGGGACGGGACGCGCGCGGCGTTCGTCGCGCAATGCACCTCACCACCCCCCACGTGGTAGGGGTCCCAGGTGTCGGACCAGTGCACGCGGATGCCGTGCGGCGCCAGGGCCTGCTCCATCTGCACCTTGAACACGTCCTTCCCGTCGATGACGGGGCCATGCGGGTCCGGCGCGATGACGAGCGAGCGCGACACCGACAACAGATTCACCGTGCCGGGCTGCAGCGCCATCGCGCCGTGGGTGGAACTCTGGAAGAGGAAGGGCACGCGGATGATCTCCGCGTCGGTGATTCCCGTCTCCTCGCGGAGCACGGCCAACTGCTCCTCGATTTCGAGCGCGGCCATCGCGTTGGTGTCCATCACCCCGGCGTGGTCCAGCAGCGCGGAGACCGTCATCTCCGCGGGCTGCTCCATCATCCAGCGCTTGCCCTCGAAGAGCTGCGCCTCGCCATGTCCGCGCGCCTGCGCATCCATCAGCATGCGCCGCGCCTGGGCGGGGTCGGCCACCAGGGCAATCCATCCACGCGGCGAGTCCACGGGCAGGAAGCTGACCGTCTCATCCACGTGCGCCACGGCGAGCCAGGACGTGTCCAGGTACACCACCGGCTGGACGGCCTGCGCGTCGAGCATCCGCGTGAAGCTCGGGTCCAGCTGGAAGTCGGGCTCGGAGTCGGGGCCCCGTCCGCGCAGGAGCCGGCCCAGCGGATACTTCACGCCGTCCTTCTCGTAGGGCGGGATGACCTCGGTGTTGCCCATGGAGTTGAGCGTCTGCGATTCGGGCGACATGCCTGACTGGTACTGCTGCACCGCCGCCTGGTCCCGGCCGCGCAGCCAGTAGACGATGCGTCCGGCCTCGCGCAGCGGCACCGGGCGCTCGTTCGTGTTGACGTTGGCTGAGCGGAGGTTGACCTGGATGACGTGTTGTCCGCCGCCCTCGGTGGGCATCGCCATGTACGCGGGCTCGAAATAGTCCTGGGTCCACAGGTCATCCACCGCGAACTCGGAGAAGAGCGTGGGCTCCTGGGAGCTGACGAGCGCGCCGCCCAGGTCCTCCCGGAAGCGCGCCGACGCCTCGGTGTCCAGTCGCGAGACGTAGACGTTGCGCACCGGTGACAGGTGATGGAACAGCACCACGGGCGCCACGCGCATCATCACCGTGTCCCGGAACAGCTCCTGTGGACGGTCCACGTGGTAGACGGTCAGCGTCACCTCCACGCGGCCATCCCACGCGGCCGAGTCCCTCACGATGTCGTTGGCCTCGATGGCCAGGTCCGCGCCCTCGCGCAAATCCCTGGCGGACAGCGGCAGCACGTTGGCGATGCGGAACGACAGGAACTGTCCATCCATGCGCTTGAACAGGCGCACCTTGTCCGCGCCCGCTCCCGTCACGGACACGGTGCCCACCGCGTAGCTCGGCGCCCCAGGCCACGGCGCGACGCGCAGCCGCGCCAGGTCCTTGAGGTCCTCCTCACCGTTGACCTCGTTGTCCTGGGCGTCGTTGCACCCGGCGAGCTGCTCGTCGCTGAGCTGGGTGAAGGACGGACTGAAGGGACACGCCTTCTGGTCGTCGTCGATGTTGGCCAGGAAGATGGCGCCACGCTCGGCGCTCCAGGTCTCCTCGCCGGCTTCGTCCCGCTCGTCGACCACGCCGTCGCGGTTGACGTCCGCGAGCAGGTCCACGTGCGGCTCGAACGGCGCGGTGAGCCGGTCCGAATGGCTGCCGGTGTCACCACCAGAATCGAAGAGGGCGGAGCACCCGCCGAGCACCACCAGCGAGAGCAACCACCCCAAGGGCGCGGGCGTCTTCATCGTTGGCATCCATACGAAAAACATCCGGGGTTCGGGTACAAGCAACGGTTGGTGCGAGCCGGCGGTGTTCAGGAGGCAAGGGATGTTTGACAGGGTGGGCGAGCAGGCACCTGGGGGCGCGGGCGATAACCTCGCGCGGGCTCGTGGGTTCCTGCCTCCAGCCATGCGCCTCGTGTCCCTCGGTTTGCTGTCGGCCTTGCTGCTCTCATGTGCGAGCACTTCACACCCAGCGCGGAGTCAGGCGCCCGTCGAGGACCTCGGGCCGGGAGCGCAGGTGCACCTGCTCCAGCGGTGGGCCTTCGGGCCGTCGGCGCGCGAGCTGGCGGAGGTGCGGCGCCTGGGGGTGCGCGGTTGGGTGGAGGCGCGGCTCGTGCGTCGGGACGCGCCGATGTCACCGGCGCTGGCAGGCAAGCTCCAGGCGTTGCCCACGCTGGAGATGTCGATGTCGGAGCTGCTCGACGCGTACCCGAACCGGAAGGAGCGCGAGCAGGCGCTCCTGGATGGGCGTGAGCTGGAGCGCCCCGCGCGAATCAGTGAAGAGCTCGCCGCCGCCAAGCTGCTGCGCGCCGTCGAGGGGCCGAATCCGCTCGAGGAGGTGCTGGTGGACTTCTGGTTCAACCACTTCAACGTCTCCGCGGACAAGGGCGCGGTGCGATGGATGGTGACGTCGTACGAGCGCGACGCCATCCGCCCGCATGTCTTCGGGCGCTTCCGGACGTTGCTCGGCGCCACGGCGCGCCACCCGGCGATGCTCGTCTATCTGGACAACTGGAGGAGCAGGCGTGACGGCATGCCGGAGCGGGGCCGCGCGCGCGGGGACGCGGAGGACGAGGGCGAGGTGGAGATGGACGCCGAGCCCAGGCCGGGGCTCAACGAGAACTACGCGCGCGAGCTGCTGGAGCTGCACACGTTGGGCGTGGAGGGCGGCTACTCGCAGACGGACGTGCGGGAGGTGGCGCGGTGCTTCACGGGGTGGAGCGTGAAGAAGCCGCGCGAGGCGCCCGAGTTCGTCTTCCGTCGTCGGGCGCATGACCCGGAGTCGAAGCGCGTGCTGGGGCAGGAGCTCGCGGCGGGAGGTGGGGAGGCGGATGGGGAGCGGGTGTTGGATGTGCTCGCGCGGCATCCGTCCACGGCGCGGCACCTCGCGACGAAGCTGGCGCGGCGCTTCGTGTCGGACTCGCCGCCCCCGGCGTTGGTGGACCGGTTGGCGAAGGTGTTCCTCGACACGGACGGGGACCTTTCGTCGGTGTACCGCGCGCTGTTGGACGCGCCGGAGTTCTGGGCGACCGAGGCGCGTGGCGCGAAGGTGAAGACGCCCTTCGAGTTCGTGGTGTCCGCGCTGCGGGTGACGGGGGCGGAGGTGGAGGTGCGTCCCCGGCTGGTGCAGTCGGTGGCGAAGATGGGACAGCCCCTGTACCGGGCGCCGGCGCCCACGGGCTTCCCCGAGGTGGCGGCGCCGTGGGTGAACAGCGGCTCGCTGGTGGCGCGGCTGAACTTCGGGTTGGACCTGGTGAGCGGCAGGATGCCTGGGACGCGCGTGGTGATGGAGTCCGTCGCGTGGCCCGCGGAGCCCACGGCGGAGGCGTGGCTGGAGGCGCTCGGGCTCGCGCTCCTGGGGACGCCGCCGTCGGAGGAGACGAGGGCGACGGTGCTCGCCGCGCTCTCCCGCCGGAAGGAGTCGGCGAGCGCCGAGGCGGAGCGAGGGCCCGTCGACGTGGCCCTCATCGCCGGACTGCTGTTGGGCTCACCGGAGTTCCAGCGGCAGTAGCACGCGAGCGTGGCCGGGCCGCGGCCCTCCCGCTCAGCTCCTCGAAGAGGGCGCGCATCGCGTCGTCCTGAATCTGGCTCACGTCCCGGAGCTCCGGGGGGAAGGCCCGGTCCATCCGGGCCCCCGCGGCGACCAGGGCACGGACCGCGAGCTCCGCGTCTCGCGAGTAGGCCTGCTCCGCGAGCTGCGCCAGGGGCGTCGTCTTGTGGGCGGGCCACCCGGAGTCCGGCTTCGCTCCGTGCTGGAGGAGGAGGGGGACGCAGCGCAGGGCCTCGCGGTGGGAGACGGCGACCTGGAGCGGATAGACGGCGTCCTTCCCCCCGTGGTTGGGGTTGGCGCCCTTCCCGAGCAGGAGGCGGACCATCTCGCAGTTCATCTGGTGGAGCGCCGTGTGGAGCGCGCTGGCGTCGCCCTCGCGTGGCTGGACCCCGAGGCCCGCCGCCAGCAGCTCCTCCAGCAGATGAGGGTCGCGCAGCTCGATGGCGTGCTTCAAGGCCATGCTGTCGCGCATGCCCGGGCGGATGCCGGGCAGCAGCGCCCGGATGATGTCCTTGTCCCCGTTCAGGGTGGCGCTGGAGAGCGCGGACGTGTCGGGTTCCCGCTGGGGGCCGACATTCGCGCCCTGCGCCACCAGCTCCCGGACCCGCGGGAGGTCGCGCTCCTGGACGGCCGTGCGCAGGGCCGCGTCGACCTGCTGGGTGACCGCCTTCTTCCTCAGACTCGCCATGCGCGCGTCGAAGCCGGGATTCTTCCTGCGCAGTCGCGCCACCCCTTGCTTGAACCAGTCGTGCTCCGAGGTGTTGAAGTGCCAGCGTCCCGACGACGCGACCTCGAACCAGTCGCGCGCCTCGTTCCATCCTCCCATGACGATGAACCTCTGCCCGATGTCGGGTCCGGTGACGTGCGGCTCGGGGGCGGGCTCCTGGGTTCCCGGGCCCTGGGTTCCACAGCGGAACTCCGGAACCCCGCTGCTGAAGACGGCGGGGAGGTGCTCCCCGGGCGTGACGCCCAGCAACGTCTCCTCGACCGCCAGCTCCACCCTCGGGGGCCGGTACTTCGTGGCGCCCTGGTCTCGCACCGAGACGACGCGGACGACGTGGATTTCGCAGCCCTCGATGGAGCGGGCGGGGAACCTCGACTCGAACGAAGGGGGCTTCTGGCCTTGTCTGAAGCTGTTCAGGTCCGGACGCCAGGTGAAGCAGTCCTTCGCGGACCAGCTCCGCGAATCCGAGGGCAGCTCACGCTCGATGGACGCCGCCTCGGCGGAGGTCGTCATCAGCAACGATGCCAGCGCCGCGAGGAGCAGCCCCAGGGGCGCGGTGCCATCGAAGCCGAGGCGGAGGGAGGACACGCGGTGGGAGGACATGGGCGGAGTCTAGACCAGACATCCGCACCCGACGCCAGTCGGCCCCATGGCTGTGATTCGTCAAGGGACGCCCCGCGGGCTGGATGGACACCGCTCGGCGTGCCTCCGTCCACATGACGCGCCACGCCGCTCGGGCCGATGTGTGTCCCTGTCTGTGATGTGATTCCCTGGCGTCAGGAGGTCTTCGGGGCCGTGCCGCGCTAGGCGCGCCGTCCGCGTCTGTCGATGGGGGACGGGGGACTCCGTGGCTCCTTCGCCAGCAACCAGTCGCGGACCGCGAGGAAGCGCGCGGTGGGAGCGGCGGCTCGGCGCCACGCCACCCAGAGGGTGCCCCAGGGGCGGCGTGAGGCGCTGCGGGCGGCCTCCGCGGTGAGCTCGACGACGCGCCCTTCGCGCAGCGCGGGCCCCACCAGGTAGTCGGGCAGCACCGTCAGCCCCACGCCGGCCTCCGCCAGTGCGAGCATCTCGTCGAGGTTGGCGATGCGGCAGACGACCTGCGTCGGCAGGGGCTCCCGGGCGCCGAAGGCCGCGCGCCACCAGGGCAGGAGCATGGCCAGGTCCGCGTCGAAGGCGATGAAGCGATGCGTGGCGAAGTCGCGGGCGCTCCTCGGGCTCCCCCAACGCTTCAAATAGGCAGGGGAGGCCACGGCGACGAAGCGCTCCTGGGCCACGGGGCGCAGCTCCAGGCCCGGGGCCTCGGGCAACAGGCCGACGAGGCCCAGGTCCAGCTCACCGTCGAGGAGCCTGCGCGCGACGCGGCTGGGGACATCGAAGCGGACGTCCAGGCGCAGCTCGGGATGCGCCGCCAGGAGGGACGGCAGGCGCGGGCGCAGCCAGTAGCGGAAGAAGGGCCAGGGGCCGCCCAGGGTCACCTCGCCGCGCACCACGCGGTGGACCTCGGAGGCCTCCTCCACGGCGGCGTCCAGCGCGGGCAGGTGCTCCGCCAGTCGCGCGACGAGCGCCGCTCCGGCGGGGGTGAGCCGCGCCCTTCGTCCCACGCGCTCGAACAGCGCGACGCCCGTGTGTCGCTCGAGCGCCTTGAGCTGCTGTCCCACGGCGGACGCGGTGATGCCCAGTCGCGCCGCGGCGGCGGCGTGCGTCCCCGCGCGACTGACTTCCCACAGCGTCCACAGCGCCTCGCGATTGCCAAGCATGGCTTGAGCTTATGTGAAGAAGCCCTCGGTTTTCTGGGCGGACCCGGGGGCGTATCCCTTCTGGCGTGGGGCCCCTCCTCGTGGGCCCACGAGGGAGCCGTGTCATGGAAGAGATGCTGACCGCCGTGAAGGTCCTGCTGATTGTCACCAGCCACTCGCAGTTCGGAGACACGGGAGAGAAGACGGGCTTCTGGCTGGAGGAGCTCGCCGCGCCCTACGAGGCGTTCGTCGACGCGGGGGCGCAGGTGGACATCGCGTCTCCGGAGGGCGGGGCCGCGCCGGTGGACCCTCGCAGCGAGAAGGAGCAAACGGAGTCCACGCGGGCGTTCCTGTCCGATGCGCAGGCGAAGAAGAAGCTGGCGAACACGCTCAAGCTCGCGAAGGTGCAGGACAAGTACGACGCGTACTTCGTGGTGGGTGGGCACGGCGTGATGTGGGACCTGTCGAAGCACGCGCCCACGCACAAGCTGTTGTCCGCGGGGTACGCGCGCGGAGCGGTGGTGGCGGCGGTCTGCCACGGGCCCGCGGCGCTGGTGGGCGTGAAGGGGCCGGACGGGCAGCCGCTGGTGAAGGGCAAGCGCGTGGCGGGCTTCAGCAACGCGGAGGAGAAGGCGGCGAAGTTCGACGCCATCGTCCCGTTCGCGCTGGAGACGCGGTTGAAGGAGCTGGGGGCCCGCTACGAGTCAGGTCCGTTGTGGGAGAGCTTCGTCGTGAGCGACGGCCGGCTCGTCACCGGGCAGAACCCGGCGTCGTCCGCCGCCACCGCGCGCGAGGTGCTCCACCAACTGCGCGAGAAGAAGCAGCCCTGATTGAGGCCAGGGGGCTCGCTCGGAGGTACGACGCGGCGATGCACCGCGAAGCCTGGGAGGCCCGTGCGCACCAGCGCCTCTTCGCTCGATGCGGACCGGGGGCTGCGCGTGGGAGCGGCACCGCGTGAGCGGAGCGAACGACGCCCGGACGGGGGGGCCGGGGAGGGAAGGGACGGTGTGCCGTCATGGAGTCAGAGGTGCGCGCCTGCGGGCTCGTAACCTCCGGGCCGAACGGGTGTTGAATGGGCGGACCTCGCCGCCTCGCGGGGCCGACACCCTGGAGTTGCGGCCGCATGCCTCAGTCCCTCTCTCGACGCCGCCTGCTGCACGCACTGGGACTGTCCGGAGTGGGGCTGCTGTTCACGCCAGGTCTGCTGCGCGGCGTCCAGGCGGCCACACCTCCTTCACGGCGCACGCTGGTGACGGTGTTCCTCCGGGGCGGTGTGGACGGGCTCTCCCTCATCCCACCCATCGAGGACGCGGCCTATCACCGCGCGCGTCCCTCGCTCGCGCTGAGGTCCTCGGGGGAGGGCGCCGCATTGCCCTTGTCCGCGCCCTTCGGCCTGCACCCACGTCTGGAGCCCTTGCTCCCGCTGTGGAAGGAAGGCCAGCTCGCGGTGCTGCATGGCGTGGGGCTCCCCACCCCGGTCCGCTCGCACTTCGACGCGCAGGACTTCGTGGAGTCCGGAACGCCGGGTCGCAAGTCGACACCGGATGGCTGGCTCAATCGCGCGTTGGACTCCGACGCACAGGTTCCCGCCGCGCCGCTGCGCGCAGTGGCGCTGCAGTCCACGCTGCCCCGCGCGCTCTTCGGTGACGCGGGCGCGCTGGCCATGGGGCGCCTGGAGGAGTTCCGCCTGCGCGTGGGCACGCGAGGCGCACAGGCCACCCGCGGCTTCGAGGCGCTCTACGCCGGCGCCGTGGACGACGCGCTGCGCACCACGGGGCAGGGCGCCTTCGAGGCGCTCTCGCACCTGGATGAAGAGCGCCTCGCCCGGCTGCCGCCCACCGCCGGCGTCGAGTACCCGCGCGCGCCCCTGGGCCAGCGACTGGCGGACATCGCCCGACTCATCAAGGGCGACGTGGGCCTGGAGGTCGCCGCCACGGAGATGGGCGGCTGGGACACCCACGCGGCGCAGGGCGCGGCCACGGGCACCTTCGCCAATCGCTGCGCCGAACTGTCCGGCGCGCTGTCCGCCTTCGCGCGTGATTTGGGCCCACGGCTCGAACACGTGACGGTGGTGGTCCTGACGGAGTTCGGCCGCACCGTGCGGGAGAACGGCAGTCGAGGCACGGACCACGGCGTCGGGAGCGCGATGCTCGTGCTCGGTGGAGGCGTGCGCGGAGGCCGGGTGTACGGGCGCTTCGAGTCACTGACGAAGGACCGGCTCCAGGATGGCAGGGACGTGCCCGCGTGGACCGACGTGCGAGCCCCGCTGTCCGAGGCCCTGCGTGCCTGTCGCCCCGGCGTGGACCTGACCCGGGTATTCCCGGGGTACTCACCCGGCGCACCGCTGGGCCTCTTCGCGTAGCGCGGTCCGGAATGGGGCAGACTGGGCGGGTCCATGGTCCGCCTCCGCCGCATGCTCACCCTCCTCCTCTGCGTCTTCGCGGTCCTCTACGTCGCGCTGTGCGTCGCGGCCTTCGCCTTCCAGCGCTCCCTGCTCTTCCCCGCGCCCAAGGCCCCCACCGCGCTCCCCGCGGCGCTCGGCTTCCGCCGTCTGCCCTCGAGCGGAGAGGCCTACGTGGACCTGCTCCAACTGCCAGGGCCCGAGGGCGCGCCCACGGTGGTGCACTTCCACGGCAACGGGGAGCAGCTCCTCGACCAGCAGGACCTGGGCCTGTTCCTCCAATCGAACGGCCTGGGCTTCCTGGCCGTCGAGTACCCGGGCTACGGCGCCTCCCCAGGAGCCCCTTCCGAGCAGGGCATCTACGCGGCGGCGGAGGCCGCGCTCGCGATGCTGCGCGCTCAAGGTGTCCCGCCGGAGCGCACGGTGCTCAGCGGCCGCAGCCTGGGCACGGGTGTGGCGGTGGAGATGGCGCGCCGGGGCCATGGCGCGCGCATCATGCTGGTGTCGCCCTACACCTCCATCCCCGACATGGCGGCGACGATGCTGCCCTTCCTCCCCACCTCGCTGCTCGTGAGGGACCGCTTCGACACCCTGTCGAAGGCGCGGGGCATCGACCTGCCGGTGCTCATCATCCACGGTGAGCAGGACACGCTCATCCCGGTGGAGATGGGGCGCCAGCTGGGCACCCGCTTCCCTCGCGCCACGGTGGTGACGGTGCCGGACGCGGGGCACGACGACGTGCTGGAGCGCGCGGGGCCGGACCGCGTGCAACGCATGGCCGCGTTCGCGCTCGGCGGCGACTGAAGGCGCCAGGGCACCCAGTCGTCAGTGCACCTGCGACGCGGACTCCGTGTCGACGGAGACCTCGCGCATCATCTCCGCGGTCTCCTCCGCGTCCAGACACTTCACCAGGTCCGCCTGCGCCACCATGCCGCAGACGGTGTTGTCATCATCGAGCACGACCATGCGCCGCACCTGGTTCTGCTCCATCAGCGCCAGGCAGTCCTCCAGCGGGGTGTCGCGGTACACGGTGGCCGCGGGCGCGCTCATCGCCGCCGTCACGTCCAGCATGTAGGGGTCCTTCCCCTTGGCGATGATGCGGCAGGTGATGTCCCGGTCCGTGATGATGCCCAGCGGCCGGTTGTCGGCGTCGATGACGGGCAGGGCTCCGCAATCACACTCGACCATCCATCGCGCCGCCTGTTCGATGCCCGTGTCGGGCAGGCAGGTGACGGGGTTGGTGGTCATGGCGTCTTCGACCTTCATGGCGTCCTCCCAGGCAGAGTGAATCTCTCCAGGAAGGTGCGCCTCGACGTCGTGAACCGCGGCGGGCAGCGGAGCGAGGGCCCGTCACGCGCCCGAGGACTTCAATCCCGGGGGAAGCGCTCCTCGTACTCGGCCTCCAGGCGTGCGTGGGTGGACCAGAAGCCGCGAGGCGTCTGTCCGCGCAGCTGGTCCTCGAGGATGCCCACGTGGGTGTCCCAGCCGCTCGCGACGCTGACGCGGTCGGCGCGCGTGACGAGGCGGCGGTGCGTGACGACGAGCAGCACGTCCGGGCCCCGAGCGCTCAGCTCGAAGATGACCTCGGAGGGGGCGCCCGTCTGCTCGGCCCAGGTGTAGCTCAGCACGTGCGGCGGCTCGCAGCGGAGGACGCGGCCGGTGTGCCGATGGCCGTCGCGCATCACCTGATAGCGCTGGGGCACCGGCTCGTGGGAGAGGTTGGCGTGTTGGAAGCGCAGCTCGACACGGCCGCCCTCGCGCAGCTCCATGTCCCCAGCGGCGAGCCACCTTCCACGCAGCTCCGAGTCCGTGAGGTACGCCCACACGCGCTCCAGCGGGCCTGGCAGCACGCGCTCGAGGCGCACCGTCTGGGGCTCGGTGACGACGCCGTGCTCAGCCATGGCGCGAAGCCTCCACGGCGACCTCGCGCGCCAGCGTGGTGAGCATGGTGGCCCAGCCCGCCTGGGTGCGGTCCGCGTACTCCGCCCACTTGTCGGACATGACGTGCGTCAGCGTCAGCTCACAGCCCGAGTCCCTCGGCTGGATGTCCAGGGTGACGCGGCTGATGTCCTCCGCGTTCATCGTCTCCTCGCGGATGGCCCACGTGAAGACCAGTCGCTGGGGACGGTCGAGCTCCAGATAGGTCCCGACGTGGTCGATGTCCTGGCCCTTCCTGCGCACCAGGAAGGAGAAGCCGCCGCCCACGCGTGCCTCGAGGCGCAGGTGCAGCACCTCCTCGTCGCGCACCCCTGGCCCCCACATCCACCGGCCCAGCGTCTCGGGACTCAACCACGCGTCGAAGACACGCTCGGCGCTGGCGGCGAAGAAGCGGGTGAGCTGGACCTGGACTGTCTTCGAGGGAGTCACCGGGTGCGTCCTTTCTTGTGGGGAGGGGAAGGGGGCGGGGGAGCCTCGCCGCGCAGCAGGCTCTCCAGCATGTCGAGTCGCTCGCTCCAGAAGCGCTCGTAGTAGCGAATCCAGTCCTGCGCGTCCGACAGCGGCCGGGCGTTGAGCCGGCAGACGTGCGTGCGGCCCTTCACCTCGCGGTGCACCAACCCCGCACGCTCCAGCACCTTGATGTGCTTGGACGCCGCGGCCAGGGACATCTGGAAGGGGGCCGCCAGCTCGCCCACGCTGCGCTCGTGCACCGACAGGTTGCGCAGCATCGCCCGACGTGTCGGGTCGGACAGCGCATGGAACGTGTGGTCGAGCTGGCTCGCGTGTTGTTCAACCATGAGGTTGAATATAGAGCCGCTCGTGACACTGTCAACCCACGTGAGTCCCGGCGAGGCTGGTACGCTGGGGGTGCCTCTCGACTCCGGAGAAGACCCATGTCCCGAGCCCCCGCGCCCGTCATCGGCATCATCGGTGGCAGTGGCCTGTACCAGATGGATGGCCTGAAGGACGTCACGTGGAGGAAGGTGTCGTCGCCCTTCGGCGAGCCCTCCGACGAGCTGTGCTTCGGCACGCTCGAGGGCACGCAGGTGGTGTTCCTTCCCCGCCATGGTCGAGGGCACCGCATCGCCCCGAGCGACATCGACTTCCGGGCGAACATCGACGCGCTCAAGCGCAGTGGGGTGACGGACCTGTTGTCGCTGTCCGCGGTGGGCAGCCTGCGCGAGGACCTGCCGCCGGGCACCTTCGTGGTGGTGGACCAGTTCGTGGACCGCACCTTCGCGCGGGAGAAGAGCTTCTTCGGCACGGGGCTGGTGGCGCACGTGTCCATGGCGAAGCCCACGTGCTCGCGCCTGGGCGGCGCGGTGGTGGCGGCGTGTGACGCGCTGGGCGTGGCCGCGCGCCGGGGCGGTACGTACCTGGCGATGGAGGGGCCGCAGTTCTCCTCGCTCGCGGAGAGCCAGCTGTACCGGACGTGGGGCTGTGACGTCATCGGCATGACGAACATGCCGGAGGCCAAGCTCGCCCGGGAGGCGGAGCTCTGTTACGCGACGGTGGCCATGGTGACGGACTTCGACTGCTGGCACCCCGAGCACGACGCCGTCACCGTGGACCAGGTCGTCTCCGTGCTGGTGGGCAACGCGGGCAAGGCGCGCTCGCTGGTGAAGCAGGTGGTGCCGCTGCTCGGTGGACACGAGGGGCCCTGTCGGCAGGGGTGTCAGCGCGCGTTGGAGCACGCGCTCATCACCGCGCCCGAGGCCCGCGACGCGGCGATGGTGGAGAAGCTGTCCTCGGTGGCTGGACGGGTGCTCGGGCGATGAAGGTCCACGGCAAGCCCACCCGCGCTGTCTGGCTGGAGCCCGATGCTCGCGCGGTGGGCATCATCGACCAGACGCGACTGCCCCATGCTTTCGTCACCGCGCGATTGGAGACGCTGGACGAGGCCGCGCACGCCATCCGCGCGATGCGGGTGCGAGGGGCGCCGCTCATCGGCGCGACGGCCGCCCATGGTGTCTGGCTGGCTTTGCGCGCGGACGCCTCCGATGCGGCGCTGACACGGGCCCTCGCGGTGCTGGGTGAGACGCGGCCCACGGCCGTCAACCTGCACTGGGCGCTGGAGGAGATGCGCCGCGTGTTGACGCCGCTGCCGCCCGCCGAGCGCGTGGAGGCGGCGAAGCGGCGCGCGGCGGAGCTATGCGACGAGGACGTGGCCATCAACCGCGCGCTGGGGGAGCACGGCCTGAGGTTGCTGGAGGCCGCGTGGGAGAAGAAGGGGAGGAAGGGCAGGTTGGAGGTGCTCACCCACTGCAACGCGGGGTGGCTCGCGACGGTGGACTTCGGCACCGCGCTCTCGCCCATCTACCTGGCGCACGACGCGGGGCTGCCGGTGCATGTCTGGGTGGACGAGACGCGCCCTCGCAACCAGGGCTCGCAGCTGACGGCGTGGGAGCTGGGGCAGCACGGCGTCCCGCACACGGTCATCGCCGACAACGTGGGCGGGCACCTCATGCAGCACGGGCAGGTGGACCTGTGCATCGTGGGCACGGACCGCACCACGGCCCATGGCGACGTGGCGAACAAGATTGGCACCTACCTCAAGGCGCTCGCGGCGAAGGACAACGGCGTGCCCTTCTATGTGGCGCTGCCCTCGCCCACCATCGACTGGCGCCTGCGCGACGGCGTGCGGGAGATTCCCATCGAGCAGCGCGACGGCGCGGAGTTGAGCGATGTCACCGGTCGGCTCGCCTCGGGTGAGGTGGCCACGGTGAGGGTGACGCCGGAGGGCAGTCCCTCCGCCAACTATGCCTTCGACGTGACGCCCGCGCGGCTCGTGACGGCGCTCATCACCGAGCGGGGCGTGTGTCCCGCGAGTGAGGCCGGCTTGCGCTCGCTCTTCCCGGAGCGCGCGGGGGTGGGGCCGTGAAGGACGAGCGCGCGGTGCGCGAGGCGATGATCGCCACCTGCCGGAAGATGAACGCGGCGGGGCTCAATCAGGGCACGAGCGGCAACCTGAGCGTGCGCGTGGACGGAGGCTTCCTGCTGACGCCGACCGGCATGGACTACGACGCGCTGGTGCCCGAGGACATGGTCCTCATGCGCATGGACGGAGGCCACGAGGGCCCCCGCCGCCCGTCCTCCGAGTGGCAGCTCCACCGTGACATCCTGGAGGCCCGTCCGGAGGTGGGCGCGGTGCTGCACGCGCACTCCATGTTCAGCACCACGCTGGCGTGTCTGCGTCGAGGCATCCCCGCCTTCCACTACATGGTCTGCGCGGCGGGCGGCGTGGACGTGCGGTGCGCGCCGTACGCCACCTTCGGCACCTCGGAGCTGGCGCGAAACGTCCTGGATGCGCTGGAGGGGCGCAAGGCGTGCCTGATGGCGAACCACGGCATGCTCGCGCTGGGGCGGGACTTGCCCTCGGCCTTCAAGCTCGCGGTGGAGGTGGAGACGCTCGCGGCCATGTACTGGCGCGCGCTCCAGGTGGGCGAGCCCGTGCTGCTCGACGACGCGGAGATGGCGCGGGTGCTGGAGAAGTTCAAGACCTACGGCCAGCAGTCCGCGCGGCGCTGAGCGCGCTCACGCCGAGCGGAGCGTGAGCACCGTCACCTCGGGCGGAACGCCCAGGCGGAAGGGCAGCCAGTGTCCGGTGCCGCCGGACACGTAGAGCTGGTGGTCGCCCCGGCGATAGCGGCCGAGCATGTACTGGAAGGCGAAGAAGAAGGCGGGCATGCCGAAGAACGCCACCTGTCCTCCATGGGTATGGCCCGCCAGCGTCAGCCGCGCCCCACGCTCGGCGGCGTGGTCGAAGAAGTCCGGGTGGTGCGTGAGGCACAGCACCACCTCGTCGGGTGAGACACCCTGGAAGGCCTGCTCGGCGGACTGCTTCATGCGCGCGGCCTTCACGCGGTGGCTCCGGCCGGACATGGGGTAGTCCACGCCCACCACGCGCACGCGCTGACCGCCGTGCTCGAAGGTGTGCGACTCGTCCACGAGCAGGCGCACCGGACCGCCGCGCGACTGGGACTTCGCGTAGGCCTCCACGACCTCATCCAGCCCGCGCCAGTGTTCGTGGTTGCCGAGCACCGCCAGCATGCCGTGCGGCGCGCGGCACTCCTCCAGCGCGGCCATGGTGGCGTCGAGCTGGTCCAGGTCGTCGATGAGGTCCCCCGTCATCACCTGGAGGTCCACCTTGGCCTCGTTCATCGCGGCCACGGTGTCGCGCAGGTACTGGGTGTCGATGAACGTGCCCACGTGCACGTCGGTGATCTGCCCGATGCGGAAGCCGTCCAGCGCCGCGGGCAGTCCAGGCAGGCGCACCTCCACCGACTCCACCTTGAAGCCCATGGAGCCGCTGGCGAGGCCCGCCGTGCTGGTCCCCACCGCGAGCAGCGGCACCGCGCGCCCCGCGTTCGTCAGCAGGTTGCGCCGGCTCATCCGCGCGGACGTCAGCGACTCCAGGGCGCTGGCCTGCGTGGAGTGGGGGGCCGGCGTTCCGCTGGGGGCGGACTCCGGGACGGACACGGGGGGAGGGGCCTGGGGGACCTGACCCTGGGTCGTCATGACGTCAGGGGAGGTCTTCGCCTGGGCGCGGCGGTCCAGCCACCGGCGCAGCAGGGCCAGGGGGCCGCCGACGAGGAAGATGATGATGGCGGAGATGGACCAGCCCGTGGCGACGATGCGCAGCAGGGCGGGGACCTCGGCGTTGCGGCCGGCGATGGCGGGCACCAGCCAGACGGCCAGCGACAACGCCGAGCCGCCGAGCAGCACCCACCGGCGCCATCCTCGCGCCATGGCGGGCCAGAACGACTTCAGGACGGTCCAGGCGACCACGTAGACCAGGAGGAGAAGCAACGGCCTGACCATCAACACGCTCCCAAGCGCACGAGAACAGCAGTCATAGCGCCGGGTCGCATGCCCCGCCGCACGAAGTGGCTGAATGTAGGTGACGCCCCTGTCACCGAAGCCCACCCGGACGCCAGGGCGTCCTCCTTACGCCCGCGCGGTCCGGGACATTCCCCAGGGCGTGTGGGTTCAGCCCCGAGCGCCGGGGCTCGCCATGCGCAGGTGCGCGTGCAGCGTCTCGGTGCGCAGGTAGAGGAACTGGGCATCGCCGAAACCCAGCGCGTCGCCATCCGTGAGCAGCACGTCCTGCTCGGGCGTCAGCGCGGCGGTGTTGACCCAGGTCCCGTTCATCGAGCCCACGTCCCGGACCGAGCAGTCCCCCGCCGAGGCGTGCCACTTGAGCGTGGCGTGGTGCTTGGACACGGACGGGTCCGGGACGACGAGCGTGCAGCCTTCGATGCGCCCCACGGTGAGCTCGTGCCCGTCCATGGCGGGACGCAGGAAGTGGACCTCCAGCGCGTCGAAGCCGCGCAGCATGACGAAGAGCCGGTCCACCAGCCGGGTGCGGTGGGCCATGCCCACGGTGCGCGCCTCGCCCAGCCGCATCGCCACCTGTTGGAAGACGGGCTCGGGCGGCTGTTGGACGAGGACCACGGGCCCGGAGGCGTCGAGGAAGGCTTCCAGGGTTGCGAGGGCGAACGGGCGCAGTTGCTTCACGGACGGCATCGTGGCCGCAACCTACCTCGAAGCCGCGTGCCCCGGCGCGCACCCGCACGCGCGAGGTGGACGCCGTCCACCAGCGAACGCTCCCACGCGAGCACCTGGGGCGGGTTCTGCGGAAGACTTCCTGGAGGCACGCGCACGGCGCAATCCATGCGCAGTGATTGCGAGTGGCTGCAATCCCAGACTCGAAGCGAGGTTGGAGACATTTTCAGGGAACGCCAGACAGGGCCTCTCCGCGCACGGAGCTCGGTTCCATCACCAGGAGACGCGCATGAAGGCACGGCCCTTCGTGATGGCCGTGGGCAGGCCGGTGAAGGGCAGCTGCGGAATCTGATACATCCGTGGAAGTCTGCGTCAGCCGAGGAGGAGGGCTGACGCCGTGGCGTTCGAGGGATGTGTGCATTCCGACACGTGGCGGCTCGGGCTCATACCCTGGGCATGCCAGGTCGGTGCGTGGCGCGGTGTGTCGTGAGACAAGGCTTTGCGCTCGTGGCGTGTCCGGTGACACTCCTGTGACACAGACATTTGTGTTCGCGCGAGGAGCGTCCAAGCCATGTGGGAGCGAATGAGGAAGCACGGCGCCTGGGTGTTGGCGGCGTCGTTGTTGGCATTGAGCGGGTGCTCGGACTCGGACGATGACCTGCCGACGCCGGACGCCGGGGAGCAGCCCGATTCAGGGACACCGGACTCGGGGACGCCGGACTCGGGCTCGGAGCTGCCGCCGCTGCAGGTGCCGGAGGGGTGCAATCCGCTGGCGTCCGAGCATGACTGTCTGTTGCCGTATCCCTCGGACTACTTCCTGAAGGAGGACGCGGCGCTGCCGTCGGGGCATCGGGTGACGCTGAGCGCGGCCGCGAAGCTCAAGACGCGGGATGGCACGCCGTTCGACTTCACGGACCTGCATCCGGCGGATGGTTATTCGCACGGCACGCAGATGCTGGTGCTGTTCCCGGGTGGAGTGGATGACACGGGGCTGCCCTCGGTGACGCGGCCCACGGCGGCGACGTCGGGGACCACGGTGTTGCTGGAGGCGGAGGCGGGCACGGGCGTGCCGCACTTCGCGGAGTTGGATCCTCGGGCGACGGCGGATGCGCGGCGGGCGCTGCTGGTGCGGCCGGCGGTGCGGCTGAAGGGCGGGACGCGTTACATCGTGGCGCTGCGCGGACTGAAGGCGAAGGACGGCACGCCGGTGTCGGTGCCCGAGGGCTTCCGTCGCATCCGGGATGGCCAGACGGCGGGGGACGCGCTGCTGGCGCCGCTGGCGCAGCGCTACGAGGCGGACATCTTCCCGGCGTTGGAGTCGGCGGGAGTGTCGCGCGCGGAGCTGCAGCTCGCGTGGGACTTCACGACGGAGACGGAGGAGAACGTCACGCGGGACATGTTGGATGTGCGCCGGTTGGCGATGGATGCGATGGAGGCCACGCCGCCGGTGGTGACGGTGACGGAGGTGACGAACGACGTGGACGCGAACATCGCGCGTCGCATCAAGGGGACGCTGCGGGTGCCGTTGTTCATGGAGACGGCGCAGCCTGGGGCGCTCCTGGCGCGGGATGCGCAAGGGAGGGTGCGGCGCAACGGTGAGGCGGAGGTGCCCTTCACGCTGCAGATTCCCCGGAGTGTCTGGGGGCAGGGCGTGGCGCCGGTGCGGCTGCTCCAGTACGGGCACGGCTTCTTCGGTGGGCAGGGGGAAGCGGATGGCTCATTCGTGCGGCCGTTCGTGCAGGCGACGCGGATGGTGGTGGTGACGGTGGACTGGTGGGGCATGTCGCAGGCGGACGCGCCGGGCGTGGTGGGGGCGATGGCGCAGCAGCCGGGGCAGACGATGCGCTTCTCGGACCGGGTGCATCAGGGGATGGTGAACCAGATGGCGGTGACGTACGCGGCGCGCACGACGCTCAGGGACGTGGCCGAGCTGAGCGACAACGGGGTGCTCGTGTATGAGCCGGCGCAGACGTACTTCTACGGCATCAGCCAGGGGCACATCCTGGGCGGGACGTACGTGGCGCTCTCGCCGCACCTCGAGCGCGCGGTGTTCAGCGTGGGTGGGGCGGACTTCTCGCTGATGATGTTCCGGGCGAAGCCCTTCGCGCCGTTCCTGCAAGCGATTGCGGCGGCGGTGCCGGACGCGTTGGACCAGCAGAAGTTCGCGGCGATGACGCAGACGGGGTTCGACCGCATCGACCCGCTGACGTATGCGCCGCATGTGTTGAAGACGCCGTATGCGGGCGGCCCCGCGTCGCGCAAGGTGTTGGTGCAGTACGGCCTGGGGGATGCGCAGGTGCCCAACGTGGCGACGGAGCTGCATGCGCGAGCGATGGGGCTGACGCAGCAGCTGCCGGCGACGTGGCGGGTGCCGGAGCTGCCGGCGGTGGAGGGTGTCCTCGACGGCGCGGCGCTGGTGCAGTTCGACTTCGGGTTGCCCTCGCCGTTGCCGGGCACGGTGGCGAACCTGCCGGCGGACGACAACCCGGTGCACGAGGGTGTGCGTCGCAACGCGAAGGGCCGTGAGCAGGTGGACCTGTTCCTGAGGCCCGACGGCAAGGTGGAGGCCACCTGCGGCGGCGTCTGCCTCGGCGCGAACTGACGCGAGGGAGTCGCCACCGCGAGGCGTGTGGCTTGCCGCGGTGACGGTCCGCGCTCGTGAAGGGGCGCGGACCGTCCAACCAGTGAGACTGCATGCATCGTCTGAGTGAATCGCCGAGCAGTACGGCCCCTATCGTGATGGGGCCGCGAAGAAAGGTAGGGAGTAGACACCATTACCTGGAGGGTGAGACACCCGAGATGGACCTGGAGCCTGCTCAGGCCGAAGTCCGTCGAGGTGATGGTGCTCGGGCTCGACAGGGAGGGCTCATGACACGGTACTGGCTTTCGTTCGACTTGGGGCTCCGCGGCAACGACGACGACCTCTACCGGTGGTTGGCGAAGCTGGACGCGCGCGAGTGTGGTGACGGCGTGGCGACCTTCACCACGGCGCTGACGCCCGCGCAGCTCAAGCGGGCGCTCAAGCCCATCGTGGGGAAGAAGGGGCGGGCCTATCTGATTGGCTCCGACAAGGAGGGGAAGTGGAGCGGCAAGTGGCTCTTCGGCAACCGGCGTCCCGCGCCGTGGGTCGGCTACGTCGAACTCGCCGGTGAGGAGCAGGACGACGCATGAAGGTCTGTGTCGATGCCTGCTTCCTGCTCGCGCTCTATGACCCGAGGGATGGTCTCCACGGCGTCGCCAAGGCGCTGTTCGAGAAGCTGTTCGACTCATCGGCCCACGAACTGGTGGTGCCCTGGCCCATCCTCTACGAGACGGTGTCGACGCGCATGGCTCGCAGGAGCGCGTCGATGGGACTGCTGGAGCGAGACTTGAAGCGCCTGCGGCAGCGCAACCGGCTGTCGATGTTGTTCGACCGGAAGATGCGAGAGCAGGCGCTTGCGGAGTGCTTCGCGGAGCTGACGAAGGAGGGTGGTTACCGCGCCCTGAGTCTGGTGGACCGGGTGGTGCGGTTGATGCTGCTCAGTCGGAGCAACCGGCTCCACGCCCTCGTCACCTTCAACCGGGGAGACTTCGAGGACGTGTGCCGGCAGCGGAAGATCCAGCTCATCGACCAGGAGGGCTGACGGCCCGGGGCCCACCGTCCTTCCGCGGACGGCGGGCCCACCGTGCTTCAGCTCGCGGCGCTGGTGTTCTTGAGCAGGTGGTCGCCGTAGTCCTCACGGAGCTTCGTCTTGAGGAACTTCCCGGTGGACGTGCGCGGAATCTGCTCGATGAAGAGGTAGTCGTCCGGCAGCCAGAACTTGGCGAACTGCTTCGCCAGGTGCTCCGCCAGCGCTTCCTTGGTCGCCGTCTGCCCCGGCTTGAGCACCACCGCCGCCAGCGGGCGCTCGTCCCACCGCGCGTGCCGCCCGGCGAACACCGCCGCCTCCAGCACCGCCGGGTGGCTCATCAGCGCGTTCTCCAACGCCACCGACGAAATCCACTCACCCCCCGACTTGATGACGTCCTTGCTCCGGTCGCAGATGCGCACATACCCATCCGCGTCCAACGTGACGACATCCCCCGTCTTGAACCAGCCATCCGCCGTGAAGCGGTCCGCGCCCTCGCCGCCGTAGTACGAGCCCGCCACCCACGGCCCGCGCACCTCCAGCTCGCCCATCGTCGCGCCATCCCACGGCAGCGCCTTCCCGTCCTCCCCCATCACCCGCGTCTCCACGAACGGCAGCGCGAAGCCCTGCGAGCTCTGCGCCCCCAGCTGCGCCTTCGCGTCCGCGTGGCGAAGCTCCTGCTTCACCTTCGCCATCGTCCCCACCGGGTTCATCTCCGTCATGCCCCAGGCGTGCGTCACCTCCAGCCCGTGCCGCTGCCGGAAGCCGTCAATCATCGCCGGCGGCGCCGCCGAACCCCCAATCAACATGGTCCGCATCGCGCTCAGGTCCCACTTCTTCGGGTCCTGGTCCAACAACGCGAGGATGCCCAGCCAGATGGTCGGCACCCCGCCCGCCACCGTCACCTTCTCCGCCGCCATCAACTCCAGGAGCGACGGCGGGTCCAGGTGCGGCCCCGGCATCACCATCCGCGCCCCCGTGAGCAGCGCGTCGAACGGCAACCCCCACGCCGCCGCGTGGAACATGGGCACCACCGGCAACACCGAGTCCGCCTCGCCGATGCCCGTCAAGTCCTTCATGCAACACACCAGCGTGTGCAACGTGATGGACCGATGGCTGAACAGCACCCCCTTGGGGTTGCCCGTCGTGCCCGACGTGTAGCAGAGCATCGCCGCGCTGTTCTCATCCAGCGTGGGGAAGTCGAACGTCTCCGGCTCCGCCGCGAGCAGCTTCTCGTAGTCCAGCGTCCCCTCCGGCGCCGGCCCCGCGTCCGGGATGACGACGACATGCCGGAGGCTGGGCACCTGCGCCGCGAACTTCTCGAACAGCGGCCACAGCGAGCGGTCCACCAGCACCACCGTGTCCTCCGCGTGCTTCGCGATGTAGCCCAAGTCGTTCGGATGCAGTCTCAGGTTCAGCGTGTGCACCACCGCGCCCATCGCCGGAATCCCGAAGTACGCCTCCAGGTGCCGGTAGTGATTCCAGCTCAAGGTCGCCACCCGGTCGCCGGCCTTCACCCCCAACCGCTTCAGCGCGTTCATCAACTGGCACGTGCGCCGGTAGAAGTCCGCGTACGTGTAGCGGTGCGTCGACTTGTCCGGGTTGCGGCTGACGATTTCGGAGCGCGGGTAGTACGTCCGCGCGCGCTCCAGGAAGTGCGTCAACGTCAGCGGGAAGTCCATCATGCGGCCTGGCAGCATCGGCATGTCCCTTCGAGGGGAGGGTGGGGCGCCGATGCTACCGGATGCGCGCTCGGGCCAGCGTCCCGCGTCACCCGCGGCCCGAGCGTTGTCGCGTTGCGTCAGCCGAAGAACACCTGGGCGACCTCGAAGAACTCCGTCGGCACGCGCTTGAGCTCCTTGGTGGCGGCGGACAGCTCGATGCTGACGATTTCGTTGCCCTTGAGCGCGGCCATCTTCCCGAACTCGCCCCGGGCGACCATGTCGCACGCGTGCACGCCGTAGCGCGTGGCCAGCACGCGGTCATGCGCGGTGGGCGCGCCGCCGCGCTGGATGTGGCCCAGCACCGACACGCGCGTCTCGAAGCCCGTGCGGCGCTCGATTTCCTGCGCGACGATGTTGCCCACGCCGCCCAGCCGGGGACGTCCCGCCTCGTCCAGCGCGCCGCTCGTCACCAGCTGCTCGCCCTGGTCCGCGGACAGCTTGATGCGCGTGCCCTCGGCCACCACGACGATGGAGAAGCTGCGCCCGCCCGCGTGACGGCTGCGGATGTGCTCGGCCACGCGCTCCAGGTCCGCGGGAATCTCCGGCACCAGGATGACGTCCGCGCCGCCGGCGATGCCCGCGTAGGTGGCAATCCAGCCCACGTGCCGGCCCATCACCTCGCACACGATGACGCGCTTGTGCGACTCGGCCGTCGAGTGCAGCCGGTCCACCGCCTCCGTGGCGATCGCCACCGCGGTGTCGAAGCCGAACGTGAAGTCGGTGCCGTTCAAATCGTTGTCGATGGTCTTCGGCACGCCCACGATTCGCAGCCCCTCCTGGGACATGCGCGTGGCGGCCGACAGCGTGCCCTCGCCGCCGATGGCGATGACGGCGTGGATGCCGTTGCGCTCGATGGCGCGCTTCACCTTCTCCAGGCCGTTCTCCACCTTGAACGGGTTGACGCGCGAGGTGCCGAGGATGGTGCCGCCCCGGTGGAGGATGCCGGAGGTCGTCTCGCGGGTGAGGCGGAAGTGGTTGTCATCGAGCAGGCCCTTCCACCCGTCGCGGAGGCCCATCATCTCGAAACCGTGGGCGGAGGCGCGGCGGACGAGGGCGCGGATGACGGCGTTGAGGCCGGGGCAGTCACCCCCGCCGGTAAGCACGGCGACTTTCATGAAGAATGTTTTATCGCGCCTTGCACCCGACGTGCTGATGAAGTTTGCCCGAGCGCCCTGCGACGGGAGGAGCGGCCCCTAGCCGAACACCGACGGCCGGCGGTGCGTCCACGGGTGCGCGGCCTCCAGTTGCGACGCCAGCCGCAAGAGCGTGGCCTCGTCGCCGAAGCGGGCGATGAACTGCACGCCCACCGGCAGCCCCTCGGGACTCCAGTGCAGGGGCACGCTCATCGCCGGATTGCCCGCCATGTTGGCCATGGGGCAGTAGGGCGTGAAGCCCGCCGCGCGGAACAGGGGGGCGAGCGGCGCGTCGGGCTCGGACGCGAACGTGCCGAGCACGGGCGCGGGCTCGGTGACGGTGGGCAGGAGCCACACGTCCACGTCCTCGAAGTGGCGGGCGAAGACGCGGCCGAAGCGCAGGATTTCCGTCTGCGCGTGCAGGTAGGCCGACAGGCCCTGGCTGAGCCCGTATTGATACAGCGCCCAGGTGAAGGGCTCGAAGTCCTCCGGCGAGGGCGCGCGGCCCAGGCGGCGCGAGAGCCCCTCCACGGTGTTCACCACGCCACAGGCCCAGGCCGTCATGAAGTGCTGTCCGAGCGTGTCGTCGCCGGGAATCTGGAGGTTGCCCTCGATGACGGAGTGGCCCAGTCCCTCGAGCCGCTTCGCGGTGGCGACGACGGCGCTGAGGCACTCGGGGTGGACGGGGGCGCCCACCGCGTTGCGCAGCGTCAGGCCGATGCGCAGCCGTCCCGGGGGCGCGCCGACCTCCAGGCTGTAGGGACGGGCCTTGGGCGGAGCGTGATAGGGCGCGCCGAGGTCAGGCCCTTCCGTGGCGTCGAGCAGCGCCGCGCTGTCTCGCACCGTGCGGGTGAGGGCATGCTCGCCTATCAACCAGTGGACACTGTCGGCCAGCTCCGGCCCGGTGGGGTTGCGGCCCCGGCTGGGCTTGAGGCCGAACAGGCCACACGCGGACGCGGGGATGCGGATGGAGCCGCCGCCGTCGGACGCGTGCGCGAAGGGCACCATGCCGCTGGCCACCGCCGCCGCCGCGCCGCCGCTGGAGCCTCCTGGCGTGCGCGTCACGTCCCATGGGTTGCGACACGGCCCGTGCAGCGAGCCCTCCGTCGTGGGGAGCAGCCCCAGCTCCGACGTGTTGGTCTTCCCCAGGACGACGAGCCCCGCGCGCAGGTAGCGCTTGACGAGCTCGCTGTCGTGGCCCGGCGCGAAGTCCTTCGCGAAGCGCGAGCCGAAGGTGAGCGGATGGCCCTCCTGCGCGGCGAGCAAATCCTTGAGGAGGAAGGGCACGCCGGTGAAGGGGCCCTCGGGCAGGGAGGACTTCGCCCTCAGCCGCGCGGTCTCGAACTGGGTCTGCACCACCGCGTTGAGCCGGGGGTTGCAGCGCTCGATGCGGGAGATGGCCGCGTCCACGAGCTCCAGCGGAGTCACCTCCCGGCGCCGCACGAGGTCGGCCTGGGCGGTGGCGTCGAGGCTGATGAAGGGGTCCATGGGCCGGGCACTCTACCCTCGTTCCCCAGGGAGCCCTCCGTGTGTGCGCCACGCGCGGTATGACGCGTCGCGTTCGCGCGGTGTCGGAGATGACGGCAGTTGCTGCAACAGTCACGGACATGCCTCTCGGTGAACGTGTTCGTGACTCTCGGGTGGTGTTGAGGCGGCGGCATCCATGGTCGTGTGCGCGGCTCTTTTTCGAGCGAGGAGCCTCCATGCACATCCGGGTCTTCGAATCCGAGCAGGAAGCGGCCGCCGCGTGCGCCGCGCGCATCGCCGAGGCGGTGACGGCGCATCCTTCATTGGTGTTGGGATTGCCCACGGGGCGCACGCCGCTCAACGTGTACCGGGAGCTGGTGGCCCTGCAGGCCAGGCGGCGGCTGGACTGGTCCATGGCGCGGACGTTCAACCTGGAGGAGTGGGTGGGGTTGTCGCCGGAGGATGGCGGCAGCTTCCACGCGTACATGGAGCGGCACCTGTTCCGACATGTGAACCTGTCGAAGGAGCGCATCCACTTCCTCGACGGCGCGGCGTCGGACTTCGCCGAGGAGTGCGAGCGCTACGAGGCGGAGTTGATGGCGGAGGGTGGGCTGGGATTGGTGTTGGTGGGCGTGGGCGCGGATGGGCACCTGGCGTTCAACGCGCCGTCGGACCACCTGCGCGCGCGCTGCCACCGGGCGAAGCTGAGCCGTGGGGCGCGCGAGGCGAACGCGATGTTCTTCGGGGATGACGCGAGCCGCGTGCCGTTGGAGGTGCTGACGCTGGGGATGGGCGCGCTCATCCAGTCGCGCCGGGCGATGCTGCTGGCGTTCGGCGCGCAGAAGGCGGAGGCGGTGAAGGCGCTGGTGGAGGGCCCGCTGACGCCTGCGTGTCCCGCGTCGTTCCTGCAACTGCATCGCGACGTGGAGGTGTGGCTGGACGTGCCCGCCGCGAGCGCGCTGGCGGGCCGCGTCCAGTAGGGCTTCAGCGCGAGCTGCTGGCGAGGCGCGGGGCGAGAAGCTGGCGCAGCTTGCCGAGCAGCGAGAGGAACTCCACGCGGTCCTCCTGGCCGTGGGTGGCGTCCGCGGCGAGCGAGTGGATGCGGGAGAAGTTGCGCTCGTCGGTGGTGAGGGTGCCGCGCAGCAGGTCCGCGGTGCTGGCGACCGCCGCGGCGAAGCGCAGGTCATCCGAGGCGCGGTCCAGCGACGCCTTCACCTGCTCGCGGTTCAGCACGAAGCGCTGCTCGGCCGCCTCGGAGTCGCCCGGCTTCTTGGCGCGCACGCGCACGGTGGCCACGGTGTCCCCCTCGCCCGTCAAATCCAGCTCGTAGAGCGCGGTGACGGTGTGGCCCGCGCCCACCTCGCCCGCGTCGACGTCATCCTTGCGGAAGTCCGCGTCGGCGATGGCGCGGTTCTCGTAGCCGAGCAGCCGATAGGCGCGCACCGCCGTGCGGTCGAACTCCACCTGAATCTTCACGTCCTGGGCGATGACCTCCAGCAGGCCGCCCAGCTGGTCCCGGAACACGCGCTGCGCCTCGCGCTCCGAGTCGATGTAATAGCAGTTGCCGTTGCCCTGGTTGGCCAGCTTCTCCATCAACTCGTCACGGTAGTGGCCCATGCCGAAGCCAATCGTGGACAGGGTGACGCCCTCCTTCACGTACTGGCGGATGCTGGCGAGCATCGTCTCCGCCGTCTGGTTTCGGCCCAGGTTGGTGTCGCCGTCCGTCAGCACGATGACGCGCGAGACGCGCTGTGAGCCCGCCATGCGCACCGCCTGCTGGTAGGCGAGCTCCAGGCCGTCCCCCATCGCGGTGCCACCGCTCGCGGAGAGCGCGTCGAGGGCGGCGTTGATGCGCTTGCGCTCCTTGGCGGGCGTGGGCTCGAGCACGGTGGACACGCCGCCGGCGTAGGTGGTGATGGCCACGGTGTCGTTGGGGTTGAGCCCCTCCACCGCGAGCTTCACCGACTTCTGGACGAGCGCCAGCCGGTCGGGCCCCTGCATGGAGCCGCTGGTGTCCACGAGGAAGACCAGGTGCGTGGGCTTGCGCTCGGCCTTGGCGACCTGGCGCCCCTGGAGGCTCACCTTGAGCAGGTGCTGACGCTCCGCGAAGGGCGAGGGCGCGGCCTCGAGCGCGACGTGGAACGGGCCCTGCCCGGGGCGGGGCGCGGGGATGGCGTAGCGGAAGTAGTTGACCCACTCCTCCACGCGAACGTTGGAGGGGTGGGGGAGCTGGTGCTCCGTCACGGAGCGGCGGAACTGGGTGTAGGAGGCCGTGTCCACGTCCACCGCGAAGGTGGAGAAGGCGTCCTCGCGGACCTCCGTGCGCGGATTGATGACCTGGGGCGTGTTGCTCGGGGCGGGGGCCTGCGCGACGGGGATGCGGGCCTGCTGCCCGGTGTCGGAATCGCCATACGCTTCGTTGTTGCCGAAGCTCTTCAGGCTCTTGCGCCGCAGGCTCTCCGAGCCCGAGGTGGCGGCGGGGTACTCCAACGCGAGCGACGAGGCGCTGACGCCGAAGAGCTTCCGGATGTTGTCGCCGTACAGCGTGACGCCGCCGCCGAGCAGCGCGAGCGTGACGAACAGGGTGGTGAGGATTCGGATGAAGCGCTTGCTCATGGGGCCCCGGGGTGTGGTGGGAGAAGTTCGCGTGAGGCGCAACTCCTCTCATGGGCACCCCGTGGCGCGCGTCCGTCATCCGCCCGAGGTCGGTCATCGGGAGGAGGGTCGGTCATCCGTCCGATGTGAGGGAGCCCCGATGGGCCAGCGGGGCTCCCTCGCCCCTTCAGAGCGTCTGGAGGAACGCGAGCAGGGCGTCGCGCTCCGGCGCGGAGAGCGCCTCGTAGGCGCGCCGTGAAGACTCCGCCTCGCCTCCATGGAGGGTGATGGCCCGGGCCACGGTGCTGGCCGCGCCGTCATGGAGATAGGGCGCCGTCCGCGCGATTCCCCACAGCGGAGGCGTGCGCAGCTCGTTCATGCGCGCCTGTCCATCCTCCACACCCTTTCGTCCGTCGCGCATCACGTCGTGCAGGAGCAGGTCGCTGTAGAGCAGGACCTCTCGTCCGTCCGCCGTGGGCAGCGAGGGGATGTGGCACTTCGCGCAGCCCACGTCATGGAACACCGCGCGTCCTGCGTCGTCCAGGTCCGGCCGGGCCCCGGTGCGCGGCGGCGGCGCGAGCGTGGACAGGTAGAAGGTGAGCGACTCGATGGTCGGTGTCCCCACCTCCGGGTCCGGGATGGGGTCCTCGTCCCGTGCGCTGCCGAAGGTGAGCCCTGGCTCGTCGACCAGCGTCAGGCCCAGCTCGTTGCTGAGGGCGTCGCGGACGAACTCGTGCAGGCTCGGCACATGGGCCTTCCAGCCGAAGCGCCCCAGTCTGCCATCCGCGAGCCGGTGGGCCCTGCCGCGAACCCCGTCTCCGTCGCGGTCCTCGGGGTCCTCGTTGGCGAGGATGCGCGCCTCGGGGATGCGCTCGATGAGCCCCAGGCCCAGCAGGGAGGGCGTCTGACGCCGCTCGAAGAAGTTGCTGCGCGGGTCCAGCGGCGGCCGTGCATCCAGCGCGCCGTGCCGGTGCGCCATGGTCCCCGGCGTGGGGTACAGGAAGGCCCCGTCCACGAAGATGCCCTGGCGCGTGACGTCCAGGTCCAGGCCTCCCGCTCCGCCGGACACGGGGTCGAAGTGACAGGCCCGGCAGGAGTCGCCGTTGAAGTGGGGCCCGACTCCCTCCCGCAGACCGAAGTCCCGGTCGAACAGATGCTGCCCCTGCCGGAAGCGCTCCTGGTCCTCCGCGCCGAGCGCCACGGTGGGTCCACCCCAGTCGCCGGGAGCGGGCACCGGTGCGTCCGGCGGGAGCATCCCGTCGCTGCGCTGGGCCCGGCCTCCGAGTGACTCCAGGAAGTGGATGACGCGGGCCTGCTCGGCGCTGCCCAGGGCCACGTAGGCGTCACGCGAGCGTCGGGCCTCACCGCCATGGAACCGGATGGCCTCGTCCAGGTCATCCGCGCGGCCATCGTGCAGGTAGGGCCCCACGGCGGTGATGCCCCACAGGGGCTGGGTGCGGAACTCCGCGCCGCTGGCCTGCTTCATCACGATGCCATCGTCCAGCTCCGGCCCCATGTCGTGCAGGAGCAGGTCGCTGTAGAGCGGGATGAGGCCCCGGGGCCCCTCCAGCGCGGGCACGTGGCAGCGGTCACACCCGAGCGAGGTGAACAGCGCGCGGCCGGCCTCCGACTCTGGCGTGGGCTCATCCGGGCGCGGCGCCGCGGTGAGCATGGAGAACGACACCAGGTCGAACAGCTCCTGCTCGGTCATCTCCGGGTCCGGCACGCCGTCATCGTCCACGGTGGGCTCGTCCGGCGCCGCCGCCTGCCCCTGGCGCACCGTGCCCCAAGCGTCCTCGGACCCCGCGGCGCCGGTGTTCCCATCCAGCGCGCTGGGCACCGGGAGCCGGGCCTTGGCCGCCTCCGACAAGGGATTGGAGGTGATGCCCATGTGGTTGAAGACAGGCCCTCGGATGAAGCCCTCGATGGAGACCGTCTGGGATTTACGGCCGAAGCGGCCGACGAAGCCCCGGTCGTAGTTGGGGCGCCCGCTGATGCCGTCGCCGTCCACGTCGTCCGGGTCCGCGTTGCGGAGGATGACCTCGTCGGGGAGCTCCGCCAGCAGCCCCACGCCGAAGAACGGGATGGGGTGGCGCGTGGCCAGGGTGTTGGTGGCGGTGTCGGTGGGCCGCCGCACGCCGTCCAACGAGAAGTGTGGCTGCACGCCGTTGACGCCCGTGGGGATGAAGGACCCATCTGGCAGCGTCTGCCCCACCAGGAGGAAGTTTCGATATCGCCCCGCGCCGCCACCGACGACGGGCTTCTCATGGCAGTTCACGCAGCTCACCACGTTGAAGGACGGACCGAGCCCCTCCTCCGGCGTGAAGCGGCGCAGCACCACCTGCCGTCCCCGCTCGAAGCTCGCGCGCTGCTCCGGTGTCGCGGAGGGCAGCACGTCGCCCAGCTCCCCGAAGATGTCCTGGGCCATCCGCGGGGGCTCGGGCGCGGGCTGCTTCGAGTCGTTCCGCGAGCATCCCGTGAGCAGGAGGGCGCACCCCACCAGCCCACGCATCCAGCGTGTCATCCTTGTCATCGTCATGTCCTGAGTCGTTACTCGTGAGGGCCCAGCGGCCGTGTCCAGGCCAGGCCGCGATAGTCATCCGCCAGCGCGCCCAGGTTGCCGCCCACGGCCGTCAGCTGGCCGGAGGCATCCCCGAAGACGCCGTGGAAGGTGAGGCGCGTGGTGGCGGGCTCGGACTGGACGGTGAGCGTGTCCACGTCGAGCACGGCCAGCGTCCCCTCGATGCCCACCACGTGCGCCACCTCGGGCGCGCGCATCCACACGCCATTGAGTCCGGGCAGCGGCGCGAGCTCGCGGGAGTCCCATGTCTGTCCATTCCAGCGCGCCACCACGCCGTTGCTGCGGCCGCCCACCACCACCACCCGGTCGCGGCCGGTCCCCCACACGCAGATGAGGTCGTCGCCGAGCCCCACGAAGTGCTCGGTCCACGCCGCTCCATCCCAGTGGAGGACCGCGCCCTTCTGGCCCACGACCCAGACGTCATCGCGGGCGCTGCCCCAGACCTTGTAGAAGGCATCCACCCGCTCCCGGCGGAGCGGCGGCACCGCCACCACCGTCCATTCGCGGCCGTCGTAGTGGAGCAGGGTGGCGTCCCCGGCCTGTCGTCCCCGGCCGCCCACCACCCAGAGCGCGTCCGGCGCGGCGCCCCAGATGCCCCACAGGTCCTGGTCCGTGGGCACCTCCACGCGCCGCCACCGCACGCCATCTCCGTGCAGGACGGTGCCCGCGTTGCCCACCACCCAGCGGTCATCCTCGGCGAAGCCGTGGCTCCAGTTGAGCAGCGGCACGGACTCGGTGAGCGGCACGGGCGCCCAGTCCCGGGCCTGTCGCTGATGGAGGCCCCCCTGGTCGAGCCTGCCGCCCACGGTGAGGAGCGCGCCGCCCGGTGGCGCGGAGACGTTCATCAACCAGCCCGCGTCCGTCGCGTCGAAGGCCTCGGTCCAACTGGGGACGAGCGGGGGCGTCGGCGCGGATTCGCCGCAGCCCGTGGCGAGCGCGAGCCCCAGGGCCACCGCCATGAGGTCGGCTCCTCGATTCCTCAGGGACATGCGTCGGCCCCCCACTGGATGACGCCCTCACGGGTGTCCGTCGAGGACTGGCCCTGCGCGTCCTCCAATCGCGCCTCGAGCGTCACCGGCTCACCCAGGGCCTCGGAGGGCTCCGGGACGACGAGCAGCAGCCCGGAGAGCATCGCGGGGCGTTGGGTGTTCGCCGGCTCGAAGGGGAGGCGCAACTGGTAGGGCAGCGACACCCGCTGACCATCCGAGCGGCGCGTGAGCGACAGGCTCACCGTGGCGGAGAGCGGCTCCAGGTTCCATGCCTGGAGCGACACGAAGACGTGCTGGCTGCCCTGACAGCCACGCTGCAGGCGCAGCGTGTCGCCTGCCTTCACCGGGATGTATTGCCCCGGGCGCCCCACGCCGACGGCCACGCGCGGCGGTGTGGTCGAGGGCTCCTCGGGCGCACGCTCGCTCCCTTCGCCGCAGCCCATCAGCCACGCCGTGGTGGCGAGGGGCCACAGCCACGCGGTCCTCACGGAGCCACCTGGGGTCGAGCCAGATAGACGCCGTGGTCGGAGAGGAGCGCGACGTCCGCCTCCGTCACCGCCACCGCCTGGGGGAAGTAGAGCGTCGCGTCCCGGAAGGGCACGCGCTGCCCCGGGCCGATGCCGCCGCTGCGCACGGGATTGCCGAGCCACGTGGACACCGTGCCGGTCCCCACGTCCAAGGCGCGGAGGACGTGGTTGCCGTTGTCCGCGACATACAGGCGCGTGCCCGCTGGGTTCAGCGCCAGCCCCGAGGGGGCCTTGAAGAGGGCCTGGGTGGCCGGGCCGTCCACCACGCCCGTCGTCTGGTCCTTCCCGGCGACGGTCGTCACCGCGCCCGTGGCCACCGCGACGGCGCGCAGCGTGTGGGCGCTCGAGTCGGCCACGTAGAGTCGCCCCGTGGCCGCATCCAGGGCGAGGCCCGTGGGCTCCCGGAAGCGCGCGGTGGCGCCCGTGCCATCGACGGTGGCTCGTTCGCCCGCGGCGCCGGCCACCGTCGTCACCACCCGGGTGGCGATGTCGATGGCGCGCACCGTGGCGTTGGCCGAGTCCGCGACGTACAGCGTGAGCCCATCCGCCGTCAGGGCGAGTTGCTGGGGGCTGTCGAAGCGGGCGGCCGGGCCGGTGCCATCGCTGCTGCCCGCCGCGCTCGCCGTGCCCGCCAGCGTCTGGACCTGCCGGCTTCGCACGTCGATGACGCGCACCACGTGGGTCCCCATGTCGGAGACGTAGAGCCGCTGGGTGGCCCCGTGCCAGGCGAGCCCCGCGGGGTAGCTCAGCGTGGCGGTCTCCAGCGGGCCATCCACGGCGCCCGGCGTCCCGGGCCTGCCCGCGAGCGTGCGCGTCTCTCCGTCAGCGAACGTGACGGAGCGCACGGTGTGGTTGTACGTGTCGGCGATGAGCCAGGCGCCGTCCCCCGCGACGATGGCGGAGGGGCTGTCGAAGCGGGCCTGGACCCCGGGGCCGTCCACGTGGCCGGAGGGCCGCGCCGCGCCGGCGAGCGTCGTCATCTCCAGCGTGCGCAGGTCCAGCCGGCGCAGCGAGTTGGCGTCGCGGTCGTTGTAGTAGAGGACGTCGCGCGTGGCATCGAGCAGCGGCGGTCCGAAGGCGATGCCCAGCCGCACCTCCGGGCCCACGCCGTCCACCGGACGGACATCGTCCGCGTTCCCCAGCAGCGTGGTGGTGCGCCCATCCTCCAGGGCCACCCGGCGCAGCAGGCCGTCCCACCCGGTGACGTACAGGAAGGTGGCGTCCCCCGTCAGGGACTGCGGCGTGTCGAAGCGCGCCGCGGCGCCCACGCCGTCCTGGTTTCCGGGGGAGCCCGCGGCGCCCGCCAGCGTGGTGACGTCGTACGTCGTCAGGTCGACCCGCCGCACCGAATGGTTGAAGGTGTCCGCCACGTACAGCGCGGCGCCGACGCGGACGATGCCGCCCAGGCTGCTGAAGCGCGCCGCGGCGCCGCGTCCGTCGACGCTCTGGTCCGCGCCGGTGTAGCGGGCCCCCGCCACGGTGCTCACCCGTCGGCTGGCGATGTCCAGGGTGCGGAGCACGCGGTGGGTGCGGTCCGCGATGTAGAGCGTCGCGCCGTCCTCGGAGAGCGCCAGGCTGTGGAGGAGCGACCCCAGCCGCGCCTCGTCGCCCACGCCATCCACGTTGCCTGGGGAGTCGGGGCTCCCGGCGAGCGTCGTCACCCGTGCGTCCGGCAGGGTGATTCTCCGGACGGTGGGGCCGTCCGCCAGGTACAGGGCGCTGCCATCCGGCGCCGCGGCCATCGCGCGAGGACTCTTGAAGCGCGCCTCCGTGCTCGAGCCGTCCACCACCCCCATCTGCTGCACCCGCCCCGCCAGCGTCACGACCGCTCCTGTCGCGGTGTCGATGCGGCGCAGCAGGTTGTTGAAGGTGTCCGCGACATAGATGGACGCGCCGTCCGACGTCAGCGTCGCTCCCGCCGGGCCGCTGAAGCGCGCCTGTGTCCCCACGCCATCCACGAAGCCCGTGGCCGTGTTTCCCGACAGGAGCGTCAGCGTGTCGCGTGCCTCGCCCGTGCCGCCGTCCGGCGGTGCTCCCGCGTCGGGCGTCGTCCCCGCGTCCTCCGGGGGGCCGGCATCGGGCCGAGTGGGGGTGGAGCTGGAGCCGCAGGCCGCGCTCAAGAGGAGGGCCGATGTGACGGCCCACCGGAAGACCCAGGTCCTCGTGCTGCTGGATGTCATGGTGCCTCGTGTGAGAGGCGTCCTGGTTAATGTATCCGTGTTGCATTTGCAATTGATGAGTCAATACAGGGATTCACGGCGCGCGACACCTGGGCTGTCTGGCTTGATTTGAATTGCGAGGCTCACGACCTGGCGGTGTCACCTCCCCCTCCCCCCGGGGAGTCGCTGGATGGCGGCTCTCTCATTTTTTAATGGAATTTGTGCTGTTTCAGACATTTCTGGAGATGGGGCTTGTTGACGGACTGCCAATAAGAGGGCATCTTTCGTGGCGAAGCAGTCACGAGTGGCCCTCCATGACCTCTCCCCCTGGTCCTCGATTGCCGAGCAGGTCCTGCTCCTCGAGCGCTCGAGTCGAGCGACGACCCTGCGTGGGCGAAGGGCTGGCGGACGCGCTCTGCGAGGCGCCCGACGATGTTCCTTCCGCGCGTACTTCCGCCTCGCCGTCGGTGATGCCCGTGCTCGAAGTCCGCCGAGGTGGCGGCTTCGGGGCGGGCTCGACCTGCTTCCTGCCGTGTCTTGGCGGTGGGGAAGCGGGAACACGCAGCGAAGGAGCGTCCTATGCGCGTCGTCAGGAAGTCACTCAAAGAGCGTTGTTCCGTCGTGCCATTCATTCGCACCTGGGTTGCCGTGGCTGCGCTGGCGGTACCCGGTGTCGGCACCGCGAATGATTTGTTGAAGAGCAGTCGAGGCGGTTCGGTGCAGTGGGATTACTGCTATGGCAAGGCGGACAGCACGGTCCTGCCGGTGGACCCCCGCACGCTGGTGCAACCCGGCATCAGCAACGGCAAGGCGGTGCACTTCAACGCCTACTGGAAGAACTGCCACGTCGACCCGGTGGCGGTGAAGGAGGCCGGCGCGGCGAAGACGTGCGGCGAGCTGCGCGCGCGCTTCAACCACGGCGAGGGCCTGCTGACCAACGGCCACCCCGGCGCGGGCGCGCTGTTCACCGGTACGGACTACACGGTGCCCGAGGCGGCGTTCGGCATCGCGACGTTCTCCGCCGGGCAGTACAACGAGCTGTGGCGGGTCTGGGGCTTTCCCTTCCGTCCCGACAACTTCGACACCCTGGTCTCCCAGCGCTACGGCTCGGGGTTGAGCCCCAAGCGCAATCCCTATCCGCTGCCGGGACAGTTCCCCAACCTCTCCAACGGTGGCAGCGGGCAGCTGCCGGAGATGCTCACGCAGCTGCGCAACCCGGATGGGAGCTGGAGCGGGCGCATTGGTGTCACCTGTCATGCCTGCCACACCGGCATGGTGGGCAAGCCCGCGGATGGACCGGGGATGGGAGTGCAGGTGGGCGGTGGCAGCAGCCTGGCGGACCTGGACCTGTTCCTGAGTGACTTGCTGCCGCTGGGGTATCCGGCGTCGCTGGCCACGTTCCTGAACCTCAACCGCACCCGTGGCACCAACAACGCCAGCGACATCAACCTGGCCTTCCTGTTCCCGGACGAGAAGCTGCTGCGTCCCTCGGAGGTCATCGGGCTCATCAACTCCGGCTCCACCGCCGGCATGGACACGCCCGCGTGGTGGAACATGGGGCACCGTCCGGTGAAGTTCGTCGACGGTGTGTTCCCGATGGATGCGCCGCGCGTGGACATGGTGTTCTACACGCCGTTCATCGGCCTGTTCGGAGCCGCTGGCGGGCCCGTGAGCGAGGCGGGGCAGGACTGGATGCGGGACAACGGCCCCGCGCTCAACACCTGGGTGGACGCCCTGAAGTCTCCGCCGTATCCGCTGCCCATCAACCAGACGCTGGCGGAGCAGGGGGCGGTGCTGTTCCACACGCTCGACATGTGGGCGCCCTCGCGCAACAACGCCGTGCCCCGTCCGCAGGGCAACGGCTCGTGCGCGAGCTGCCACGGCGCGTACTCGCCCCGGTACGTCAATGACCCGTCCTTCCTCGCGTCTCCGACGCTGGAGGGCATGGCGAGCTACATCGTCCCGCTGAACATCATCGGCACGGACCCCGTCCGGGTGAACACCAACAACGCCGCGGTGCAGTCGGCGGGGGCGAAGAACTTCTTCGGCTATCCGACGACGGCGGGGACGGACCAGGACTGCGGTCCGCAGAACCAGCCGCACATCCGGGGCAACCGGCCGCTGGGCTATCTGGCGCCGCCGCTCTACGGCGTCTGGGCCACGGCGCCGTACCTGCACAACGGCTCGGTGCCGAACGTGTGGGAGGTGCTCAAGCCCTCGGACCGCAAGCCCATCTGGCGCCGCGTGTCCACGCCGGCGCGTTGGGACCAGCCGCTGGTGGTGATGGGCTTCGACACGGACCTGCAGCGCGCGTTCGACTCGACGAAGCTGGGGTGGAAGTACGACACGATTGCGTGCAAGTGGCGCGGGCCGTTGAACCCGGCGGTGTCGCCGTACATCAACTGCCAGCCGGGGGATGAGTTCACCACGCCGCTGGCGCAGGAGCTGATGAACGTGCTGTTCAGCAACCTGATTGTCTCCTGGAACATCCTCTTCCCGCCCACGCGCACGCGGCAGCAGATCGAGGACCGGAAGATCTTCAACTCGAACGCCTTCGGTCAGGACAACGGCGGGCACGAGTTCAACTCCGTGCTCACCGACCCGGAGCGTCTGGCGCTCATCGAGTACATGAAGACGCTGTAGCGAAGGGCCGTGGGTGTTTGGAATCGAGGCACGGGGTGGAATACTCCGTGCCTCGATTCTTGGAGCACTCACACATGCGAACGGCCCACGTTGTCCCTGTCCTCTTCCTCGCGCTCTCGACTCCGGCCTCCGCGGAGGACGTCACGTTCGAGTACACCGACGTGGAGAAGTGTCCGCGGGAGGCTGCCACCGAGGAGGAGGAGGGCAGTGACATGCCCTTGGACTGTCCCGCTCCCGGAGGCGAGTACACGCTGACGGAGTCCTACAGCGCCTACGACTCCTTCCGGCGCATCACGTTGAAGGGTGACGCCCAGTTCTCCGTCGAGCTGCGGCCGAAGGCTTCGTGCCCCGTGGCCCGCTTCAGCAACAAGGTGGAGTGGCGGATGAAGGATGGGAAGCCCTTCGCGGTGATTCAGCGCGTGACGTGCCACGCCCTCAACAAGGATCAGTCCGGGCCGGGCAAGAAGCTGGGGGAGTACCTCGTCGTGAGGGGACTCAAGGGCCACACGTCGATCAGCGGTGAAGTGCCCACGAAGACGGCGGCCGCGAACACGAAGGCGCGCGCGCTCGCGGACTCGGCGCTCCAGAAGCGCTGAGAGAAGTTCTAATCAGAAGCTCGCCGCACTTCATGTGGGTTGCATTGTCGGTGGCTTCAGGGCTGGGACACGCCGCACATGGCAGTTCCCATTCTGGGAGCTCTCTTGTTCGGGGATGCCCGACTCTGCGCTCAGTCATCGTTAGGCTGATTGCGTATTGCGATCCACTCGTAGCGGCCATCGCTGAGATGCTGTACCCAACCTGCCAGTCGCTTGGGCCTTCGCTTCGCGCTCATCTGATGAAGCGTCGTATTGATGGATGCGATGTTTTTGACAGCCAGTATCTTGGCAACCTCGTCTGCGCTGAGTGGACGTCCAGCGTCGCGGAGCGCCAGCGCCGCCCTGTCTGCAAGAACAAGGTTGTTTGTTCTCGGGCCTTCACCTCGGAGTCCCTTTGCTGCGCGGACGACGCTGGTGCGACGATGGTTTCGCTTGCTCAGTTCTTCTTCAGCCTTCACCCTGCTCTTTACGTCCTCTGCCACCTGCATGCTCTGGAGGATGAGGCCGTAGGCGGTATCGGTGATGCCGTCAGGATCGGGGACCAGAATCAGATCTGTATCCATGAAAGCTTTGTCAACGACACGCGGATCGATGTCCAATTCGTCCTTGAACTGGAACAGCCAAGAATGAAGCAGGATGTCCATTGTCGAGGCACTGAATCGGCTGGTCCAATACCCATCGCCGAACTCCTCTGACGCGGGATAGGTGCCTGCAAGCTCGAAACGCAGTTGGCAGGCTGACAGGTATCCCAAGATCTCAAATGGATTGAGCCATTCGTCCACCTCTTCTAGTGTGGGAGGTGGATCCTTGTAGATGCTCTCCCACATATCCTGAACGTATGCAGATGCGTTTTCGTAGATCTCCTCAGCTGCTTGGATCTGGCTGAGTGGATGTGCGAGAGATCTGAATGAATGCATCGCCATAGGCGTTATCTAGTGCATATTCTGGCGGCGCGTCAAGGTGACTTGTCATGACTGCATGCTCGGCCGAGTCGAGTCGGGATGGTGGCCAGTCGCGTCGGCCCTGGTTCAGTCGGTGCTCCGCGTGCCGCCACGTGACCGGGCGGTGTAGGGCAGCACGAACAGGTACATGCCGGTGAGCAGGAGCAGCAGCAGCGGAGGCAGCGCCAGATAGGCGGCCCAGACGGGGGGCGCCTCCTGTCCCATGACGACGATGTTGGCGATGACGGCCACCGTGAAGGCCACGGACAGCCAGCGATGCGTCCGACGGATTCCCGCACTCCAGTTCATGGGTCGCTCCCGAGATGAGCGACCACTGTGGAGTTTCATGCGGGCGATTGCTTCTCGAATCCTGCTCGACCGTCATGCGCTACGTTCCGGTGGATATGGTGAAGCCCAAGAAGCCTCAGACTCCCGTGGTCGATGCGTTCGGCAATACCTGGAGCGACTGTGTCCCCGTGCTCGCGGAGGACATCGCGTCGACGGAGGCCGCGGTGGGACTGAAGATGCCCGCCGAGCTCGCGAAGCTGTTCGAGGGGTATGCGGGCGGCTCTCCCGAATGGAGCTTCTACGAGAGCGAGGAGAACGACATCGAGGTGTCGATCGGCTACATCATCCCTCTCCAGCAGGAGGGGATGCGCGATGCGCTGGCGACGGTCCACCAGCGAATCCGGAAGCATCAGCCCACCTATCCGCGGGACGTGTTCCCGTTCGCCTATGACAACGGCCACGCCAACCTGCTCTGTGTGAAGGTCGAGACCGGGGAGGTGGTGTACTGGCTTCACGATGACGTGGATGAGCCCGTCCGGGTCGTCGCGGGGACGCTCCAGGAGTTCCTCTCGGGGCTGGCCGAGCCTCCGTTCTAACTGGACGGGGCGCCCGGCTCCTATATGGCCGCACGAACAGATACATGCCGTTGAGCAGCAGCAGGAGTGGAGGCAGCGCCAGCCAGGCGACCCAGACGGGCGGCGCTTCCTTCCTCCAGCCAGCGATGGGCCTGACGGATTCCTCGGTTCCAGCTCATGGGCGCTCCTGAGATGGCGAAGGCAGACACGGGCATGAAGACAGACGCGTGACGGTGCGGTGTTCATGTCAGGTTCGGCAGTCGGAGAATCCATTGGCCCGGCTCGTCGTGGATTCGTGATGCCAGGTTCTTGTCGCCGTGGGTGGTCTCGCTCGCCCTCGAGCTCGTACCCTCCAGCCTGTTGGGCTTGCTCCTCTCGCCTCGGGGCTTTTGGAGCGTCTTCCAGCGGGAAACAGGTGGGCTAGGCTCCAGCGGGACACGGTTGCATCCAGTCCGTGGGGGAAAGGCGGCGCAGGCGTGCGACTCGCTGGGTACGTGATTCACGGAAACAACCAGGACACCTTGCCCAGGTGTCTGGAAGGCCTGCTGGCGGTTTGTGATGAGGTCGTCGCCCTGGACTCCCTGTCCACGGACGGCTCCACGGAGATTGCCCGGAGGATGGGGGCGCGCTCCGTGTCGGTGGCCTGGGCGGGTTATGGCGCCGCCCGGGCCGCCGCCATTGAGGCGCTGGGCCCCTCCGACTACGTCTTCTTCCTCGACTCGGATGAGCACCTGGGCGAGGAGGCCATCCAGACCCTCCGGGCCTGGAAGGAGCGCCAGCCCGAGGAGGCCGTCTACAGGCTGCCCCGGCGCGACTGGGCCGAGGTCGATGGCCAGCGTTTCCTGTACCGCACGGAGTGGCGTGCGCGCCTCATCCGCAGGGATGTCGCCGTGTGGCGGCCCGAGATGATCGTCCACGAGGCGTTGCCGTGCATGCGCGCAGGTCGGCTGCCCGCGCCCATCGAGCACCGGTTCGCGACTTCCGTCTCGCTTCGCTCAGCCAAGGAGCACCGTTATGCGCTGCTCTGGGCGGTCATGGCGCTGGCGGAGGGGCGCAAGTCCAAGCCCGTGATGTTCCAGCGCCCGGCGCATCTCCTCAGGGACGGGGTGCTGCATGGGGCGTTGTGGCGCGGTGGATGGGCCGCGTTGAAGCTCGCATGGGTGGTGGCTGGGTACCACGCGGCCAAGTACCGCTATCTGCGCGACCTGCGACAGGGTGGGTACCCGGAGCTGGTCCGGGCGTTCCAGGAGCGACGCTACGGCGAGCTGTTCCAGCAGGTCCGGACCCTGGAGCTCGAGCCCTGATGCTGGACGTCGCTCCCGGCGAGGCTCGTTGGGGCGGCTGCTTTGGAGGACGAGCCCCTGCGTGATGCGTGTGTCCGCGGGCTCAGCCCTGCCGGGCGTGGGGGCTCACAGCGGGCTTCGCCTGCGTGGCGCGAGGCTGAGTCTTCGCGGGCGTGGCCTGCGGCATCGCGGATGGCTTGCGGGATGCGGGCACGGGCTTCGTGGCCACGGGCTTCCCCTTGGGCACGAGGGGGCGTGGCTCAGCCTTCACTCCCATGGGGCGCGAGGTCTCCACCTTCGCTCCCATCGTCGTCGTGGATGACGGCCTCGCGGGCGTGGGGGGCTTGCGCGCCCCCGTCTGCGGCGGCCTCACCGCCGGAGCCGGCTTCACCACCGCCGCGCGCACCGGCGTCTCCACGGCCACCACCGGCACGGGCCGCGCGCGCGCCGCCACCACGGGACGCGGAGGAGGCTCCGGCCGCGTCCGTGCCCACGCCGTGAGCACCTTCGGCACGTAGTACTCCGTCTCCCCGTTCCTCGGCACGCGCCCGTTCACCGACCCGGGCCCCGCGTTGTACGCGGCCACCGCGAGCCGCACGTCACGGAAGCGCCGCAGCTGCTCGGCCAGGTACCGCGCGCTGCCATCCAGCGCCGGCTCCGGGTCGAACGGGTCCTCCACGCCGAGCATCTTCGCCGTCGTCGGCATCAGCTGCCCCGGGCCCATCGCACCCGCCGGAGAGATGCGGTGCACCCGCCCCTCCGACTCCACCAGCACCAGCGCCTGCAACAACCCCTCGGGCAGCCCGTGCCGCTTCTCCGCCCGCGCGATGAGCGGCTCCAACGGCTCATGCCCATCCCACAGGCACGAGGGCCGATGCGCCGCGTACGAGCGCAGCGCGTTCACCTTCATCTCCAGGAACGAGGGCGACAGGGGCGAGATGTGCGTGTCCCCCAGCCACGCGACGGCCGTGTTGATGAGCACCAGCGGCGCCACCGCCGCCAGCCCCACCCACGCCCACCACGGAATGCTGAAGCCACCCAGGGCCCGCTTGCGTCCCACCTCCCCACCCTTAAGGGCGCTTCGCACCCCCGTCCAACTTCCGGCGCCCCCCGCGTTCACCCGGCGGCACCCTGAGTCCATCCAGCACCAACGTGGTGAGCGCGTCCGGAAGCTCCAGCGGGTTGCCGATGTCCTCCTCGCTCAACACCGCGAGCAACAGCCGCTCCACCGCCCCCACCACCGCGAGCCCGCTCACCGCCGGGCGGATGGGCCGCAAGAGCCCGTGCGTGTGCGCCTTCTGGGTGATGTCCACCGCGTGCCGGGACACCTCGCGCGACAGCTGCGCCACCTTCGTGCGCGCCCCCACCGCCGGCCCCCGGCTCTCCTGCAGGTACAGCCGCACCACGCCCGGGTACTGCAAGAGCGCGCTGGCGATGACCGCCGCCATCGCCCGGTACGCCTCGAACATCGCCTCCACCCCGCGCGCCCCCTCGAGCGCCCGGCCACACGCCTCCAGCCCCGACAACAGCTCCCCGCGCACGGGCGCCAGCAGCGCCTCCACCAGCGCCGGCTTGTCGGCGAAGTACCGGTAGAACGTCCCCTTGGCCACCCCCGCCGCCTGGGTGATGTCGTCGATGGTGACCGCGTCCAGCCCCCGCTCCACGAAGAGCTTCAGCGCCGCGTCCTCCAGCTCCTTCTTCCGCTCCCGCCGCGCCGTCTCCCGCACGCCCCCAGGACGCCCCGGACGCCGGTCCGCCTCCTCGCCCCCTCGCTTCGGTCCCTCGCGGCTCACCATCGTGCGCTCCGACGCATCGCGTGATACATAAAGAGTGACCAAATAGTCATGATTTCGAGGGCGGGGCGCCGGCCGGGCGCTCCGTGGGAGAGCGACGATGATTGGCATCCCTCTGGGCTGGGCGTACTCCAATTTCGGTGAATGGGCGCTGCACAAGTACGTGCTGCATGGCCTGGGGCGCCGCCGCGGGAGCTTCTGGGGCTTCCACTGGCACGAGCATCACCAGGCCTCGCGCCGGCACGACATGCTGGACGACCAGTACCTGCGCTCCCTGTGGACGTGGTCCGCGCAGACGAAGGAGCTGGTGGGGCTGGCGGTGCTGGCGCTCGCGCACGCGCCCCTGTTGCCGGTGGCGCCGTTCTTCGTGGGCACCGTCTGGGCCTGCGCGGCCAACTACTACCGCGTCCACCGCCGCGCCCACCTGGACCCGACGTGGGCCCGAGAGCACCTGCCGTGGCACTGCGACCACCACCTGGGCACGGACCAGAACGCCAACTGGTGCGTCACCCATCCGTTCTTCGACAACCTCCTGGGCACCCGCCGCGAGTACGTCGGCGTGCAGCCCGTGCACGCGGGAGAGCCCCGTTCCCCGGCCTCTCCCGCGCACCCGTGAGGCGGACCTAGAACACCAGGTCGAAGTAGTTCGCCTTGGCGCGCACGCCCGCGCACGCCTCCAGCCGCGCGGTCCACTCGCGCGTGGGCAGCGAGCCGCGCGCGGTGAAGACCAGCTGCAGCGAGTCCTCGCGCGCCATGTCCAACAGGTTCACCGCGCCGCTGCCCGTCAGCCGGATGGACTGCGTGGGCGTGTTGCTGGCGCGGCGGTACTCGCCGATGAGGATGCTCTCGGAGGTGCCCGGCTTCACCACGGACACGCTGGCGCGTTCGATGCCGCTCAGGTCCGTGCTGGACGTCACCTCGAAGCCGCGCAAGCGCAGCTCCGTCTCCACGTCCGTGTCGTCGGGCAGCACGCTGTCGAAGTCACCCAGCGGGAAGTCGAGCGCGTATTCGATGTCGGCGGAGCCGGGGAAGGCGGCGGGGAAGTCCACGTTCGGCTCGGCCTTGCAGATCTCCTCGGCCTCCGCCTCGATGAAGAACAATGAGTCGCAACCGGTGGCGACGAGCGCGCAGGTGGAGAGCACCAGGGCGCGGAAGGAAGTCGTTCGCATGGTGAGGGCTCCTGGCCTTAGAAGAAGTAGAAGAGGAACCCCACCTTGACGGAGGGGATGGTGGCGCGAACGGAGAGGTTGCGGGCGGTGATGTTCGACTCGTCCGTGGCCTCCTCGATGAGGGCGGTGGCGTCCTTCACGCCCAGCCGCACGTAGCTCAGGCCCAGGTGCAGGAAGAAGTTGAAGCGGCTGGCCGCGCCCACCTCCAGGCCCACGCTGCCGGCCACGTAGTTGTAGCTGATGTCCCGGATGGCCGACGTCGACCGCGAGGGCGTGGCCCCCAGCCAGTCCACCACGTCGTTGTAGTCCGAGCCGAAGTAGTACCCGGCCTCGGCGTTGAAGGACGGCGCGATGAAGGTCTGCAGGGGCAGGATGCTCAAGCCGCCGCGCAGGCCCAGGCTCAGCGTGTTGGTGGTGGGGCCCGCCTGCAGCCGCAGCCAGGGCAGCGGCTTGACCACCGCGGACAGGCCGATGCCGTGGGGCGCGCCCGCGTCCACCAGCAGGCCGAAGCGGTAGGGCGAGTCGCCACCGCCTTCGCCCTCCTGGGCGTGGGCGGCGGCGCCAGTGGCCAGCGCCGTGAGGCAGGCCAGCGCCGTGCCGTGTCGTCGTAGGAATGCCGCGCGTCGTCTCGTCGAGGGTGTCGCCGTCGTCATGTGCTGTTCCACGAAGGGAAGTCCCGGCCCGGGCGAGCATCATTCGGCGCCACGCCCCGAAACGGAAGTCGCGCGCTCGAAAATGATGCCGGCGGCGCCATCGAGGCACGGAAAGCCCCGGGTTCCCAGCGCCGGCCCCGAGGAAGAAAGGCCCCTCGCCCGGTGTGCACCAGGCAACGAAACCTCCCACACCCCCAGGGCCTGCATGGACGACGGTGTTGCGCGGCCGTGACGTCAGCCCTGGAGCGCTTCGGTGCGGCCCTGGCGCGCGGTGACGGCCTCGATGACCTGCGCGGGCGCAATCACGCCCTGCTTGCCGAGGATGACGGCGGTGGACTCGCCCTCCGCCACCACCTTGCCGTTCGAGATGAACTGGTGCGTGGCGTAGAAGTACTTCTCGTCCCAGCGCGAAATCGTCATCGACACCGTGTACTTGCGGAACGGCGGCAGCGCCTTTTTGTAGTCCATGGTGTGGCGCACGATGATGGGCGCCCACTTGTTCTTCATCATCAGCGCCGCCAGCCCCGTGCGCACGAACAGGTCCACCCGGTTCAAGTCACACACCGTGAGGAACCGCCCGTTGTTCATGTGCAGGTTCAGGTCCAAATCATTGGGCAGCACGCGCTGCTGGAGGGTGCTGGTCAGCGCGTCCACCTTCATCTGCGGCTTCCACAGCGAGGACAGCAGCACCCACAACATCCGGAGATAGAGATTCATGTGCTTCGCGCTGCTCCTGCAGGAAGAACGAGATGAGGCGGGACGGCGGATAGTAGCCAAAGCCGGAAGCGTGGCGGTACATGAAACCCAGGTGGCCACCGTGGGGCGTGAGCTCCAGTTGCACGTGGGAGCGCAGCTGGCTCGGTGAGGGCAGCGTGTCGGGCGCCACCAGCGGGTCGTCTCCGGCGTTGAGGATGAGGAAGGGCGTCTGGATGGCGTCCAGGAACTGCCGGCTGCTGCAGCGCCGGTAGTAGTCCTGGGCGTCGCTGAAGCCATGCAGCGGCGCGGTGAACACCTCGTCGAAGTCGCGGATGCCGCGCAGGCCCGACAGCGCGCCCAGGCGCGAGGCGTACTCGGGCAGGTGTCCCTTGAGCCGCGCCACGCGCTGGTAGGAGCGCAGCACGCGCAATTGGTAGAGCTGGTTGATGCCCTCGTACGCGCGGGCGGCGGTGCTGGCCAAATCGAAGGTCAGCGACACGGCCGCCGCGGCGCGGAGGTGGCTGTGGTGGCCCGTCTGCGCGAGGTAGCGGATGACCATGCTGCCGCCCAGCGAGAAGCCCACCGCGTACAGCGGCGTGGTGGGCTCCTGCTCGCGCACGGTGGCGACGAGCCAGCCCAGGTGCTCGGTGAAGCCCGCGTGGTAGAACGGCGCCAGGCGGTTGGGCAGCGCGCCGCCCCGGTGGCAGAGCACCGCCGCGCGCAGGCCGCGCCGGGACAGCTCCCACACCAACGCGCGGATGTACGTGGAGTCGGGCGTGCCCTGCATCCCCGGCAGCAGGATGAACAGGGGCCCGGTGCCCTCGCGGTTCAGCCAGTGCACGTCCACGAAGTCGCCGTCGGGCAGCTCGTGACGGCGCTGCTCGATGGCCACGTCATAGCGGCGCGGGTCCAGGTGCGGCGCCACCGTCTGCACGTGCGAGTGCCTGAGCCACCACGGGGCCTGGAAGCCGGAGGCGGGCTCAGCCACGGACGGCCTCGACGGGGGGCGTGGCCGTGTCCTCGGGCAGCGGCATGCCGATGCGCGCCATGACCTCCAGGTCCTTCGGCGTGTAGGGCCGCGTGCGGCGGCGCACGTAGTCGGCGCCCAGCACCAGGTTGAAGTTGGACACGCCGCCGTAGCGGTGGTGCAGGAAGTGGTTGCGGTAGATGGCGCGGCCGTAGCGCGTGCGCAGGAACCACGCGAGCCACCGGGGCGCGGTGCGCTGCCCCTCCTCGAAGGGGCGGTGCAGGTACGGGTGCACGAAGTGGCTCATGAACGGCGGCAAGAGCAGCGTCACGCACCCGGCCAGGAAGGCGATGGGCTTGAGCGTGAAGTAGAAGAGCGGGAAGAAGATGACCAGCGGCGAGACGAACACGAACGCGCCCTCGCCGTGCAGCTTCGTCGCGAACGCGCCCTTGATGATGGTGACGCCGTGCTTGCCGCGCTGGAGCAGCTCCTCGGTGAGCTTCGTCTTCTCCTCCTCGTCGCGGAACTGGGTGACGTGGTCCCCGCGGAAGGTGCGCACGTGGTGGATGGTGTGGTGGGAGAAGTGCGTGTTGATGAGCGGCCGGAACAGCCACGGCGCGCGTTGCCAGAAGCGCACCGCCTTGGGGCGCGCGTCGGACACGTACTCGTGCATGAAGGACTCGATGTACGAGGCGATGAGGTAGCCGAGCACGAGCCCGAGGAGGACATGGATGAGGTCGGACATGGGAGTCAGTGCTCCTCTCCGGAGAGGGCGAGCAGGCGGTCCAGCCGACCGGGTGAGGGCGCTGGAGCCGCCAGGAGCGCGGGTGCGCCCCGGGGTGGGGTGGGGGGAAAGCCAGTCATGCGGCCTTGCGACGCGTCGTAGACCTTGAGGCGGAAGGCCCTCAGCGACTCGAACAGGCCCAGGCGCACGCCGTGGCCCTCCAAGTCGTGGTGCTTCATGTAGTCGCGCAACAGGTAGCTGGGCACCTGCGGCTTGAGGTGGTGCACGTGGTGCAGGTTGATGGCACCGAAGGTCCACTCGAGCGCGCGCGGCAACCTCAGGAAGCTGCTGCCCTTGAGCGCGGAGTCCTTGAGCGTCCAGCGCGCGTGCGGCACCCAGTACGGCTGCTCCACCTGGTGCTGCACGAAGAACAGCCAGATGCCCAGGCCCGCGGCCACCTGGGTGATGATGAGGTGCATCAGGAAGAAGCGCGGCCAGTCACCGAAGGCGAGGAAGGCCGCGTGCGCCGCGACGAGCGCCAGGTTCGTCACCCAGATGGAGCGCCGCTCCGGCCCGCGCGTCCGGGGCACCAGCGTGGGCAGGCGGAAGCGGAACATGAACTGGAACACCGGGCCGATGCCCAGCAGCACCGCGGGGTGGCGGTAGAGCCGGTAGCGCAGCCGCTCGGCGGGGCGGAGCGCCTGGTACTCGTCCGCCGTCATCGTCACGATGTCGCCCGTGCCCCGGCGCTCCAAGTCGCCGCTGGTGCTGTGGTGCACCAGGTGCATCGAGCGCCAGTACGCGTGCGGCGCCAGCGTGAGGAGCCCGAGCCACGTGCCCACCCTGTCGTTCATCGACGGGCGCGCGAAGAGCGAGCGGTGGGAGCAGTCGTGCTGGAGGATGAAGACTCGCACCAGGGTGATGCCCGCGAGCACCGCGAGCCCCAGGCCCAGTGCCATCGATTGCGCGAGCGCCACGTAGCTGGCGGCGGTGAGCAGCAGATAGGCGCCCACCGTGCCCACGACGTGGAGCACGCTGCGTGGGGTGCGGGGTTGCCAGCGGGGAACGGGTGCGGGGTGTGGGGTGTGGGGTGTGGGATGAGATGTCATGGCTGTCTCGACGCTGCGGGCCGGCCCCCCGGAACCATTGATTTCTCCATCAATGGACATAACCGCCGTGACGCGTCGCGACAAGGACTTCGCAGGTTTTGCGCTGATTTGGTAGTTTTCTTGGTTGGTTGTGCCTTTGGGACTGTCAGGGGCGCAACAGTCGATGGAGGCTCACCTCCCGCTGGTTGCGGATGACGGCCAGCAGGCTCTCCCGTTCGGAGGGGCCACGTGCGCGGGTCCTTCGACGTCGGCATGTGCGCGGCCACGGGGGCGCACGAAGTCCTCGGGCTGGAAATGAAGCGACGAAGACGCCGTGAGCCCCCGAGGTCTCAGGGCGCGGGCTGCTTCCACACGGGCAGGGTGAGCCGACTCCCCGGGAGCCAGGTGATTTCGAGCGGCGTCTTCGCGTCCGCGAGGCGCTCGTCGCTGACGTCCTTGCCCGTGCCCAGGTTGAGCTGGGATTGCGCGTGCTTGTTGATGGCGACCACCGCGACCACCTGACTCCCCACCTCGAGTCGACGGCTGGTCATCCGGCCGCTCTGGAACGCCAGGCGCTGGCGCTTGCCCGGGACGAGCAGCCGCCGCTTCTCACGCTCCGCCACGTGGCTGGCGCGCTGGAGCACGTAGGACAGGTACACGTACTCGCCCTTCGCCGTGCGCTCGTAGAGCACCACGTAGAAGTCGAAGTCCTTCTTGTTGGTGATGAGGTCGAACTGCCCGGAGAACAGCCCGCTCACCTCCAGGGCTTGCGTGAGTGGCTCGCCGACATAGACGAAGCCATCGCGCGGCGCCTCGAACGTCGTGGACACGATGTCCGACGGCTCGTAGTGCGGCCCTGGCGAGCGGTCCTTGAAGTCCACGCGCAGCCGCTGCCGGGTGCTCGCCGCGGGCGCCGCTGTCGTCAGCTGGTGCTGCGTCCCCGTGGCCGACGGCGCGAGGAACAACTCCACCGCGCCGTTGCTCACGCCCGCCAGGTCCGGCGCGTGCTTCCAGGTGTTCGCCCCCATCACCTGGTAGTTGACGCGGTCCTGGAGCAGCGCGGGCCGCGGGCCCTGTCTCAGCACGTGCTCCAGCCACTGGTAGCGCAGCGCATGCACATCCAGCCGGGCCACGGGGTCGATGCGATAGCCCATCAGCTCATCGCTCGAGGCGTGCTGCCCGCCCATGTGGTCATACGGCCCGATGACGAAGTAGTGGCGAGCGTCCGGCGCGTGCTTCAGGTGCTCGGTGAGATAGTACATCGCGCTCAGCGAACAGCCGTCGTAGTAGCCCGTCGTGGTGAGCACCGGGATTCGGATGCGCGCGAACTCCTGACGGTACGGAATCATCTTCCGCCAGTACGCGTCGTATGTCGGGTGCTCCAGCCAGCGCTGGAAGAAGGGATTGGGCCGCCCGTCCAGTCGCTCCAGCGCGCGATAGGGCTCGCCGCTCGTGTACCAGCGCTCGTGGAGCGCATCCCAGCGCGCTCCGTCGAAGTAGTCCGCGTCCGCCAGGCCTTTGTCGAGCGTGACGTGGCGCGGCCAGCGGTAGAAGAAGCCCTGGAAGACGTTGCCCTGCATCGGCACGTCGATGCCCGGCGCCACCGGCACCGACGGCATGATGGCCTTGAGCGCCGGGTGGCCTCGCTTCGCCGCGGACCACTGGGTGAAGCCCTCGTAGCTCCCCCCGAACATCCCCACCTGCCCATCGCTCCACGGCTGACGGCTCACCCAGTCGATGACGGCGATGGCGTCGTCCCCGTCGTGCTCGAAGGGCACCGGCGCATCGGGACTGTTGCGCTTGCCTCGCGTGAGCGCCGTCACCCCCACGAAGCCATGCGCCGCCGAGCGCAGCGCCTCCATCCGGTTGAAGGCGTTGGCGTAGATGGTGAACGACATCGCCGTGGGCAGCGGCGCCGGGGCCTTCCGGGGACGGGCGAGGGTGACGGACACCCGCGCCCCGTCGGGCGTGGGCACCAGGAGGTCCTCCTCGATGACGTAGCGGCGCACCTCGTCCTGGGCCCACAGGGGCTCGCTCGCGGGCAGCAGCTCCTGGAACACCTGCTGGACCTGGTAGTGACGCACCAGCTCCACCGCCTGCGGTCGTGACAGCCGCTCCGCCTTGCGCGCCTCGTCGAGTCGGGTGTCCAGCTCCCGTCGCGCCCGCTCCAGGTCGAAGCGGAACATCCCCCGCGCATCGAGCGCGACGCGGTCCTCCAACGCGCCGAAGGTCCGGTCGAACGCCTCGCGCAGCGCCTCTGCGTACGGCGTCCCGCGCTCGGCCTGGGCCTGCTTGGCCAGCGCGTGGGCCTCGTACTGCAGGAAGGTGATGCCCTTCGTCGCGGCGCTCGCCTCCAACAGCGGTCGGAGCTCGCGGATGGACGCGACCGCACCCGCGAAGTCACCCGTCACCATCTGGAGCCGGAAACGCTGGCCCAGCCGGGTGGCCAGGTCCTCGTCGGGCGGGTCCTTCAGCAGGGCTCTGGCGAGCACGGGCATCGCCTTCGCGAGGACCTCGGGGGAATCGGAGGCGGGCGGCGCGAAATCGGCGGGTGTGGCTTTCGCGAGCGTGGCGAGCAGCAGGGTCAACAGGAGGGCGCGTGGCATGGAGTCTTTCGAGACGGACCACGATAGGACGCGATGCCCGCGCATCCATGAGTACCTGGTGCGGCCGAGGCGTCGAAGGTGCGCTCAAGGCCTACTTGTCGCGGAGCCTCTCGCGCGCCTCGCGCGTGTGCTCCGCCGGACGAAGCGAGTGTCGTCGGTGGGGGGCTGTTGGGCTCGCGACGGCGGCGTTGTCCCTGGGAGCAGTTCCGGTGCCCCGCAGTCGGTGCGACCTTGCGAGCCCGGATATCACGGAGGGCACGGGCCCCGTGGAAGCCGGCCCACGACCTGGGGGGACCGGATGATCGACGAAGTCGATCAACGCTTGAAGGCATGGGTGAGCCGCGTCGCCGGTGAAGCGCCCGTGTACCTCGGCGTCCCGGACCGCGAGGCCATCGAGCGCGGCGTGTGTCTGTACCTGCTGGAGCTGGGGCCCGCGCCTCCCACGAGGGGTGGGCGCCGCGTGCCGCTGCAGATTTCGGTCTGCTACCTGGTCACCGCCGGCGGGGCCTCGCCTGAACAGGCGCACCGGCTGCTCGGCGAGCTGGTCTTCTCCGCGATGGAGGAGGCGGAGTTCGAGGTGGACCTGACGCCCGTGCCCGCCACCCTCTGGGCGGGCCTGCGCGTGCCACCGCGCCCTGGCTTCCGGTTGCGCTTGCCCGTGCGGCGCGAGCGGCCTCCTTCCGTGGTGCACCACGTGCGCTTCCCCGGGGGGGCCGCGGAGGCGCTCTTCGGTTGCGTCGTGGGGCCGGGAGACGTGCCCATCGCGGACGCGCTGGTGGAGTTGCCATCGCTGAGCCTCGCGACGCGCACGGATGACCAGGGCTGCTTTCGTTTTCCCCGCGTGCCACCCGTGGCCACGTTGGGGCGACTGGAGGTTCGGGCCAAGGGGGAACTGCTCGCGCTGGGACCCGAGGCGCTCGCCGCCGAACCCCAACCGCTGCTCATCCGCTTGCCGCTGAAGGAGGACTGACGTGCCGAGCGCCCTCGACGAAGTGGAGGAGGTGACTTGTGGCTGAGCGCGCGCGAGGACAGGCGTCCGGTGGGTGGCTGCGCTCCGTCGCCCGGCGGGTGAAGGACTGGGCGCGGGCGGTGCTCTCCGAGGAGGAGGCGGATTTCGCCGCGGCGCTCGCCCAGGCGCGGCTGGCTCCGGAGCGTGTGCGTCCCGCGACGAGCGGGTTGCCCATCACCGTGCCCCGTGGGCCTCCGCTGCCCCCCGCGTCCATCAAGATGGTGACGGCGCCCGCGGTGAGCGTGGGACCGCCGGAACACTGGCTGCGTGATGCGCAGGCACGGCGCGCCATGGGCCCTCCGGCGGACTGGGTGGCGCGGGTGCGCAAGGTCGCGCCCCACCTGGTCGAGGGGATGACGGACGAGACTCCCCCGCCGCCCTTGAGTGAAGCGCACCTGTCTGCTCGGGCGCGCATGATGCTCTCCGGCAATACGACGGACGCGGAGCCTCGGCGTTCCTTGCCACCTTCCGCGATGGTGCCCTCGGTCCGCACGAGGCCCTCGCCTCCGCGCCTCTCGCGCAGGGTCGAATCCAGCGCCACCGCCGAGAACGGGCGAGAGGGAGGGATTGCGCCGTCGCCCGGGGGCTCCTCGCGCGCGTCTGCCTCCGAGGTGGCGACTCCAGTGGGCGCGAGGACGTCGAGCTCCTGGGCCCATCCCTTCGCATCGCCGCCGCACGCGCCCATTCCGTCGGAGCCCGCGCCGCTGCCCGTGGAGGGCCCCACGACGCCCGTTCCGCTGATGCTGCGGGGCGCGCCGTTCCCCCATCCGGTGCGCGTCGAGTCCACGCCGGTGTCGCCCTCGGAGGTGTGCGTGCCGCCGCTGGGGGAGTTGGACAGCGATGACGGGCTCAGCTCGTCGGGATTGCCGCACGGCATCTCGGCGTCGCGGGCGTTTGGCGTGCAGCGCCCCGTGAGCACGTCGGTGGCGGCTCCTCGTGCCCGTTCCACCGCGGAGCTGTGGATTCCGCGCCGGCCGACGCGTGAAACCGTGCCCGTGTACGCGGAGCCGGTGCATCGCGAGCAGTACATCGCGAGTGGGCTTCGGACCGCTCCCGGGAGAACGGAGACCTGGCCTGGCGAGAGCGGTCAGGGAGGGGCGCGACAGGCGGCGTATCCGGTCGAGGAAGAAGCGGGGCAGCCCTCTTCTTCTTCGCGAGACACCGACGACGCGGACGCCGCGCATGAGCTGCGCCTGTGGGAGCGGATGCGCCGGCTCGAGCGGGAGCATCGAGGGGAGTGATGGCTCGCGGGGGCTCGTCCCGGCTGAGGGTTCGGGGCCTGAGTCGCTCGTCGTGAGGCGGGCCTTCCGCCGTCACGAACCCGCGCCGTCTCCTGGCTCGGTGGGGAGGGTGTCCCACCAGCGCGGCTCGTCCAGGCTCTCCGCGGGAGACGGGAAGTAGAGGAGGGTGCCCCATCGCTCCTGGGCCCACTGCCCCACCTCGAGGGCGACTGCTCGCGCGTCACCCGACCCCAGAACTTCGGGGCGCATCGTCACCAGCGGAGCGCAGGTGAAGCGAGGATGCGCGGTGGAGGCACCCGGCAGGATGGCGAAGACGTCGAGACACCATCCCAGTGAGTCGCCATCCCATTGCACCTCGATGGCCACGGGAGGACGCGGGAGCGCGTCGAGTGCTTCACGTGCCTTCGCGCGCCACGCCTCGGGAGACCGCTCTTTCCATCGACGCTTCGCCTCCGCCTCGCCGAACGCGGGGTGGAGCGTCTCCAGTTCCCCGGAACGACAGGTGAGTTGCTCGAGCGCCGTGGCGAGCGTGCAGCCCGTGCGCTCCCGCAGCAGGAAGATGGCCGCGAAGAACTCGCGCGAGAGCAGGAGCGGGTCGACCTCGACGAGGACCTCGGGTGGGATGGACGGGCTCATGTTTCCTGGGAGGGTCGCGGGTGAATCCTTGCACGCGCAGGGACGGCGCGGAGGGACGAAGACCTGCTCGGGCAGCTGACCCGGGCGCGGCTCCCCGTCCACGCGCCTTGCCGGCTATGCTGTGCGCGCAATGTCCGAACGCACCCGAACCGGCGCCGCCTTGACGGAGTCGCGGGCGTCGGAGGGGGACCTGCGCCGCCGCCTGGAAGGGCGGGTGGAGCTCATCGAGTCAGCCCTCCGGCGCTACCGCCTGCTCGCTGAGCAGCTCGAGTCCCGTCGCTGGCGACGCAAGGTGCGCGCCGCGCCGAGCCTGCTTCGTGAGGTCGGAGAGCTGGAGGGTGCGCTGACCGAGGCGCTGGCACAGACCGAGCGACGATGCGACCTGGAGGGCGCGACGCACGACGCGCCGATTCGGAAGACGGTGCGGCGTGTGCGCAAACTCCGGGCCCAGGTCGCCACCCTGGTCGACAAGAGGATGTACGAACTGCTGCTCCTCTCCGAGTCTCTGCCGCTGGAAACAGCGCTCGCGAAGCTCGAAGCCGCCTGTCTCCAGGAGGTCTCGCTCGAGCGGACACCGGGCGAACCGTTCTCGCTGCGCATCGGCTTCGTGGGCGGAGTGGTGCAGTACCTGCTGTCCATGCTCTTGGTCCTGGGTGGATTCCTGGGGTGGGTGCTGTTCTTCGCGCTGGACGCCTGGCTCGGCCTGGGGGCGGCGCTGGCCATCACCGTGTCGTCGATGGGGCTGCTCATGTTCCTCACGGCGACCCTGTTGGGGCGTGAGGCACCGGACGTCGCCTGGCTGACGCCGGAGCGACTGGTGTGGATGGCCTCAGGAGGGGCGCCACCCGTGGCCGTGCGCCTGGATTCATTGGGCGAGGACGCCATTCGAATGGAGGCCGAGCTGGATACGGTGACGGTTCGAGGCGACAAGTACCTTCGACTGTCCCGGCTCGGTCGTGGAGAGGCGGCGAGGTTGCGCGTGTTGCTCGAGTTGTTCCGTGCGCCTCAGGTCCGTGCCAACGCCTCGCGCGCCGAGCGACCCGTGACGCTCGTGACCTATCCCGCGCAGCTTCGTCGCAACAAGGCGTGGACTCCGGGCCAGCTCGTGCTGTCGCATCGGGGTGCCTACTTCATTCCGGGCTCGGGCGCGGATGCGGGAGCGACCTTGCTGCGGACCGCGACGGGACGCAGGCTGGATTCACGGGTCGAGATGCCCTGGGTGCTGGAGGCACTTCGCTGGCATCCCGAGTCGGAGCTGGACGCGCTGCTGGCGCGGGCCATCGCGCAGTCAGGCGGAGTCGCCTGGGCCTCCGTGGATGTGCGCGTGTCTCCCGATGTGGAGGAGGAGCAGGACGTCCACCTGTCGCGAGGCACGGAGGTCCTGGTGGGCAAGCCGGCCTCCGAGGACCGAGGCACGGTCCTCCAACTGCTCCACGGCTGGGGTGGTGGGGCATAACGCTCACCGCCCAACGCGGGAGCTTGTCTGTCTATGCTGTGAGCGCGATGTCCGAACGCGTCCGCGCCGCCAGCGCCGTCCTGTCCGAGCCGCCAGCGTCGGAAGAAGACCTGCGTCTGCGCCTGGAAGGCAAGGTGGAGTTCATCGAGGTGGCCCTCTATCGCTACGCGCCGCTCGTGGATGCCCTCGCGTCACGCCACTGGTTGCGCAACCTGCGCGCGACGCCGGACCTGTTGCGCAAGGTCCGCGAACTGGAGGGCCTGCTGCCCGAGGTGCTGGTGCACCTGGAGCAGCGGGGTAACCAGGACGGCTGGCCCCGTGGCTCACGGATTCCGAGCCGGTTGCGTCGGTTGCGCAAGGTCCGGGAGCGGGTCTTCAAACTGCTCCATCGCAAGGTGGGCATGTTGCTCCTGCTCGACGAGCACACGCCCCAGCGCGAGGCACTCGCGAGGCTGGAGTCCTATTGTCTCGAGGAGTCCCCCGTCGCTCCGACACCGGACGGGTCCTTCGCGATGCACGTCGGCTCCGCGCCCGAGGTGATGCGCTACGTCTATCCCGTGTTGGCCTTCATGGTGGGCTCGCTGGCGACCGTGGGGCTCATGGCCCACCAGTTCTCCATGTTGGCGGCGATGCTGTTCGGCCTCCTCATGTTCTTTCTGTGGCCCGTGCCGGCCGTCCTGATGGCCATGTGGATGACCCGAACCCCCGGGGCCGCATGGCTGACGCCGGAGCGACTCGTGTGGTTGGCCCCACGTGGGGAGCCGTCCGCGTCCGTGCGACTGGACTCGCTGGGAGATGCCAGCGTCCAACTGGAGCACGCGCGAAGAGGGACGCTGCGACTGCGGGGCAATCGGGGGGTCCGCCTTCCCCGGCTCGGTCGTGAGAAGGCGGCGAGGCTGCGCGTATGGCTCGAGCTGTTCCGCGCGCCCCAGGTCCGGGCCAACGCCGCGCGAGCCGAGCGACCGGTGGAGCTGGTGACCTGGCCCGCGCGGCTTCGTCGCCACGGGGCCTGGACCTCGGGCCAGCTCTTGATGTCGCCTCGAGGCGTCTCCTTCCTCCCAGCGCCCGAGCCAGGCGCCGCGCTGATGAAGGCCGCGACGGGGCGGACGCTGGACGGACGCGTCGAGCTGGCCTGGGTGCTGGAGGGGCTTCGCTGGCAGCCCGAGTCGGAGCTGGAGGCCTTGCTGGCACGTGCGGTGGAGGCGTCCGGTGGCGCGGCCTGGCCTTCCGAGGAGGTGCGGGTGGCTCCTGGTGTCGAGGGGGCACGGGAGGTCCACCTGGTGCGTGGCGAAGAGGCGCTCGTGGGCATGCCCGGCAAGGAGGAGCGGAACACCGTCCTCGAGCGACTTCACGCCTGGGCATCTCGCGTGACGACCCGGTAGCCTCTCGAAGTCATGTCCCGACAAGACCTCGCCAAGAGGGTGCCCCGCGAAGGCCCCGCCTCCGAGGCCGTGCGTCTCCAACTGGAGGGGCGCGCGGAGGTCTTGGAGTCCGCGCATGAGCGCACCGCCGCGCTGGAGTCCGCGCTGCGCAGCCGCGCCTGGAAGCGCAAGCTGCGCGCGAAGCCCACGCTCGTCGAGGAGTGGCTGGAGCACCAACCCCGAGTCACGGAGGCCCTGGCGCACGCGAAGCGCCGCGCCGAGCGCGAGGCCTGGCCTGAATCGTTGCCCCTGATGCGCGTGCTGCGGGAGCTGGACGCGAGAGCGAAGCGACTGGGGCCGCTGGTGCGACGGCGGCTCTCCCGCCACACGTTCGTGTCCGGACCCATCGCGCTGCCCGCGGAGCTGCGCCGGCTGGACCTGCTCGCGAAGCAGCGGGTGTCCCAGACGCTCGAGGAGGGCGAGGTGTTGCTGTTCCAGACCCAGCGCTCCGGCTCGGTGCCCGTCCGGCAGACGCCGCTGCGCTGGTCCTCACTGGCGCTGGCGGTGCTGGGCGTGTCCGCGCTCATCTCCTTCCTGCCGGTGGATGGGCGACCGGTCGGTGGCTGGCTGTTGATGGCGCTCCTCATCGCCCCCCTGGTCATGATGCTGCTACGCTCCGGCTGGCTCACGCTGACGAGCGAGCGGCTCATGTGGAACCCGGTGTTCGGTGAGGCCGTGTCGGTGCCCCTGTCCTCCATCGCGCCGGGGGGAATCGAGGTGGGCCGGATGTTCTCCCTGAAGGTGGACGGGACACCGGGCGTCACGGTGCCCTACCTCATGGAGTCCAGCCTGGTCGCCACGCTGCTCGAGCTGCACACCCAGGCTCCGCTGCGAGGGCTGGCGCGCTCTGGGGTGCGGCTGGAGAACGCGGTCCTCTATCCGGCGACGCTGCGTGAGGACGGGCAAGGGCGCTCGGGCTGGGCGGTGCTGCGGCCCGGCGGCGTGTCCTTCGTCCCCGATGACCAGGGCCCCCAGGCGCTCGCCACCGTGCTGGGGCGGCCGAGCGCGATTCAGGCCGAGGTGGGCTGGGTGTTGGACCAGCTGAGATGGATGCCCGACTCGGAGCTCGACGGCGTGCTGGCGCGGGTGGTGGAGGCCACCGGGGGCGTGAGCTGGTCAGCCTGGGAGACCTCGCGACGCGGCGATGTGCCGCTGTGGAAGCGACTGACGCTCGCCCACGGCCATCGGGTGCTCAGTGGACAGGTGGAGTGGTCCTCGCTGAGCGCGACCGAGAAGGTGCTGCGCTTCTGGCCGGAGGGCGGAGGTCACCCGAAGTGAGCAGGCCCACCTCGGGTGCCTCACGTGCTCAGCGCTGCACGTCGTACTGCAGCAGCACCACGCCGTTCCGGTAGACCTTGGTCGAGCGCAGCTCCAGGTTCAGGTGCTTGTCCAGCCGGGAGACCAGCGGGATGCCCGCGCCGAGCAGCCGCGGGTTGAGCTTGATGAGCACCTCGTCCACCAGCCCCGCGGCGAAGAGCTGCGCGGCCAGTTCCCCACCGCCCGACAGGTAGATGCCCTTGCCCTCCTTCGCCTTCAGCGCGCGCACCGCGCCGACGACGTCGTCCGAGATGAGCTTCACCCGGGGATTCGGAGCCTCCTTCAGGCTGCGCGAGACGACGAACGTCTCCAGGTTCGGGTAGGGGTCCGTGACCTGGAACTTCAGGCCGACCTCGTACGTCTTTCGGCCCATCAGCACCGTGTCGTAGCTGTTGTTCAGCGCGGCCATGTACTCGGTGGTGTGGTCGCCCTCGAAGACGAAGAAGTCGAAGGAGTCGTCCTGGCGGGCGATGTAGCCGTCGACGGTGGTGGCGACGTGGTACGTGAGCTTGCGCGTCTGGGATTGCATACAGAGACCTCGAGAGGGGCTGTGTCCCGCCGCGCACACGGGTGGCGCTCCGCGCCGGAAGGCCGCGGTGGGACAGGGATGGGAAGCGTCACGGGCCGCGAGGGCGCGTGGCGCACGCTCTGGATTCCTGGGGAACACTCCGCTGTCCACGTGGACTCACGCCGAGCACATTCGACGCCCGCACGGACTCGAGAGAGCCGAGGGCGAGGTGCGCTTCGAGGAGCGGAGGTGTCAGTAGGAGGAGGTCATGGACAGCGCGGTTTCCCGCGCCGGGAAACACAATGGACCTGCCCTCGTATGAATGCAAGGGCTTGCGTGGCGACGTGTCCCGCTCCGACACCGGACGAGCGTTCGTGCGATGTCGGAGCGAGGAATGTTCTTCACAGGTCGAGGATGAAGGTCTCGAGCTCTTCGTGCTCGGGGTCTGTCACCGTCGACGGGTCATTGTCGTTCGTGTCGTCGCCGAAGATGGACAGGCCCGGAGGCACCGTGGTGCCGATGCACAGGATGCGTCGAGGCTCGGTGCCCACGCCGTCGCCGTCGTTGTCCGGGTATAGCACGGCCCAGCGGATGAGCGCCGCGTCCGCGTCATCGCAGTCGTTGCCCGTGGCCTTGATGAAGTAGGGCGCGGGGAGCGTGGCGGCGGCGCAGAGGGTGCCGGACTCGGGCGTGGTGAAGCCGTCCTCGTCGCGGTCCACGTGCTGGTACGCATGGCTCACCCAGCGACTGGCGTCGTCGTCCGCGCAATCGCTTCCCAACAGCGACCGGTTCGCGGGCGTCTGCCCGTTGGTGCACTGGTCCGCCGCGACGCCCGCGCCCACGCCGTCCCCATCCAGGTCCGGCCACGTGCGCAGCGTCTTGTGCACCGACGCGTTCGTGTCGTCGCAGTCAGGGCCCACGGAGAGGTTGAGGTAGCCCGCGGGCAGCGCCTCGCCCGCGCAGAGCTGGCCCGGGGCGGCCACGGTGTACCTGTCGCCATCCACGTCCCGATAGGCATAGGACAGCCATTGCCACCGCGTGGCGTCGTCGTCCGCGCAGTCCTCGCCGCTCGTCGCGTAGCCCGAGGGCCGGGTGGTGCTCGCGCACACGGAGACCCTGGGGCCCGCGCCCACGCCGTCTCCATCCGCGTCCCGGTAGAGGTCCCAGCGCACGCGGACCGTGGCGTCCTGGTCATCGCAGTCCGAGCCTCGGGCGAGGGTGAGGTAGCCCGGCGGGAGCTCCTGGCCGGCACAGACCTTCCCAGGGGACGACACCGTGTCCCCATCGCCATCCGCATCCCGGTAGGCGTAGTCGAGCTGCCGCCAGCGGGTGGCGTCCTCGGGCGCGCAGTCATTGCTGGAGAAGGCGTGGCCGGCGGCCGGCGTGTTGCCCATGCAGCGCAGGAGCATCGGGCCGGCGCCGACCCCGTCGCCATCCGTGTCCGCGAAGACGCCGGACATCCAGAACTTCGTCGCGTCCGTGTCGTCGCAGTCCGCGGGCAGCCAGGCGTCGAGGTACCCCGCGGGCAGCGGCTCGTCGCGGCCCAGGCAGAGCTGCCCGAAGGACTCCACGCCCGTCCCGTCCAGGTCCTGGTCCCGGTAGAGATAGGTGCGGCTCGCGCTGCGCAGCGGGTCATCGGGCGCGCAGTCACCCGAGAGGCTCGCGTGGCCCTTGGGCAGCGGCTTGCCGGCGCAGACGTCGAGGGGCGCGGCGCCATCGCCCACGCCGTCCCCGTCCACGTCGGCGTAGACCACGGTGGACGCCTGGTAGCGCCCATCCTGGTCATCGCAGTCCGGCGGTCCCGGCTGCTCGCGGTAGCGCAGGAGGAGGTCCCCCACGCAGGCGCTCACGGGCCCGGGACCCGTGGCCCCGTCCACGTCGGAGTCCGGATACAGCCCGGTGGCGTTCCGCCAGGCGCTGGCGTCCGTCGGGGCGCAGTCTCCCTCCAGGGGGGACCAGCCCGGGGGCAGGCTGTTGGAGGCACACACCTTCTGCCCAGGGCCATGCCCCCATCCATCCCTGTCGGTGTCCTCGTAGGCCCACTGCTCCCGCCAGCGCTGGCGGTCCGTGGGAGCGCAGTCCTGCGCGTCCACGACGCCGTCGCCGTCCGAGTCCTGTGGTGTCTTCTTGCCGCCCTCCTCGAGCCCGCTGCCACAGCCGACCAGCAGCGTCGTCAGGGCCAGCGCGAGCGGCAGCCAGCTGCCTTGCGTCGTGCGCATGGAAGTGCCCCTCGTGCTTCCGTCAGGGAGTGGGCTGCGCCGTGCGGCGCGTGAGGCGACACGACGGCTGTCCGCCAATCCATCGCTGGACCTTCAGCTCCAGCAGGTAGCGCCCCGGGCGCGTCATGGCCAACAGCGCCATCCGGTCGCACCGCGAGCCATGCTGGCTGGCGTCGTAGTACGCGGGGGAGGAGTAGAACTCGAACTCGAAGGTCCGGGGCGTGCTCTCGCCCTGGAGCACGCCCCGTATCTCGATGGTGTTGACCTCCGTGACGGCGTAGCTGTCCACCGTCTCGAAGACGTAGGGGACCTCCACCTGGGGCGTCTCGCTCCACGCCAGCGTCGAGGGCAGCAGCGCGGCCGCGGTCGACAGCACGAGGTTTCGGAGGACTCGACTCGGGGACATGTGGGGCAACCTGGGACGGGGGTGGGCAGGGCACACGAAGCCCCGCCGCATATACACCCCGGGGGGATTTTCCTGGCCTTTCCCCGGGATTTCCGGCCGGTCATCCAGGCGACCGGAGGCCCACGCCGCGCCTTGTCATACGCGGGCGCCTGCAATACGCCTGAGGCCATGTCCGACGCCGCGCTCCCCACCGACTTCCTCTCCGCCCTCGCCGAGGGCTTCCCCTCGGACTTCCTCACCCGGGAGCCCGAGGAGCTGAAGGAGTACGGCCGCGACTGGACGCGCGTGTACACCCCGGCCCCCAGCGCGGTGGCGCTGCCCCGCACCACGGACGAGGTGGCCCGGCTGCTCGCCCTCTGCCACCGGTACGGCGTGGCGGTGGTGCCCTCCGGCGGGCGCACGGGCCTGGCCGGCGGCGCGGTGGCGGCGAAGGGCGAGGTGGTGCTGTCGCTGCAGCGCATGGCGCGCCTGGGGCCGGTGGACCTGCTCGGCAACACGGTGCGCGTGCAGGCGGGCGCGGTGACGGAGGCGGTGCACCGCCACTGCGCCGAGCACGGCCTGACGTGGCCGGTGGACTTCGCCTCCAAGGGCTCGAGCACCGTGGGCGGCAACATCGCCACCAACGCGGGCGGGGTGAAGGTCATCCGCTACGGCCTCACCCGCAACTGGGTGCTGGGCCTGCAAGTCGTCACGGCGGAGGGCCGCGTGCTGGAGCTCAACGGCGCGCTGGAGAAGAACAACACGGGCCTGGATTTGCGCCAGCTCTTCATCGGCAGCGAGGGCACGCTGGGCGTCATCACCGAGGCCACGCTCAAGCTGACGCAGGTGCCCGGCAAGCAGGACGTCTTCCTCTTCGCCGTGCCGGACGTGGCCGCGGTGCTGCGGCTGTTCCGCGACGCGCGCGAGCAGACGGCCTTCGTCATCTCCGCCTACGAGTTCTTCACGGACCGCTGCCTCGCCCGCGTGCGGCGCCACCGCAAGCTGCGCTCACCGTTCGAGGCGGACAGCGGCTGCTACGTGCTGCTGGAGGCCGAGTCGCGTGACGCCTCCGCGGTGGAGGCGTGGCTGGGCTCGCTGTTCGAGCGGGGGCTGGTGACCGACGGCACCCAGGCGCAAGGCGCGGCGCAGGCCCAGGAGCTGTGGGCGCTGCGCGAGGGCATCAGCGAGAGCCTGTCCGCCACGGGGCTGCCCCACAAGAACGACATCTCGCTGCCGGTGGCCGGCCTGGAGGCCTTCTGCGCGGAGCTGGAGGCCGTGTTCCAGTCGCGCTACCCGGGGTGGGAGATCTGCCTCTTCGGCCACATCGGCGACGGCAACCTGCACGTCAACGTGATGAAGCCGGACGCCATGGACAAGGCGGAGTTCCTCGCCCACACGAAGCAGGCGGACCCCACGATGTTCGAGCTGGTGCGCAAGCACGCGGGCAGCATCTCCGCGGAGCACGGCATCGGCCTGTTGAAGAAGGACTACCTGGGCTACTCGCGCTCGGAGGAGGAGCTCTCGCTGCTGCGCGCGCTCAAGCGGACCCTGGACCCCCGGGGACTGCTCAACCCGGGGAAGGTGCTGGACGCCTGAGCGGCGCGGCGCGCCTCAGGAGACGATGCGCGTCTTGATGTCGGTGGTGAGGCCCGCGATGGCGTCACACACCGGGCGCGACACGTCCTGGTCCAGGTCCATCACCAGGTAGCCGATGTTGGCGTCCGTGCTGAGGACCTGGGCGTGGATGTTGGCGTTCAAGTCCGAGACGATGCGGTTGATGTCGCGCAGCACGCCCGGGATGTTGCGGTGCACGTTGAGGATGCGGTGCGTGCCGGGGATGAGCGGCGCCTCCACCATGGGGAAGTTCACCGCGCCCGTCGTCGCACCCGTGCGGAAGAACTTGGAGAGGCTCACGGCCACCTCCTTGCCGATGGACGCCTGCGCCTCCTCGGTGGAGCCGCCGATGTGCGGCGTGAGCACCACGTTGGGCAGGTTCTGCAGCTCCGTCACGAAGCCGTCCGAGTTGCCCTCCGGCTCCTCGGGATACACGTCCACCGCGGCGCCGCCCAGGTGCTTGGACTTGAGCGCTGACGCCAGCGCGGCGATGTCCACCACCGTGCCCCGGCTGGCGTTGATGAGGCACGCGCCTCGCTTCATCTTCGCGAACTGCTCGGCGCCCATCATCATGTGCGTGGACGTCAGCGCCGGCACGTGCAGCGTGACGAAGTCCGACTCGGCCAGCAGCTCGTCCAGCGTCGCCACCGAGCGCGAGTTGCCCAAGGGCAGCTTCGTCATCACGTCGAAGTACATCACCCGCATGCCCAGGGACTCGGCGAGCACGCCCAGCTGCGAGCCGATGTGGCCATAGCCGATGATGCCCAGCGTCTTGCCGCGCACCTCGTGGCTGCCGGTGGCCACCTTGCGCCACTGGCCGGTGTGCACCTCGCGGCTGCGGTCGAACAGCTGGCGCGTGAGGACGATGATCTCCGCGATGACCATCTCCGCCACGCTGCGCGTGTTGCTGAAGGGCGCGTTGAAGACGGGGATGCCGTGCGTGTTGGCGGACGTCAGGTCCACTTGATTGGTGCCGATGCAGAAGGCGCCGATGGCGAGCAGCTCCTCCGCGTGCACCAGCGCCTCCGGGGGCACTGTCGTCTTGCTGCGGATGCCGAGCAGGTGCACGCCCCGGAGCCGCTCCGCCAGCTCCGGCGGCTTGAGCGCGGAGCTGACGCGCTCCACCTGGAAGCCCTCGGCGGCGAGCAGCTCCTCGGCGGACGGGTGGATGTTCTCCAGCAGCAGGGCGCGGAACGGACCCTCGTTGAGAATCGGGCGCGTCGGGGACGGCGGGAACCGGGCAGTGCTCATGTCGCCGTGCGTTATTCCCGGGCCTCCGGAGTGTCAAGCGCGGGGTGAGCAGGCGGGACGGCCCGGTGTCTCGGGCTGGCCGGCCGCTGGCCCGCCGTGCATGGAGGGAGTGGCCCCGAAGACAGAAGCGGGCGGCCCGTCATCCACGGACCGCCCGCCTCGGTGAGTCAGGTGCCTTGCGTCAGCGGGGACTACCGGAGCGTCCAGGCCACCGTGCCGGAGCAGGTGGAGGCGCCGTAGCAGCCGGCGCGAATCTGGTACGTCCCACCCGCGCCCGTGGGCACGGTGTAGGTGGCGTGGGACAGCGAGCCGCAGGCGTCGTCGTTGCTGGTCACCTGCTGACCCGCGCTGTTGTACAGACGCAGCAGGGTGTCGCCGGTGCCGGTGGCGCCCGACACCGTGCAGGTCCCGAAGGACAGCGACTGGCCGGCGGTGAGGGTGATGTCCTGGTTGATGGTGCCCGTGCGCGCGCTGTTGGTGGCGGTGGCGGAGAAGTCGAACGCGCCGCTGGTGGGCGCGGGGGTGGAGCCGCCACCCTCGAGCTTCCAGGCCACGGTGCCCGAGCAGGTGGTGGTGTCGTAGCAGCCCGCGCGGACCTCGTAGGTGCCGGCGGACGTCGCGGTGAAGCTCAGCTGGGAGCCGCGGCCGTTGCACGCGTCGTCGTTCTCCGCGACCTGCAGGCCGCTCGGGCCGAACAGGCGCAGGTACGAGTCACCGACGACGGCCGCGTCCGGCACGCCGCAGGTGCCCACGGTGATTTTCTGCCCCGCCGTCAGCGTCACCGCCTTGTTGGTGGTGTTGGCCGTGGCGCTGTAGGTGTTCTGCGCGGAGAAGGTGAAGGTGGTGCCGCCCGTCGGAGGCGGCGTGGTGCCGCACAGGCGCTGGCTGGTGGCCACGCGGCACAGCGCGGTGATGGCGGGCTGCACGTAGGTGATGCCCTCTCCGCCGCAGCCCGTCTCGGGGCAGTTGTTGACGACCCTGCAGCTGCCGCTGCTGACGTAGTCGTTGGCGCCGCGCACCAGGATGCCCGCCACGGTGTAGCCGTCCGTCTCGTAGACGCCCGAGCCGGAGTTGCCCTCGAAGGTGTCCGTGGTGGCGACGAAGTAGTCCAGCGTGCTGGCGCGCGCCGTGCGCACCTTGCCGCCCGAATCAATCTTGAAGGGGATGCCGCTGCCCGAGCCGATGACGGCCACGCCGGCGCCGACCGCCAGGGCGGTGTTGCCTGCGCGCACGGGCGCGGGGGTGAAGCGCGGCGCGGCGGAGCGGTCCAGTCGGACGATGGCGTAGTCGAGCATGGGGCTGCCGCTGTCGTCCAGCCGCTGCGTGACGATGGACTTGCAGGAGAAGATGTCCGCCGTCGTCACCTTCTGCAGCGTGTCGGGGCCCGTGTTGTAGAAGTTGAAGACGAAGCGCGTGTCCGCGCAGTCCGCCGCGGTCTCGATGCAGTGGCCCGCCGTCAGCACCAGGTCGTCGTCGATGAGCGTGCCGGAGCACCACGCCGCCGCCGGGTCGTTCCGGAAGCGCTGGTTGGTGCACAGGTTCTCGTACTCGCCCAGCGTATAGGCGAAGAAGCCGACGTCGTCCGGGTCGGTGGTGTCGAGCATGTCCGGGGACATCAGCGCCACGGTGGACTGCTCGGCGCGCTGGCGCAGCGTGGCGTTCGAGTGCGCGTACACGTCGAAGCGGTCATCCGTGCCGTACACCACGGGGCTCTCGCCGGAGCCCGTCTCCTCCGGAACCTCCGGCTCACCCGTTTGGGACGCGGGGCCCGGCTGACAGGCGGTGACGGCGACAGAACACAGGAGCGCGCCCAAGAGCTGCCGGGCGGCGCCATTCCGGATGTGGTGCATGAAGAGACGACTCCTGAAGTGGAACGGGCCCGCCCGGAAGGACGGGCGGGGCTCACACTCTACCGGAGACGTCGGTGCCGCGCAGGGCGGGAACGGCTCATTCCGCCTCGGGGTTGCGCAGCCACTCCAGGGCTTCCGGCTTCGTCTCGAACGTGCGGGTGGGGATGGTGAGCATGGCCCGCTTCGTCATCCGCCACGCCTGGAGGCCGGAGGGGGCGTCACTGACGACCCGCGCCGAGCGCTTCATCCCGTGCAGCTGCGCGTACGCGTTGAGCGCCGCCATGGAGGCCACCACGTCGGTGGGCATCACCCGCAGCTGGGACTGGTCCACCAGCGCGGACCACTCCCCCGCGAAGCCGACAATCGCCTTCTTCACCTCCGTGAGGTACTCGGTGAGGTCCGCCGAGGTGACCTGCGGGGGATAGACGACCTCGAGGATTCGGTCCTGCGCGTGAACGGTGATCTGGAATGGCATGGGCGGTGACGGCTCCGAAGGCGCGCCATCCTAGCCTCAGCCGGTGACACTCCGATACCCGACGCTTCACCTGCCCTCGAAGACGGGTGGCCCAAGCCACCCTGTCCAGAAGCGCCGGGAATGTCAGACCCCCCGGCTAGTGACGTCCCTGCCGCCGAACCGGTACTGGCCTGCGTCGTAGGGCGTGGCTGGCGGTTCGAGCCGGCAAGGGGGTTACATGAACAGGAAGCTGTATGTCCTGGGCGCGGTGCTGGGCACCGTGCCGGGGCTGCTGCCGGGAGCCTGTCCGCCGCGGGGGATGCCCGCCGGAGAGGCACGACGGGAAGCCCAGGCGCCGGTGTCGGCGCATGGCAAGGGCAGGACGGAGCGCCGGGCCGTGGTGGCTCCGCCCGAGGCTCCCAAGGCCGTCCGGAGCGAGGACGCACGAGCGATAGGCGCGCGGGAGACGGAGGCACCTCGTCACCCGTGCGAGCTGATGACGGTGGTGAAGGTCCCCTGCGATGAGCGCCTGGAGACCTGCGAGTACACGTACTGGGAGTGCCCGGCGGCGGTGAACCCGCTCCAGGCCTGAAGAAAGTCGAAGAGCGAGGCCCCTCATGATGCGCACCGACCGACAGGCAAGCCCGAGCATCCCCACGGCCTGGGGCGCGGACCCGCTCGTCGGGCAGGTGTTGCAGGGCCGTTACCAACTGGTGGCGCCGCTGGAGGGGCCGGGCACGCAGCGGGTGTACCGGGCCCTCCAGCTCCCGCTGGAGCGGACCGTGGCCGTGCGCGTGCTGGCCGCGCCCTTCGAGGACCTGGAGGCGCCGCGCCGCTTCTTCCAGGAGGCCCGTGCCGCGGCCAGGCTCGCCCATCCCCACACCGTCACCGTGCTGGACGCGGGGCGGCTGGAGGATGGGACGCTGTTCGTGGCCACGGAGTGGCTGGAGGGGCGCACGCTGCAGGACGTGCTCGCCTCGGGGCCGCTGCCGTGGCCGCGGGCGGTGGCGTGGGCCCGGGCGCTGGGGCGCTCCCTGCGTCAGGCGCACCAGCGAGGCGTGGTGCACGGAGACGTGTCCCCGGGCAACGTCGTGCTGGTGGAGGAGGCGGGGGCGCACGTGAAGCTGCGCGGCTTCGGGCGCACGCGCCCCGTGATGTCGGAGTCGGCGCGGCTGTCGGTGCGGGAGCTGACCGAAGGGGACGCGGGGCTCGGCTCGCCCGCGTACATGGCGCCGGAGCGGGCGCGCCACGTGGCCGACGCGCGCGGGGACATCTACTCGCTGGGCGTGGTGCTCTTCCACATGCTGATGGGGCGGGTGCCGTTCGAGTCGGAGGACCTGCTCGAGCTGGTCTTCGCCCATCACAAGGAGCCGCCTCCGCGCTTCTCGGAGCTGCGGCCGGAGCTGGCCGTGCCGGAAGCGGTGGAGGCGGTGGTGCGGCGGTGTCTGGAGAAGCGCCCCGAGCAGCGCTTCGCGTCCATGGAGGCCCTGTTGGAGGCGCTCGGGGACGTGGCGTCACGTCAGGTGGTGCCCGAGGAGGATGCGCCGGTGCGCGCGGCTTCGGACGCGCACCGGACGCGAGGGCCTAGTTGGTGGGGCCGCTGGCGGGCTTCTTGAGGTACTGGTCGAGGAACGCGCGGGTGCGGGAGTAGGCCTCCTCCTCGTTCTTCTTCTTGGTGAAGCCGTGGCCCTCGTCGGGGAAGAGGACGTACTCGACGGGGACCTTGCTCTTGCGCACCGCCTGGACGATTTCGTCCGACTCCGCCTGCAGCACGCGCGGGTCGTTGGCGCCCTGGATGACGAGCAGCGGCTGGCGAATCTTCTCCGCGTGGAACAGGGGGGAGATTTCGCGCAGCATCGCCTCCTGCGTCTCCGGGTTGCCCACCTCCTGGTAGAGCGCCTGGCGCCGTGACTCCCAGTGGGCGGGCATGCTCTTGAGGGTGCGCAGCCAGTTGGACACGCCGAAGATGTCCACGCCCACGTTGAAGACGCCCGGGTGGTACGTCAGCGCGGCCAGCGTCATGTAGCCGCCGTAGCTGCCGCCGATGATGCCCACGCGCTCGCCGTCCACGTACGGGAGGCTGGCCAGGTACTTCTTCGCCTCCACGCAGTCGAGCAGCGGCTCCTTGCCGTGCTTCTGGTCATCCGCCGTGTAGAACGTCTTGCCGTAGCCGGAGCTGCCCCGGTTGTTGATGGCCAGCACCACGTAGCCGTGGTTGACCAGGTACTGAATCATCGGGTTGTAGCCCTTGCGGGACTGGCCACCGGGGCCGCCGTGCACCCAGATGAGCGCGGGCGCCCGCGTCTGGGCGGTGGCCTGATGCGGCTTGAAGAGGACGTTGGGAATCACCATCCCGTCGAAGGACTTGAAGCGCACCACCTCCGCGTCGACCAGGTCCTTGGCGTCGATTTCGGTGGTGAGGTTGTCCGTCAGGCGGGTGGCCTTCTTCGTCGCGAGGTCGAAGACGTAGAGGTTGTTGGGCGAGCGGTCCCCGCGGTGGTGGAAGGCCAGGCGCTTCTCACCGCGGCCGATGGACACGCTGGTGATGTCGCCCTCGGGCAGCCTGGGCAGCTCCAGCTGCTTGCCCGTCTTCGTGTCCTGCACGCGGATGACGGTGCTGGCGTCCGCGTTGATGCCGGTGACGCGCAGCGCGCCGTTGCGGGAGAAGTACGTGTACATCACGTCCCAGTCCGTCTTCTCCACCTCCTCCATCTTCCCGGTGGCGAGCACGTAGCGCACCACGCGGGTGAACTCGGAGCCCTCGTCGGTGAGCAGGTAGAGCGCGGTGGAGGTGGTGTCGAACTCGGCGGGGCTCCAGGTGGCGGTGCCCTGGTGCTGGCTGATGTGCTTGCGCTCCTTCGTGGCGAGGTTCAGCAGGTACACGTCGCTGTCGGCCGTGGTGTGGGTCTTCTCCACGGCGATCCACTGCTCGTCCGCGGACACGGCGCCCACGTCCAGGCCGTCCTCGTTCTGGTACAGCCGCGTGCGCTCGAACGTCTTCGCGTCGTAGCGGTACAGGTCCATGAAGCGCTCGTCGCGCTCGTTGGTGAGGACGTAGAAGCCCGCCTCGTCCTGGCTCCAGCCGAAGAAGACGGCGCGGTGCTTGTCGCCCGGGGTGATGTCCTTCTCCTTCCCGTCCGGGGTGCGCACGTAGAGGTGGTGCTGCTCGTTGCCGCCCTGGTCGCGCGTGAAGAGGATGCGCTCGTCCTTCGGGAAGTAGCTCACCGCGAAGGTGCTGTCCGTGGTGGAGCGGGTGAGCTGGGTGGGCTTGCCGCCCTTCACCGGCGCGGAGAAGACGTTGTAGATGCCCGTCTGGTTCGACGAGTACAGCACCCGCTGCTCGTCGGAGGAGAAGGACGCGCCCCGAATCAGCGTCGTCTTCATGAACTGCTGGATGGTGTAGTGCTTCGAGGGGCGCGTGGACGCGCGCTCGACCTCGGCCTTGCCGGACGCGGCGGCCTTCGGCGCGGCGGGGTTGGCCAGCGCGAGGGTGGGGACGAGGGTCGCGAGGGCCATGGCCCGCGACACGGTGAACCAGGACGGCATGGTGGACTCCAATGGGGGTGTGGAACCCGGAAGCGGCGCCGCCGTCCGGTGTCCCACCTTGTACACGAATGACGTCGGGCGGGATTGCATGCGCTCGCGAGCCCGCCTCGGGGAGCGAGCGGGCGAGGGTCTTTCACGGGAAGAGGAGCCGGGGCCCTCCGGGGTTGTGTTGGACGATGCAAGACCCCCAGAGGACACCGGTCCGACGCGCGCCCGCCCCTGCCAGTCACCGCGAGCGCAATCAACTCGTCCTGCCCGTCCCGGAGCGACCCGTGGAGGAGGCGCTCGTGGAGGCGCGCGTGTGGCTCGACGGCATGCACGCGCGGATGCTGGAGGCCGACGACGACGTGCTGCACCAGGACATGCACTCGCTGCACCTGGGCCTGCTCTCGCTGCGACGGCGTTGGAGCCAGGAGGACTGGAAGGCCTTCTGTCAGGACACCGCGCGCAAGCACCCGCTGCGCTCGTTCCTGCACCAGTGTCCCTTCACCCGACGCGCCTTCGAGCGGCCCCGGGGTTACGCGGGCGACGCGGCGCTCATCGACTACCTGTACCTGGACCGCGCTGCGGACGAGCTCCACGCGGGCCGGGAAATCTATCGGTACATGCACCAGCAGCCCAGCGCGGTGAGCGTGCGCGAGCGCCGGGATTTGCTCGCGCGGCAGCTCGACGCCACGGCCGAGCGGGTGCCGGGCGAGGCGCGAGTCCTCTCCGTGGCGTGTGGCCATCTGCGCGAGGCGGAGGCCTCGGCGGCCGTGCGGGAGCGGCGCGTGCGGGAGCTCATCGCGTTCGACCAGGATGCGCTGAGCCTGGCGGAAATCTCCCACCACCAGCCGCTGGACGTGGTGAAGCCGCACTGCGGCTCGGTGCGCGCGCTGCTCGCTGGCAAGGAGTCCTTCGCGGACCTGGACTTCGTCTACTCCGCGGGCCTGTATGACTACCTGTCCGACTCCGTCGCCACGCGGCTGACGGGGCTGCTCTTCAACATGCTGCGCGCACAGGGGCGGCTCCTGGTGGCCAACTTCGCGCGCTTCCCTCCGGAGACCGGCTACATGGAGGCCTTCATGGACTGGTGGCTCCTGTACCGCGAGGAGGATGAGCTGCGCGGCTTCCTCGGCGAGGTGCCGCTGGACCGGCTCGACTCCGTGCGGCTGTTCCGCGACGGCCAGGACAACGTCATCTACCTGGAGCTCGTGCGGCGCTGACGCTTCAGTGCACCGGTGGGCCCGGGGACTCCTGCTGCGAGGAGGGCCCGGAGCAGGGCAGGGTGACGGTGAAGGTGGAGCCCTCGCCCGGCGTGCTCTCCACGTCGATGGCGCCGCCCAGCGCCTGGACGATTTCGCGGACAATCCACAGGCCCAGCCCGAAGCCGCCGTAGTGGCGCACGGACACCGCGCGCTCGAAGCGGCCGAAGATGCGCGCGCGGTCCTCGTCGGCGATGCCGATGCCGAAGTCGCGCACCCGCAGCAGCGCGAGCCCGTTCTTCTCCTCGCGCAGGGTGATTTCAATCGGCTGGCCCGCGCCGTACTTCATCGCGTTGGAGAGGAGGTTGCCCACCACCTGCTCCAGTCGCATCGCGTCCCAGGAGCCGGTGAGCCGGGGGGCGTGTGCGTCGAGCCGCACCGGGCACTCCGCGCGCACGAGCGCCTCGCGGCTGCGCTCGAGCTGGCCCTGGACGAGCGCCACCAGGTCCACCTCCGAGAGCTTGATGTGCAGCTGCCCCTGGGCGAGCCGGGAGATGTCCAGCAAGTCACTCACCAGTCGCCCCAAGCGCTGCGTCTGCGCGGAGGCGGACTCCAGCTTGGTGGAGAGCTTGCGCGGGGACAGGCCCGCGTCACCGCTGGCGCGCGCCTGGGCCTGGAGGCCCTGGATGTGGAGCTGCAGCGAGGTGAGCGGCGTCTTCAACTCGTGGGCGGCGATGGAGAGGAAGTCGTCGCGGCGGCGCACCGCCTCCTGCTCGGCCTCGAAGTTCTCCGCGTTCTCCAGGGCGGTGCCCGCGAGCACGGTGACGAACTCCGTCAGGTGCTCCTCCACCTCGCCGAACAGGGCGCCCACCTGACGGTGCGTGGCCAGGACGCAGGCCACCGTCTTGCCCCGGACCTGGAGCGGCGCGCACAACAGCGAGCGGACCCCGAGCAGCTCCATGCTCTCGCTCGCCCCGCCCGGAAGTCCCTGGCCCATCACGGTGATGCGGCCCGTCTCCATCGCGCGGGAGAGGGCGGTGCGGCTGGGGCCCTCGGTGTCCTCGTCCTCGGACAGCTCGCGCGGGTCCACGATGGCGCAGTGCTCGGCGCGCAACAGCTCCAGCATGGACTGGCGCACCGCCTCGAACACCGCCTCGCGGGACAGCGCCGACGCGAGCCGTCTCCCCGCCTCCAGCACGCGCGGGAAGCGGTCCACCAGCGAGAGCGCGCGGGTGCCCCCCGGCTCCACGACTTCGGGCGAGAGGCCCTCCTCCATCTCCGCCAGCTCACGCGTGGCCAGCGACAGGTCGGCCTCCGCGCCGGGCCAGCCGAGCGCGCGGCCCAGCTCTCCTCGCGCCTTCAGGCTCCGGGCGTGCTCGTGGCGCATCTTCAAGTCGCGCGCCGACTGGAGGGACTGCTCGAGCCAGCTTCGGGCCTGGCGCTCCTGGCCTCGCAGCGCGGCGACGAGGGCCCGCTCGCGCAGGGCATGAGGGAGGTTGTTGCGGTAGGTGCGCGCGAGGGCATGCGCGTCCTTCGCCGTCTTCTCGGCGCGCTCGAGCAGGGCGCGGCGTCGCGCGGCTGCAAGGGGCGAGGTGGTCTCCGCGAGCTGGCGCAGCGCGGTGGCGAGCAGCGGGGTGATGGGGGCCACGTACTCCTGACGCAGGTGGGCCTCGTCGACGAGCCGCGCGGCCCGCTCCAGCACCGCCACCGCGCCCGCCGCGTCGCCCTGACGCATCCGATGGAGGGCGTCCGCCTGGAGCACGCCCGCGAAGCTCTGCGGGTCCGGCTGGTCCGGGTTGTTCAGCTCGCCTTCGAGAAGCGTGCCCGGCAGCCTCCCGTCGGACGCCTTGGCCCAGGCCTCCAGGCCCAGCCGCACCGAGTAGCGGTCTCCCAGCGCCAGCGCGGCCGCGTGCAGTCGCTGGCTGGTCTCCAGCGACTCGCGCAGCCGGCCCAGGCGGTAGAGGGCCATGGCCACCTGGAACGTGGCGTTGTTCACCTCCCACGGGTCTCCGGTGCGCTCGAGCAGGCGGATGGCCTGGGTGCACTTCTCGATGCAGTCGTCGAAGCGCGAGGAGGCGTAGCAGGCGAGCCCATAGAAGTGCAGCGTCTGGCCCTGGCCCCAGATGTCATTCTGCTCCTGGCGCAGGGACAGCGACTTCTCCGCGTACGCATAGGCCCGCTCGAACCAGGGCAGGGTGGTCAGCGCGGGCGAGTGCTCCGAGTACGCCTGCGCCAGCTCGGGCGTGGGCGGATAGCGCTCTGCGAGGTTCAAGTCCCTGAGGTGCGCCCACAACACCGCCGCGCGGCCCCGTCGGTACCAGTAGCCATACGCGAGCCGGCTGTAGAGCCGCACGGCCTGGAGGTCCTCGGTGCCTCCCTCGATGGGACGACGCGCGAGGAACCACCTCGGCGCCACCGTGTGCGCGGCCTGCGCGAGGATTTCCCACGCGGCGCTCGCGCCGGTGAGCACGCCTCGGGGCGGCACCCAGCGTCCCATCAGCTTCAGGCCCTGCTCCAGCGCGAGCGTCGCCTCGCCGAAGTCGCCGCGCTTGAAGGCGAGCTCGCCCAACTGGCCGAGGATGCGCGCCTGCTCCTGCTTCTCCCTCGCAAGCGACTGCGCGCGCTCCAGTTGCTGACGGGACTCCTCGTAGCGGCCGCGCAGCATGAGGACGTTGCCCAGGCCCGCCGCGACGCGGAAGCGGATGCTCGCGTCCGCGTCCGCCGCGCCGCGCTCGGCGATGCGGTAGTTGAGCTCCGCGGACTCCAGCGCGAACCTCCCGCGCGCCAGCTCCGCCGCGATGAGCGCGTGGGGCAGCGCCTGCGTGTCCTCACCCGCGGCGTCGAAGTGGTAGGCCAGCTCGAACGAGTCCTTCGTCGGCTGGGCCGCCGCCGAGCGCGCCGCCTGTCGGTGCAGCTCCCGCCGTCTCTGCGGCGTCAGCATGTCCAGCAGCACCTCGCGCAGCTTGTCGTGCACGAAGGTGTAGCGCGCGCCCTCCTCCCACAGCATGTGACGGCGACGCGGCTCCTCCAGCGCGGCGCTCAAGTGCTCGCGCGACACGCCCGAAAGGGCCTCCAGGCGTGACAGCTCGAAGGACTTGCCCAGCACCGCGCCCACCGAGAGCAATCGCCGCGAGGCCAGGGGCAACAGGCGCAGCCGCCGCACGAGGAAGCTCGCGGCCTGCCGGGACGAGCGCGCGTGCGCCATCGCCGTCGGCTCCACGCTCCAACCGGAGGCCCCCGGCACCAGCACGCCGTCCTCCACCAGCCCGTGCAGCACCGCGCTCGCCATGAAGGGGTTGCCCTCCGACAGCCGCGTCACCAGCTCCGTGGCCTCGCGCGGCAGCGCGCCCGCCATGGACTCCGTCAGGCGCGTCACCTCCGAAGCCCCCAGCGCGGACAGCCGTAAGTGCGCGTTGGGCGCCAGCCTGCGCAGCACGTGCGTGGGGCCGATGTCCTCACCGCGGAAGGCGACGACGACGAGCACCCGTCCCTGTCCCTGGCGCCTCGCCTGTGACCAACCCTCCAGGGCCCGCAGCGTCAGCTCATCCGCCCACTGGCAGTCGTCGAGCACCACGACGGCGGGCTCGTCCCGCGTGCCCAGCGCGCCGAGCAGCGCGGTGAGTGCCTGGATGCCGCGGCTCTCACCGAGAGACTCGGGCCCCAGTCCCCGCGGGGAGGCGTGCGGCGCGGGGCACAGCAGCGGCTCCAACTGCGGCAGCACCATGCACAGCCCCGCCTCCTGTCCAGCGAGCCGCTCACGCAGCGCCTGGGCCAGCGCGGGCCTCGACGCGAGCGCCTGGGTGATGGCCGAGGCCACGCCCGTGAAGAGCTGGAAGGGCCTCCGCGCGGCCTGGTCCTGCCCCTGTCCCTGCAGCACCCACGCGTGGTGTCGCGGAGCGCGGGCGGAGAGCTCCTCGAGCAGCCGGCTCTTGCCGCCGCCAGACTCGGCCTCCACCACCACCAGTCGCCCCGGGTCCGTCACCGTGTGCTCGAGCTCGCGCTCCAGCGTGGCGACCTCCTCGTGGCGGCCGACGAAGGAGGGCTCGGTGAGGCTGCGTCGGGAGTCCCTCGCGCCGGTGATGAGCTCCGGCTCCGCCTGGCCCCGGGCCAGCGCGTCCTCCAGCTCCAGCAGGTCCGCCAGCGCGGAGGCCGCCGACTGGTAGCGATCCGACGGGTCCGTCTGCAACAGGCGCGAGACGAGCTCCTCCAATGCGCGCGGCGCGTCCACGCCCACCGCGCGCAGCCGGGGCCGCGCGGACAGGTGCTGACGAAGGACCTCGCCCACCGAGTCGCCCGTGAAGAGGGGGACCCCAGCCAGCGACTCGAAGAGGACGACGCCCGTGGAGTACAGGTCCGACGTGGCCTCCACGGGGCGGTGCAGGAGGCCCGCCTGCTCCGGGGACAGGTAGCGCGCGGTGCCCACCGGCAGGTCCCTGAGGGACGCGTCGAGGCGCTCGCTGCGGGCGAGCCCGAAATCAATCAGCGTGGCGCGTGACAGCGGCTCGCCGGAGACGATGAGGTTGGCGGGCTTCACGTCGCGGTGCAGCACGCCGTGGTGGTGGGCCTCGGCCAGCGCGGACAGCAGGCCCCGGCCCAGCGCGAGCGCTTCGGGGACGCTCAGCACGCCGCGCTCCAGGCGCGCCTCCAGGGACTCTCCCGTCAGCCAGGGGGTGACCAGGTACAGCCAGTCCTCCGAGGTGCCGATGTGGCGCACGGCGACGACGAAGGGGCTGTCGAGCCGCGCGAGCGTGGCGGCCTCGTGCTCCATGCGGTGGCGCGTGGCGGGGACGAGCGCCGTGGTGGAGGTCACCTTGATGGCCACGCGCTCCCCGGTGCTCAGGTCCACACCCGCCCACGTGGAGATTCCCCGGCCGACCTTCAACCGCTGGACGAGCTCGAACTGGTGGCCCAGTCGGCGGCCGGGCCGCGGCTCTCCTGGAACGGCGCTGGCGGATGGGATGCCTTCAGCCATTCAGTGCCCTCGCGCTCCACCCCGCGACGCGAAGGCGCCGTGGTTGGCCGCGCGTCCCGTCCCTCCCGGCAACGTTGGGTGTCGGACGGGCGCCGCCAAGGGAGTGGTCGACGCACGTCTCCCGTGCGCCGACTCAGCCTTCAACAGCCGCACCCGCTCCGCTTCCCTCCTGCTTCTCGGGCATGCGGGCAGACTGCTCGGGCACCGAGGGGGCGGGCACGAATGACTCGGGTGTGCCCGCACGTCGTCCGGCGGGCGACGGGGCAGGGGGCCGACCTTCCGGCAGGTGGGTGGCACATGCTACGCCGGTGCGCGAAGTCGCCGTCCCTTCCCTCCCCCTGAGGACCTGCTCCATGACGAAGTTCTCGCAGACGTTGCTGGCCGCGCTCGCGCTGTCCCTGCTGCTCCCCGTCGCCTCCGCGCGCGCTTCCGACTATCCGCCCGACTACCCCATCTGCAGCGTCTATGACTCCGTGACGACGGGGCCCTTCGAGGTCATCCGCCACACGCGCCGGCTCCCCGGGAGGCTCGCCACGCTCACCGTCAGCTACCGGGGGTTCTTGCGCAACCTGTACCCGGACAATCAGATCTCCATCTATGTCAGCCTCAACGGCCGTCAGCAGACGCTGGCCGCGAGCGCGGGCGCGAACAGCGACGCCTATGTCCTCCTGAACGCGGGCCCGCGCGGGTGCACCAAGTGCATGCGGTACATCAACACGCCGCTGTGCAACGCGCACTTCGCGGCGGGCGGCCAGGAGGGTGTCTGGGTGTGCGAGCAGCCCTCGGCGGTGGAGAACGACTTGTTCTTCTATGCCTTCGACTGGAACGGCTACCAGAACGCGTGGGACATCCACGTGGCCGCGACGGCCGGCGGCCAGTGGGACAGCAATCTGGGCAACAACTACTTCGCGCGACTGCCGGCACGGTCGAGCTGCTGGTAGTTTTCCGCCGAGAGCGTTCGCGGGCTGCACCCGAAGCTTGACTCCCCGAGAGCCCCGGCGGAAAAGCCGGGCTCATGAGGCGGCCCCCGCTGTTTCCACCGGGCCGCGGGGAGCCCGGGATTGAAGCTCGCGACGCTCAAGGATGGAACCCGTGACGGGCGGCTCATCGTCGTCAAGCGGGACAACTCGGCCTATGCGCTGGCCACCAACGTGGCGTTGACGCTGCAAGCGGCGCTGGATGACTGGGACACGAAGGAGCCGCAGCTGCGCGCGCTCGCCCAGCAGCTGGAGACGGACAGCGTGCAGAGCCGCCCGCTGGACGTGAAGGCGCTGCATGCGCCGCTGCCGCGCGCGTACGAGTGGATCGACGGCAGCGCGTACATCAACCACGTCATCCTGGTGCGCAAGGCGCGCAACGCCGAGCCGCCGGCCACGCTGAAGACGGACCCGCTGGTGTACCAGGGGGGCTCCGGAGACTTCCTGGCGCCCACCGGGGACATCCCGCTGGCGGACGAGGCGTGGGGCATGGACTTCGAGAGCGAGGTCTGCGTCATCCTCGGTGACACGCCGCAGGGGACGAAGGCGGAGGATGCGGGCAAGCACGTCAAGCTGCTGATGCTGGCCAATGACGTGTCGTTGCGGAACCTCATCCCGGAGGAGCTGGCGAAGGGCTTCGGCTTCTTCCAGAGCAAGCCGGCGACGGCGTTCAGTCCGTTCGCGGTGACGCCGGACGAGCTGGGCTCGGCGTGGCGCGAGGGCAGGGTGCATCTGCGCATGCGCTCGGTGCTCAACGGCGTGCAGGTGGGCGACACGGACGCGGGTCCGGAGATGCACTTCTCCTTCTTCGACCTCATCCAGCACCTGTGCAAGACGCGCAGCTACACGGCGGGCACCATCCTGGGCAGCGGCACCGTGTCCAACGCGGACCGCGCGCGGGGCATCTCGTGCCTGGCCGAGCAGCGGATGATCGAGACGATTGAGGAGGGCAAGCCGAAGACGCCCTTCATGAAGCCCGGGGACACCATCGACATCGAGATGTCGGGTGAGGATGGGCAGAGCGTGTTCGGGCGCATCTCGCAGAAGGTGGTGAAGGTCCCATGAAGGGCCTTCGGTTGCACAACTACTGGCGCAGCTCCGCGTCGTGGCGGGTGCGCCTGACGTTGCACCTCAAGGGCCAGCCCTTCGAGTACGTGGCGGTGCACCTGCTCAAGGATGGTGGGCAGCAGAACTCGGAGGCGTATCGGAGCGTCAATCCGATGCGCACGGTGCCCACGCTGGAGTGGACGGAGACGGATGGGACGGAGCGGCGGTTGTCGCAGTCGCTCGCCATCGTGGAGTTGCTTCAGGAGCGCTTCCCGACGCCGTCGCTGTTCCCGGAGGACAGCTACCTGCGGGCTCGGACGCGGATGCTGGCGGAGTACGTGAACTCCGGCATGCAGCCGCTGCAGAACCTGGCGGTGTTGCAGCGCATCAAGAGTGAGCTGAAGGGCGACGACAAGGCGTGGGGCGCGTACTGGAATGCCCGGGGCCTGGAGGCGCTGGAGACGATGGTGCAGCCCACGGCGGGACGCTTCTGCGTGGGAGACACCGTGTCTCTGGCGGACGTGTGCCTGGTGCCGCAGCTGTATGGCGCGCGCCGGTTCGCGTTGGATTTGTCGCCGTACCCGACGCTGCTGCGCATCGAGGCCGCGTGCGCGGAGCATCCCGCCTTCCAGGCGGCGCACCCGGACCGTCAGCCGGACGCGGCGCCGGCCTGAGGAGTGGTCGAGGAGCGCCCCGTCACGAATGGGGCGCTCCGGTCCTCCGCAGTATCGGCAGGCATGCTTCTGCGCTCGCTACCGGTGGAGCGTGCGGATATCCGCCGGGTTTGTTCTTCTCCGCGGAGTTCGAGATTCAGGCCGTCGGCGCGAAGGTCGTGTCGATGCGCAACGCGCGTGACAGTGTGAGTGTCACGGGCGTCTTCGCGGCGATTTCGAGCAGGCGCGCCTTCTGCTCCTCGGTGACGGCGGGGCCGACCGAGAGCACGCGCTCCACGCGCTCCACGTCGTTCTCGCGCAGCAGCTTGAGCTTCACGGTGAAGGGGTTCAGCTCCCATCCCTTGCGCGCCGCGTACATCTTCAACGTGATGGCGGTGCACGCACCCAGTGAGCCGACGAGCAACTGGTAGGGCGCGGGGCCCTGGTCCGCGCCGCCCAGCGCCTCGGGCTCGTCCGCCTGGAAGTGATGCTTGCCGGTGCGAATCGACTGCGTGTAGCCGGCCTGGCTCTCGACGACGGCCGCCGCGAGCAGCTTGGAGTCATGGGTGGTCATGACGGACATGAATCCAGGGTGCGGCCCGGGTGACAAGTGTCCACCCGTCACGCCGTGTCCGACACGTGTCGAGCCACACGGATGTTTCGAGCCACCCTCCCTCTTCCGAGGGTAGCGTCCTTCTCGGATGTCGCCCCTGGAGTCCCCACACATCGCCTCGCCGGACCGCGCCGCAGTGCTGCGCGAGCTCGCGCTCTTGTTCCTTCGCCTGGGCACCACGGCCTTTGGTGGCCCCGCCGCGCACATCGCCCTGATGGAGGACGAAGTCGTGCGCCGTCGGCGCTGGCTCACGCGCGAGGAGTTCGTGGACCTGCTCGGCGCGGCCAACCTCATCCCTGGCCCCAACTCCACCGAGCTGGCCATCCACATCGGCCACCGTCGCGCGGGCTGGCTCGGCCTGTGGGTCGCGGGCACGTGCTTCATCCTCCCCGCGTTCCTCATCGTCCTCGGCGTCGCCTGGGGCTACGCGCGCTTCGGCTCGCTGCCCGACGTGAGCGCGCTGCTCTACGGCGTCAAGGCCGTCATCATCGCCGTGGTGGCCCAGGCCCTGTGGGGACTCACGCGCACCGTGGTGAAGGGCCCGCTCGCGGCTGTCATCGGAATCGCCGCCGCCACTTTGGCCTTCCTCGGCGTCGACGAGCTGCTGCTGTTGTTGCTGTCGGGGCTCGCCGTGTTCGGCTGGCGCGCGGCGACGCGTCGCGGAGGCGCCTCGGGGCCTTCGGCTGGAATGCTCGTCGCGCCGTGGAGCGCGGTGCTCCCGTTGGGCGCCGCGTCGGCGGCGGTGCCCTTCTCGCAACAGGGCCTGTTCCTCTTCTTCCTGAAGGTGGGCTCGGTGCTCTACGGCAGCGGCTATGTGCTGCTGGCGTTCCTGCGCTCGGACCTGGTGCAGCGGCTGGGCTGGTTGACCGAGGCACAGTTGCTCGACGCGGTGGCGGTGGGCCAGGTGACGCCCGGTCCCGTGTTCACCACGGCCACGTTCATCGGCTACGTGCTCGGCGGGCCCGTGGGCGCCACCGTGGCCACGGTGGGCATCTTCCTGCCCGCCTTCGTCTTCGTCGCGCTCAGCGGCCCGCTGGTGCCTCGGCTGCGCGCGTCCTGGGTCGCGGGGGCCTTCCTGGATGGCGTCAACGTGGCCTCGCTCGCGCTGATGGCCGTGGTGACGTGGCAGCTCGGCCGAGCGGCCCTGGTCGACATGTGGACCGTGGGGCTCGCCGTCGTGTCGGCCGTGCTGCTCATCCGCTTCCGCGTCAACTCCGCCTGGCTGGTGCTGGGCGGAGGCGCGGTGGGGTGGCTCGTCCGAAGTGCTAGCGGGGCGTGAGCTTCGCCTCGCAGCGGGAGACCTCGACACCGGACAGGTCCGAGCGCCGGTCGATGCACGTCAGCCGCAGGTGGTCTCCCTCGCTCGTCGCCTCGCAGTGACGGTTGCCGTCCACCGTCGTCCCACCCGCGTCGGGTCGCGCCACGCCGCCATCGGCGTCCAGGTAGAGGGTGTGTCCCCGGTCATGCAAAGACCAGTCGCCACGCTTCAGGTTCACCTTGGCGCTGGCGCCCCCGTACTCGGGGAAGCCCAGGGGCGCGTGACCCACGGCGGTCAGGTCGCAAGAATCCTCGGGGACCCTCAGGACGAAGGAGCCGTTGCCACCGCAGGTGTTCTCGGTGACGTCGAAGGTGACTTCCTGCGCGTCCTTCTCGCAGTCGGGCGCGGAGTCCGCGATGAGCAGCACACCGGTGATGGCGAGCACGGCGACGGAGGCGAGGTTCCTCAGCAACGGCATCATGATGGAGCTCCTGGGGGTGTGAGGGGCACGGCCGGCGCCCGGGACAGCAGCGTGGCGCGGCCGTACAACACGGCGAGGACGACGAAGGGCAGGGTGAGCAGGTCCGAGACATCCGCCACCGCGCGGAAGCCGCTGAACCCCAACGGCGCGCCGATGGGACGCAGCCACTCACAGAAGCGGTCCGCGAAGGGCTGGGACACCTTGAGCGCGGTGAACAGCCCCGTCGTCACCAGGGCGCCCACGCCCAGCCTCACGCGCAGGCTCCAGCGCGTGACGAGCGCCAGCAGCGCGGAGACATAGAGCGGCAGGAAGAAGCAGATGGCCACATCCGACAGCTTCCCCGTGAGCGTGTTGTGGAAGGTCGGCTTGAGGACGCGGTCATTCACCGCCATCAGCACGACGGCGGCCAGCGGCACGGGCGCGAGGAACTCCGACATCGACGGCAACGGCTTCATCCCCCACGCGCGCCCGCTCACCGCAGCGCCTCCGAGCCCATCAGGGCCTTGAGTAGGATGGCGTCGGTCAACATCTCCACCGGCGCCCGGTCATCGGTGAGCGGCTGCGCCGAGGCCACCGGCTGCAGCTCCCCCACCACGCGCGTCGCCAGGTGCTGCAGCGACAGGGGCAGCGAGGACGTCCGCGCGCTCAGCCGCTCCCCCATGCCCTCCGGCCCCGCGAACAGCAGCGTGTTGCTGTGGTTGCGCGCATCCGCCGCGAGCACCTGCGGGAACACCGTGGCCAGCGTCCCACCCACCGCGCGCACCACCGCGCGCTCGTCGCGGAAGCGGCCCACGTTGAAGCACGCCACGCCGCCCGGCTCCAGGTGCGCCGCCACCTCTTGCGCGAACTCGCGCGTCGTCAGGTGGAAGGGCACGTAGGGGAAGCGGAACGCGTCCACGATGATGGCGTCGTAGCGCCGCGTGTCCCGGCGCAGGAACGTGCGCGCGTCCGCGATGTGCACCTCCACCTCCGTCCCCAGGCCGAAGTGCTGGCGCGCCAGCTTCACCACCATCGCGTCCAGCTCCACGCCCACGACGTACGCCCCCGGGTACGTCTCCCGCAGCCCCCGCGCGCTCGTGCCCGCGCCCAGCCCCAACACCAGCACGCGCGGCGTCCGAGGCTCCGCGCGCGCCATCGCCGGCGTCAGCAGGTAGTGCGCGAACACCTCGTCGCGCACCGGCTGGCCCGGCACCCACGTGCTCTGCACCGCGAAGCCCTCGTCGAAGACCAGGCTGCGCGTGCCGCTTGGGGACTCCAGCACCTGGAGGAAGGCGTGCGGCGACTCGGCCACCTCGAGCGCCTGCGGATGCCTGGGCAGCGCATGCGTCCCCAGCACCAGCGCCGCCGCGGGCACCCCCACCGCCAGCGCGCGCCATCGCCACCCCAGCCCCCACGTCGCCGTCAGCCCGAGCATCCCCGCGAAGCACGCCATGGCCCGCGCCGTGCCCAGCCACGGCAGCACCACGAAGGCCGCCAGCAGCGTCCCGACGATGCTCCCCAGCGTGGACGCGGACGACAGCCTCCCCGCGTGCGCCCCCGCCGACGCCACGCCCCCCAACCCCACGCGCACCAGGAACGGCCCCACCGCGCCCAGGGCGAGCAGCGGCGGAATCGCCACCAGCACCACCAGCGCCACCCGCCCCATGGCCTCCAGCGGCCTGCCCGTCATCACCGCCGTCGTGGCCCCCGGCAGGAGCACCCTCGCGAGGAAGGGCAGCGCGGTGAGCATCAGCGCCGCCACCCCGAGCGCCACCCGCAGGGGCTCCAGCCTCGCGGCCCGGTCCGCCACCCTGCCGCCCAGGTGAGCCCCCAGCGCCAGCCCGCCCAGCACCAGGGAGATGAGCGCCGCCCACACCGGGGTGCTGCTCCCGAAGTAGGGCGCCACCAGTCGCGAGGCCGCCATCTCCGATGCCATCACCGTGGCGCCAGAGAGGAAGGACAACCAGGTCAGCGAGGAGGGCTTCATGGGCGGGGGCGCCAACAGCAAGCCCCGTTCCATATTCAACAGCCCGTAAGTCCGGGCCTCACGGGCAGACACACCGCGAGGCCCGCGACACCCCCGTCAGCGAGCCGTGGCCCGGCTGACAGGATTGTCGTGCTCAGCCCTTGAAGGGCAGGGCGGCCACCTTCACCGTCTCGGGGCCCTGAGCCAGGGTCAGCTCGGTGCCGGGCTCCAACGAGTCGCGGTGCACGTACCCCAGGGCCACCCGCTGTCCACCCTGGGCCGGCGAGCGCACCACGCTGGTGAGCCAGCCCACCTTCTTCTCACCCCGGCGCAGCTCGGTGCCCGGCGCGGCCTCCACGTCGCCCAGCAGCAGGCCCGCCAGCTTGCGGTTCATGTGCCCGCGGAAGGTGGCCCGGGCGATGACCTCCTGCCCGATGTAGCACCCCTTGTTGTAGGAGATGGCGGACGGGCCCAGGTTCGCCTCCAGGGGGATGGTGGTGTCCACCATGTCCTGCCCGTAGCGGGGCACCCCGGCCTCCACCCTCAACAGCTCCAGCGTCTCGAACCCCAGGGGCTTCAGGCCCAGGTCCGCGCCCGCCTGGCTCAAGGCCCGCCACACCGCCTCCAGGCCCCCGCGCGGCACCCACACATCCACCCCGTGCGGCTCCACCTGGGTGTTGCCCACCAGGAGGACCTCCTGCCCGGCCAGCGTCCCCGGACGGGTGGCGTGGTGGGGCAGGGGGGCGAACGCTCCGCCCAGCAGGGTGGCGAGCAACTGGCCCGTCCGAGGCCCGAGCAGCCGCAAGAGCCCGTGGTCGGCCGTGGCCTCGTGCAGCTCGGCGTCCTCGGAGATGAGGTATTTCTCCAGGAACTCCCGGACCTTGGCGCCGGTGCCGGGCTCCACGTCCACGAGCAGGTCCGCCTCCCGTTTGAGGATGCGGGCGTCCGCCACCATGGCTCCCTTCACGTTCACCAGGGCGGCGTAGGCTGCGGTTCCGACGGGGAGGTTGTTCACCTCCTGTGTCACCATTCCATGTAGGAAGGTGACCCGGTCCTCCCCGGTGATTCGGAGGACCTCACGATAGGAGGCATCGTGCAGGGCCACGGCCTCACGGGCGGCCTGGTAGGCGTCCAGGGCGTTCCCGTAATCGGCCACGACCTCACGGCCGCCGACCTCGATGAAGCGGCCCCGCGCTTCTTCGTGAAGAAAATGCAGCGACAGCGGTTCCATGTCCGTCGCTATATAGAGGCGAAGGAGCGAATGCCACGATGGATGTGAAGCACCTGTCGTCCTTCCAGGACTTCTCCCCGGAGAAGCTCCGGAAGCACAACGTCTTTCAATCCGAGCGCTTCTTCCTGGATGTCTACTGCCTGGCGCCCGGGCAGGCCCAGAAGCCGCACCACCATGTGACTTCCGACAAGGTCTATGTCGTCCTCGAGGGCACCTGCCGCTTCCGCGTCGGTGCCGAGGAAGAGGTCCACACCGTGGGCGCGGCCGTGTTCGCCCCCGCGGGCGCCGAGCATGGGGTCACCAACGAAGGCCCCGCTCCCGCCCGACTGCTCGTCCTGATGACCCCGCCCCCGGAGCATGCATGAGTTCGAAGTCCTCCTCCCCCAAGGCCCCCGCCACCCCCGCGCCCTCCAAGGCCGCCGTGGCGCTGCTGGTGCTGGGCGTGGCCGCGAGTGCCCTGTCCATCTTCCAGTGGAGCCAGTTGCTCACGCTGCGCGCCGGTGGTTCCACCGTGTGCGGCGTGTCCGACACCGTGAACTGCGAGACGGTGTGGAACTCGCCTTTCGCCACCCGGTTGCATGAGCTGTTCGGTATCCCCGTGGCCGGCCTGGGGCTGGTGTGGGGGCTGACGGTGGTGGCGCTGTCGGCGCTGTTCCTGGCGCGCGAGCGCTCGGGCAAGCCCGTGGCCCCGGCGTCGCAGGGGCTGAAGCTGACGGCGCTGGCGGGCGTGGCGTCGGTGTTCGTCTTCGCCTTCGCGAGCTACCAGACGGGCGTGGTGTGCCCGACGTGTCTGGGCACGTACGCGCTGGTGGCGCTCATCGCGGGCGTGGCCTTCAAGGGGCTGCCGAGCGTGTCGGGCGAGTGGGGCTCTGGCCTCGCGTGGACGGCGGTCGCCACGGTGGCGGTGTTCGTGGCGGTGGCGCTGCCGGGCCGCTCGCTGTCGACGCCCGCGCCCAAGGCGGGCGCGCTCCTGCCGCCCGCGCCGGTGACGTCGTCGACGGCGGGGCCTTCCGGTGACGCGGGCGCGGTGAGCACGCCGGCGTCCCTGGAGGCGTACCTGAAGGGCCTGCCGATGGACCAGCAGCAGTTCATCTCCAACGCGCTGGCGATGTACCGCCGGGACACGCCGAAGCCCGCCGCGGCGCCGGCGCGGCGCCTGTATGGGCCGGCGACCGCGCCGGTGAAGATTGTCGAGTGGACGGACAGCAAGTGCCCCCACTGCAAGTCGTTGGTGGAGGAGCTGGCGGTGCTCAAGAAGCGCGTGCCGGAGGGTGCGCTGTCCTTGGAGGCGCGGCAGTTCCCGCTGGATGGCGCGTGCAACCCGGCGATGCAGCGGCGCGGGCCGGACGCGCCCACGGTGCGGTGCGTGGCGGCGAAGGCGCAGATCTGCCTGGAGGGCGCGTCGGACTTCTGGGAGCTGCGCGAGAAGCTCTTCGCGGCGCAGGCGATGTTGGACACGGAGCGGGTGATGGAGATCGCGACCTCCGGTTCGATGTCCCGCTCGCAGCTGGAGTCGTGCCTCGCGAGCGCGGACACGGCGGCGAAGCTGCAGGAGGACACGTCGTACGCGCTGCGCTACCACTTCACCGGCACGCCGCTGGTGGTGGTGAACGGTCGCCAGGCGCTGCCGTCGGCGCCGTTCCTGTACGCGCTGGTGATGGCGGAGGGCAACCCGAGCGCGCCCGCGTTCGACGTGCTGCCGCCGCCGCGCGCCATGCCGATGGACGACCACGCGGGCCACAACCACTGAGTCCTGGACGCCATGGGCAAGCGTGACAAGAAGGATGAGCCCGTGGCCGCGCCGGCTCCGTTCCACAATCCCTTCGCCGCGCTGGCGGCGAAGCGGGAGGAGCTGCCGGTGGGGACGGTGGCGCCCGTGGCCGCGCCCAAGAGCAAGCCCGAGCCGAAGGGCCCGGCGCGCGCGGTGGTGCGCATGGAGCGCAAGGGCCGCGGTGGGAAGGAAGTCACCGTGGTGGAGCACCTGGAGCTGCCCGCGCCCCAGCGCGAGGTGTGGCTCAAGGCGCTGAAGAACTCGCTGGGCTGCGGCGGCGTGGTGGAGGACGACACGCTGGTGCTCCAGGGCGACCAGCGCGAGCGGCTCCCCGCGCTGCTCGAGGCGCGCGGCGTGCGCAAGGTGACGGTGGGCTGACGGCGTGGGGGCCTGCTCTTCGTGAGCGGCTCCCCTTCGCGGCTCGGTGTGGACGTCGTCACTTGCCCACGAAAAAGCCCGGGCGCCTTGGAGGGCGACCCGGGCTCGTGAGGAGCGGCTTGCTCCGGTGACAACTACAGCGCGGCGATGATGGCGTCGGTGAACTCGCGCGTGGTGGCCGTGCCGCCCAAATCACCGGTGCGGACCTTGGCGTCGGTGTAGACCTTGTGGATGGCGGTCTCCATGCGGCGGGCCTCGTCGCGCATGTCCAGGTAGTCCAGCATCATCACGGCGGACATCATCAGCGCCGTGGGGTTCGCGATGCCCTTGCCCGCGATGTCCGGGGCCGTGCCGTGCACCGCCTCGAAGACCGCCGTGCGCTCGCCGATGTTCGCGCCGGGCACCACGCCCAGGCCGCCCACCAGGCCCGCGCACAAATCGCTCACGATGTCGCCGTACAGGTTCTCCAGCACCAGCACGTCGAAGCGCGTCGGGTCCTTCACCAGCTGCATGCAGAGGTTGTCGATGATGACTTCCTCGTACTGGATCTCCGGGAACTCACGGCCCACCTTGCGGCAGCAGTCCAGGAACAGGCCGTCCGACAGCTTCATGATGTTGGCCTTGTGGACCGCCGTCACCTTCTTGCGGCCGTGCTTGCGCGCGTACTCGAACGCGAACTTCGCGATGCGCGTGGAGGCCTTCTCGGTGATGATCTTCAGCGCCTCGACGACGCCCGGGACGATGATGTGCTCGATGCCGGAGTAGAGGCTCTCCGTGTTCTCGCGCACCACCACCAGGTCCACGTTCTCGTAGCGCGTCTTCACGTTCGGCACGCTCTTGACGGGCCGCAGCGACGAGTACAGGTCCAGGCGCTTGCGCAGGCCGACGTTCGCGGAGGGAAGTCCGCCGCCCACCACCGTGCCCGTGGGGCCCTTGAGCGCGACGCCGCTGCGCAGCACCGCCTCCACCGACTCGTGGGGCAGGTTGGTGCCGTACTTGGCCACCACCTCCGTGCCCGCGTCCTTGTGCTCGAACTCGAGGGGAACCTTGAGCGCCTCGAGGACGCGAATGGTGGCCGCCATCACCTCGGGGCCGATGCCGTCGCCATTGAGGACCGTAACAGTGCGCGTGTTCGCCATGGGTGCGGATTCACAGCACAAATCCCCCGCTCCCGGAAGAACGAAAACTGCCAGCCGGACAGGCCGGGGCATGGGGGCCATGAGCACGCCGAACCCTTCGGGGCCACCCGGCCTGAGAGCGAGGGCGGCAGGCTCAGTGCTCGGACGCCGCGTCCGGGCGACGGGGGGCCTTGCGGGTCGGTCGGTGCCTGCGGCGGATGGCGTAGGGCCGGTAGAAGGACTCCCACAGCGCGGCGCGTCGTCCCCGGGGCCGGGTGCGCAGCTCGCCCAGGGGCGCCCGGATGAAGAACGAGGAGATGAACAGGTAGGAGGCGCCGATGGTGATGAGCGCCAGCACCGTCATGACCAGGAACCCGGGTATCCACGCCACATGGGCCCGGGCGACGAACTCGCCGAAGTCCTCGGGCGGCTTCGGGTGGCTGTAGACCTTGAAGAACCAGGTCATGAGCAGGACCAGCAGGATGGGGCCGTAGGTCCGGTTGAGCCGGGTGGAGATGGCCGACATCAGCGACAGCTGGATCTGCGGCCGGGACATCTCCACCGCCAGCTCGCGCAGGGCGTCCGGGTCCACCGGCTCGCGGCGCAGCATGGGGGCCCACCAGCCGTCCTCCAGCAGGCGCACCCGCCGGTTCCACAGGTCGTAGTAGCGGTAGCGGCGCGCCTCGACGAGCAGGAAGGACACCACCATCCAGATGCCGACGAGGAAGGTGACGTGGGAGCTCTGCGGCGTGGCGAAGCCGAGCGAGATGACGGCGGCCGTCGTGGTCAGCGCCCAGTTGGTGGTGGTGTCCAGGCGCGTGCGCCAGGTGTCGGAGCGGCTCAGCTCGCCCCGGAAGAGCTGCGCCATGGCCTGCTGCGACAGCCATGGCGACTCCAGGAGGTCGTTCTTGATGGGCTCGTTGAGGGGCATCCGTTCCTGGAAGGTGGGCTGACGCGCGAGCGGGTGCAACGGCTCGCCCGGACGCCAGGGGGCGATCTCCACGGCCCGCGTGGACGGCCCGTCGTGGAGCAGGCGGCCGAGCGGGTCGTCACGGCTCCTGGGGCAGGCATGCGGGCCGTCGCCCGGGTGGCCATGGCGGGCGGCCATGCACACCTTGGCTTCTCAACGTGGCCCGTCTCGACCCCATCGAAGCCTTGTCCGAGCTGCTCCAGGGAGAGCAGGAGCGTGTGACGCGCCTGTGGGCGAAGCGTCTGCGCGCGGAAGTGTACGAGGTGGAGATTCCGGGCCGTGACTTGCGCGCTCCCCTGCGGCGACTGGTGGGGGAGATGGCGCGGCTGCTCAAGGACCGGGGCGAGGACGCGGTGCGGCTGTGGCCGGAGGTGGCGCGCTCGCACGGCGCGGACCGGTACACGCAGAACTTCGAGTCCGAGGACCTCACCCGCGAGTTCAAGTCGCTGGAGGAGGTGCTGCTGCACGTCTACGCACGCCACCATGGCGGCCTGATTGAGCCCGAGGTCGCGGGGCTCATCGCGGAGCTGGTGTGGGAGGGGGACGCGGCGGCGCAGGCGTCGTACGCGCGCATCCTGAAGACGGAGGAGGTGCGCTTCAGGGAAGCGGCGGTGATGGAGTCGGTGCTCAACCACGTGGACGTGGGCATCCTCCTGGCGGAGGTGGACGGCACGGTGTCCTTCGCCACGCCTCCGGTGAGCCGGCTGATGGGGGTGCCGATGCGCGCGGTGGTGGGCGGGCGCGCGGTGAACACGCTGGCGCCGGTGCTGACCCAGGTGAACGCGCGGCACGCTTCGGGAGAGCCCTTCAAGGTCGCGGACATGCCCTTCGTGCGCGCGCTGAAGGAGCAGGGCCCGGTGCGCGGGGTGATGATGGTGGTGGAGCGCCCCGGCGGCGGCGAGGTGACGCTGGAGATGAGCGCCTCGCCCGTGTGGGAGGAGGAGGGGGAGCTCGCGGGCGCCATCCAGACCTTCACGGACCGCACGGAGTCCGCGAACAAGACCAAGGCGCTGGAGAGCGCATACGGGGAGCTGCGCCGGTTGCAGGGGCGGCTGTTGCAGCGCACCCGTCAGCAGGCGCTGGGGCAGCTGGCGGGTGGCGCGGCGCACGCACTCAACAACTTCCTGAACGTGCTGCGCCTGCGAATCACGCTGTTGCAGCGCGAGTACAAGCCCGAGCACCTGGACGCGCTCGACAAGACGGTGCAGCAGATTGGCGAGCTGGTGGCCAGGCTGCAGGAGTTCAACGTCCAGCGCACCGAGGAGCGGCCCGTCGACGTGAAGGTGGACCAGACGGTGCGCGAGTCGCTGGAGCTGGCGCGCGGTGAGCTGGAGCAGCGCGAGCACCCGGTGTACGTGGAGTTGGACCTGCACGACCCGGGGGCGGTGCGCGCGGACGCGGCCTTCTTCCGCGAGCTGGTGGTGAACCTGCTCTTGGCGGCGCGGGACCGGATGGAGGAGGGCGGGCACCTGAAGGTGACGACGCGCGAGGAGAGCCCCGCGTGGCTCTCGCTGCGCATCCAGGACCAGGGCCCGTCGTATGCGTCGGAGGAGCTGTCGCACCTGTTCGACCCGCTGCGCAGGGACCCGGGCGCGCCGCAGCTGTCCCTGTACCTGGCGGTGGCGCGCGCGCAGGTGCAGCGCTGGGGCGGCGAGCTGACGGCGGAGAACGTGTCCTCGGGGAGCGGGGCGACGTTCGTGGTGCGGTTGCCCCGGGTGCGCGTGCAGTCGCCGAGCGAGCCCACGCCGCCTCCGGAGAGCGTGACGCGGCCCCCGGTGTCGACGCCCCGGCGCTTCCAGCAGACGCGGCGCGTGCTGGTGGTGGACGATGACTTGGACAACGCGCGGATGATGGCCGAGGTCCTGGGCGAAGAGGGCTACGAGGTGCAGGTGGCCCATGACCCGACGGTGGCGTTGGGCATGTGGGACCGGCGCCGCTACGACGCGGCCCTCCTGGACGCGGTGATGCCGGAGATGAGCGGCTGGGAGCTGGCGCGAGAGCTGCGCGAGAAGTCACCCCAGGCGCTGCTCGCCATCGTCACGGGCATGGATGTGCGCGGACAGAACCGCGCGAATCTGGCTTTGGTGGACGCGGTGTTCCGCAAGCCCATCGACGTGGGCGCGCTGGATGACTTCCTCGCGCAGACGGACAATGGGGAGGATGAGGGCGCATCGTCGGACGAGGAGTCTCCCGCCAGTCCAGAGTCGGACTCCCAGCACTAGCGCCCCGACGTGACTGTTCCGCGGTGGAGCACCGACAGGGGCCGCCGTCGGCCCTCCACCGCGGCCATCACCTCGAGCCGTCATGCGCCAATCAAGGAGAGGCATGGTGCCCGCAGGCCCCTGGACCCACCATCCAACATCAGGGCATGTGAGTGTCTCCTGGCGGGTTGTTTGTCCATTCCTTCGGTGGGTGTTCCCTGCCGTCGCGGAGTGTTTGTCTGATGTTGGGTTCGCGGGCGTGGTGCGGGGTGGTTCGTGAATCAGGCCCGGGCGTCTAGAGTCGCGGGCGTGAGCTTCTTGCTGGAAGTGGAGCGCATCCGCCGCAAGGTGGAGGCGGGCGAGGTCCTGAGTGACGCGGAGCTGGAGGTGCTGCGCGCGCGGGTGAGGGACGAGGACGGGCCGACGCCGCGCCTGGCGGTGGCGCATGCCCTCATCAACGCGGGCGCGGAGCGCGAGGCCCTGCCGCTCTTGGAGTCCCTGCGCCGGGACTTCCCCCAGCACGTCCCGGTGCAACTGGGGCTCGCTCGGGCGCTGCTGGGGCTCGAGCGTCACGGTGACGCGGAGGCGCTGCTCCACCAGGTGCGCGCGCGGGAGCCTGACGACCCGGAGGTCCTCAAGGTGCTGGCCGTGCTGGCCCTGCGCCGAGGGGAGATGGACAAGGCCCAGGCCTACGTCCAAGACGCGCTGACGAGAGATCCGTTCGACGCGGAGGCGCGGCTGTTGAAGGAGGAACTGGAGGCCGCGGACCTGCCTCCACCCCCGGTGCCCCAGGAGCAGGTGCTCCGGCCGGAGTTCGCCGCCGCGCTGGCGGGAGCGCTCACCCGGGCGCGCGTGGCGTTTCGTCGGCAGGGCAAGGACCTGCTGGTGAAGCTGGCCTCGGGCGGAGTGGGGCGCGTGGACCTGGGCTCGCTGTACGCGGCCTATCAGGAGGCGCCGGGTACGCAGGGGCTGGCGGCCTATGTCGAGGCGCTGGCGACGCGGCTGGGTGGACTGGATTCGGGGCTCGGGGCCTCGGATGCGGCGTCACTGGAGGCGAGGCTTCGGCCCGTGCTGCGTCCGGCGGACTTCGCGGCGAAGGCGGTGGGGGCGCTGCACCGTGAAGGGCCCGCGGGGCTCCTGGTCTTCTACGTGCTGGAGGACGCGGACTTCGTGCGCTACCTGCCGGAGTCCGCGCTGAAGGACTCGGGCCTGACGGTGGAGGCCGTGGACGCGGCGGCGTGGAGGAACCTGGAGCCCGCACCCGTGAAGCCCGTCATCATCGACCGGGGTGAGGTGTTGCTGGCGGAGGGCTTCTCGGGACTGTGGGCGGTAGCCGGTGGGGATGGGCTCGACGGCGCGCGGATGCTCACGGCGGGGCAGCGACGGATGCTCACCGAGCAGACCGGAGAAGGCGCGCTGTACGTGTCCCTGGTGCGGCGCGAGATGACGCTCGTCGCGAAGGCTTCGGACGCCTCTGCCCGAGGCGTGCTCGCGGAGCTCTCACCGACCTCCGAGGGAATCGCGGGGCTGTTCCTGCTGACCGAGGATGGGCTCTTCGCTGCTCCTGGACTCGAGGAGGGGCGCTCATGAGTGCGCCCTCCCCGGAGTGGGTCTCCGCCCTGCGGACCATGCGGCGGCTGTTCGAGCATGAGCCCACGGACAGGAAGAGCCTCGAGCCCTGGGAGGACGAGGCCATCGCCTTGATGCGGCGACTGCGCTCCATCCAGGCGTCCTTCGACCTGGAGGAGATTGTCTGGCACTACCTCATCGACGCGGACATCCGGGTGAAGGACGCTGACTACCGTCAGGCTCAACGCGAGGTGTTCGAGAGCTGGCTGCTGGACGCCGAGCGCGCCCTGGAGGCTCACCCCGCCGAGCCCGAGGCCGGCAGTCGCTCCACGAACAACACCTCGCGATAGCCCACCGTGACGAGCAGCGCGCGCAGGGCCCGCTCGGCGGAGTCACGCGCCCGCTGCTGCAGCCGCGTGTCCGCGCGCACCTCCCGCTCGAACGCGAGCCGCGCCCTCTCCAGCAACTGCGCCGTCTGCTCGCTGTCCAGGTTGGAGTCGATGACCTCCGTCTCCCCGGGCCGCAGCGCCACGCGCACGTCGATGGGCGGCATCACCACGTACACCTTCGTCCCCGCCACGTGCAGGTTCGACGGACCGAAGCGCTGGAAGTCGAACCCCAGGTACGCATCCGCGAACACGATGGCGCGGCCATGCGGGTTCTGGATGGCGTGCCGCGCCCAGTTCATCACGTCCTTCCACAAGGCATCCGTCACCTGCGGCTCGGGCGTGAAGGTGACCTTCTTGTAGAGCGCCACCTCCAGCGTCTCCAGCCGCGCCACGTCGCGCATCTGGCTCACCACGGACGCGGTGTCCGGAGGCGCGGGGATGCGGGGCCTGAGCAGCCAGCCGGCCCCCAGGGCTCCGGCCGCGATGCCCAGCAGGACGGCGAGGATTCGCGTGAGGTGCGTCATGGCCCCCGAGTTTATCCCCTTCCGCACCGCCCGCGTCTGGGGCACCGTGGGCCCAGGTGGAGTCGGCACGCTGCTGGAAGGAGCACGTGTGGAGTTGTCGGTCCAGGAAGTGGAGGCGCTGGGCGCGCGGGGGTATTTCACGCGCCTGGCTTTCCTCGGGGATGAAGCAGCCCTCGCGGCGCGGGCAGAAGCGCTGGCGAGGGCGGAGTCTGGAGTCCTTCATGCCGCGGGCATCCGGAGAGGCGCGGACCGGACGCTCGACACCCGCGTGAGGGGAGACCTCATCGGCTGGGTGACGCCTGAGCCCGACACGGCGCTCGGCGCCCTCTGGCGACAGTTCGAACAGCTCGGTCAGGCGCTCTCGGCGGGCGCGTACCTGGGCCTGGGACGCTTCGACCTCCAGCTCGCCTGCTATCCCGGCGGCGGAGCGCACTACTCACGCCACTTCGACGCCTTCCCCGGCAAGTCCAATCGCAGGGCCACCGCCATCTGGTACGCCAACCCGGACTGGCGCGACGAGCACGGAGGCCTGCTCCGCCTGCACCCCGAGGGAGAATCTCCCGTGGACGTGCCGCCGAGGCTCGACACCCTGGTGGTCTTCCTGAGCGAGCGCATCGAGCACGAGGTGATGCCCACCCACGCCCACCGACTGGCGCTCACCGCCTGGTTCTACGGCCGCGACGCGGGCTGACTCACAACGGCGGCGCGAGCAGCACGACGGAGTAGCCCACCGCCGTGCGTGTGCCTGGGTTCTCGTACGAGTGCTTCTGGTCTCCCCGGAACACGACCACGTCCCCGGGCTTGAGCAGGAAGCGCTCGCCGCTGGCCACCAGCACCAGCTCGCCCGACTCACAGGCCAGGTACTCGCGGGTGCCCGGCGTGTGGGGCACGCCCGTGATTCGCACGCCCGAGGGCAGCTCCACCCGGTCGAACTCCATGCCCGGCAGCGGGTCCGGGAGCAGCTTGCGCAGCTGCCCCGCGCCCCGCACGCGCGTCGTCAGGCTGTCGCGCGGGTAGTGCCGAGCGCTGGCCCGAGGCTTCGCCACCAGCTCCTCCAGGGACACCTGGAGCGCGGAGGCCACGCGGTGCAGCACGGACAAGGTGGGGTTGGACGTCCCCGACTCCAGATTCGCCCACGTGGCCCGAGGCACTCCCGCGAGCTTCGACAGCTGGGCCTGCGTGGCGCCTCGCGTCTCGCGCAGCGTCCGGATGTTGCGCGCGAGCCGGCTCGGCAGGTCCTCTTCTTCCAGGGGCATGGGATGGCAATCTGCCAAAGGATTGGCGTGGACGCCATTTCATCAACGTCCCCCGGATATCCATCCCGGCAAGGAGGACATCCGAATGGATTTAATGGGAAAGGCAGTCCTGGTGACGGGCGCGAGCCAGGGGCTGGGCAAGGCCCTCATGGGCCACTTCGCGCGTCGGGGCGCGCGGGTGGTCGGAGTGGCCCGGCACGCGCAACCGTTGGAGGCCGTGGCGGAGGCCCTGCGCGCCGAGGGACTGGAGGCGCACGGGCTCGCCTACGACGTGGGCGACAAGGAGTCCATCTACCGGCTCGTCGGCGTGGCCGCGTCGCTGGTGGGCCCCGTGGACGTGCTGGTGCACAACGCGAGCACGCTGGGGCCCACGCCGCTGCCGCTGCTGCTCGACACCGCGTGCGAGGACCTGCAGCGCGTGCTCGAGGTCAACCTGGTGGGGCCCTTCCGGCTCTCCAAGGCGGTGGTGGGCAACATGGTGGTGCGCGGGGGCGGGCTGGTGGTGAACATCACCTCCGACGCGGCGGTGGCGTCCTATCCGCGCTGGGGCGCCTACAGCGTGTCCAAGAGCGCGCTGGAGCACCTGGGCCGCATCTGGGCCGCGGAGCTGGAGGGCACGGGGGTGCACTTCCTCAGCGTGGACCCCGGCGAGATGGACACGCGCATGCACGCCGACGCGATACCGGACGCCGACCGCTCCACGCTGGCCCGACCCGAGGACGTGGCCGCGCGCATCGTGGCGTGGGTGGAGCGCCCGCTTCCGCCCAGCGGCTCGCGCCTGGAGGCCTCGCGCCTGGAGGCCGCATGAAGCCCGCGCGTTGGCCTGGAGAACATCCGGAGGAAGGGCGGCTCTTGCACGTGGAGCCCCGCGCCCGCCGCTTCCAGGACGCCCACCTGAGGGAGTTGCCCTCGCTCCTGCGCGAGAAGGACCTGCTGGTGGTGAACGACGCGGCCACGTTCCCCGCCTCGCTGCAGGGGCGCACGGCGGCCGCGGAGCGCATCGAGCTGCGCCTGCTGTCGCACGAACCGGACGGGACGTGGCTCGCCGTGCTCTTCGGCGCGGGGGACTGGCGCAAGCGCACCGAGGACCGCCCCTCACCGCCCGTGCTCGAAGCGGGTGCTCGCCTCACCGTCGTCGGCCTGTCCGCGCGGGTGGTGGAGGTGCTGCCTCCCTCGCCGCGTCTGTTGCGCGTGGCCTTCGATGACGACGGCGCCGACCTCTGGTCCGCGCTCTACCAGGGCGGCCGCCCCGTGCAGTACGCGCACACCCTGGCGCCGCTGTCCCTGTGGCATGTGCAGACGGGCTATGGCGCCAGGCCCTGGGCCGTGGAGGCACCTTCGGCGGGACTGCCCCTCACCTGGAACCTGCTGCTCGCCCTGCGCCGTCGCGGTGTGAGGCTCGCGTCGCTCACCCACGCGGCGGGCCTGTCCTCGACGGGAGACGCGGTGTTGGACGCGGCGCTGCCCCGGCCCGAGCGCTCGGACATCCCCGCTGTCACGGTGGCCCAGGTGCAGGCCACACGCGCGGAGGGAGGACGTGTCGTCGCGGTGGGCACCACGGTGGTTCGCGCGCTGGAGGGCAGGGCGGCGATGAACGGCGGACGGCTGGTGGCGGGAGAGTCGGTGACGGACCTCCTCCTGGGGCCGGGCTTCGTGCCGCGCGTGGTGGACGGCCTGCTCACCGGCATGCACGAGCCGGGCACCAGCCACCACGCGCTGCTCCAGGCCTTCGCCCCGCTGTCCCTGCTCGGAGACGCGGCCGCGCACGCGGAGGCGAAGGGCTACCTGGGGCACGAGTTCGGGGACTCGTGCCTCCTCTTGGACACGTGAGGGCTGGGGCTCACTGGAGCTGCGAGGGCTCCAGCTCCACCTTCACCCAGCCGGGCTTGCGCAAGTCGAAGTTGCGGTAGGCGTCCAGCGCGCTGGCCATGGGCTCCACGTGCGAGAGGATGGCCGTGGGGTCCACCTCTCCGGTGCGCACCAGCTCCAGCAGCCGGGGGATGTACTTGCGGTGGTTGCAGTTGCCCATCTTGAGCGTGAGGTTCTTGTTCATCGCCGCGCCGATGGGGAACGTGCGCACCTGCTGCGGGTAGACGCCGATGATGGACAGCGTGCCCGCCTTGGCCAGGCCCGCCACCGCCCACTGGAGCACCTGCGCGGGCGCGTCGCCAGGCACCCAGTTGTCGCCGTCCGGGTTCGTCTTGGGCGCGGCCTCCTTCACCTCGCGCTTGAGCTCCGCCTTCTGGGCCTGGGCCTCCTTCGCGGCAGGCCCTGCGTGCGCGTGCACCGCGTCCACGCCCACCGCGTCGATGGCCCGGTCCACGCCGATGCCGTTCGTCAGGCGCAGCAGCGTCGCCACCGGCTCCTCTTCATCGAAGTGGATGACCTCCGCGCCCTGCGCGCGCGCCAGCTCCAGCCGGTCCTCGTGGCAGTCGATGGCGAAGATGCGGCCGGCGCCGAACAGCTTCGCGCTGACGATGGCGAACAACCCCACCGGGCCGCAGCCGAACACCGCCACGGTGTCCCCGGGTTTGATTTCCGCCAGCTCCGCGCCGAAGTAGCCCGTCGGGAAGATGTCCGAGACGAGGATGGCCTGCTCGTCGCTGACGCCGTCCGGAATCCTCACCAGCCCCGCGTTGGCGAAGGGCACGCGCACCTTCTCCGCCTGCATGCCGTGGAAGGGGCCCGTCGGCGCGGGGCCTCCGAAGAAGGCCGTGCCCGCGGCGGCGCCGTTGGGGTTCGCGTCGTTGCACTGCGAATGGTAGCCCGCGCGGCAGTACACGCAGTTGCCGCAGGCGATGGTGGACGGGATGACCACGCGATCACCCACGTTGAAGTTGCGCACGTCCTCGCCGAGCGCCTCGATGTAGCCCACGCCCTCGTGGCCCAGGATGGTGCCCGGCTTCATCCCCGGCATCGTCCCGCGAATCATGTGCAGGTCCGTGCCACAGATGGCGCTCGCCGACAGCTTGACGATGGCGTCCGTGGGCTTCTCCAACTGGGGCTCCTCCACGTCGTCGAGCCGGATGTCCCCAATCCCATGGAATACGATGGCCTTCATCGGACTGCTCCTCCCCTGCCAGGGGCCCGTGTCTGGAAAGACGAAAGGGCCCGCCCGCGGACGGCCCCACACGCCATTCAGCGTGGGCATCCGTCCGGGTGGGGGCAAAGCGCGGACAGCCTCCTCTTCCGGCCAGCGGCCGGGGGGCCGTGCGTCAGCGCCCCGCGGTGTGGTGCACGTGGAAGGTGAGCTTGCGGCCGAAGACGCGGCGGAAGGGCAGCACCTCGCGCTCCGCGTTCCACAGCTCCAGGTCCACCGGCTGGCGCGCGTGCAGATGAATCGCCACGCCGTCGCGCCCGTTGGTGGCGCGGAAGTCCTTGATGGGCTGGTGGTGGCTGTGGTCCAGCGCGTTGGCCACGCGCAGCAGGGTGGCGAGCTTGCGCACGGTGCGGGCCTCGGTGGGCGTCAGCCCCACCATGCCCGAGTGGGCCAGCTCCGGAGGGCTCCTGCGGTGGTAGCGCGCCACGCGGGCCACCAGCTCCCGCTCGCGGTCCGACAGGCCTGGGATGTCCGCGTGCCGGATGAGGTAGTACGTGTGCTTGTGGTGCCGCTCGTAGTTCACCGCGTGGCCGATGTCGTGGAGCAGCGCGGCCGTCTCCAGATACGGGCGCACCGACAGCGGCAGCTGGTGCAGGGCGGCCAAATCATCGAAGAGCCGCAGCGCCAGCCGCGTCACCTGCTTGGCGTGCTTCTCGTCGAAGAAGAAGCGCTGGCCCATGGCGGTGGCCGCGTCGGACAGGCTGTGGTCGTCGTCCGGCTGATGCGCCTCCTGGCGGTAGAGCAGGTCCACCAGGATGCCGTCGCGCAGGCCTCGGTTGACGACGCTGACGGACTCGATGCCCAGGTACTTCGCCACGCCCTCGAGGATGACGGCGCCGGAGACGATGATGTCCGCGCGCTTGGGGTCGAAGCGCTTCCTGCGCCGCTCCACCGGCATCTGCGCCAGCATCTCCACCGTCTGCGTGAGCTGGCGCACGGTGGCGTTGCCGCTGTTCTCCGCCGCAGCGAAGGACACCACCGCGTTGATGGTGCCCGACGAGCCGAGCGCCACCCGGGGCAGGTGCGGCAGCTTGGGCGGCAGCGTCTTGCCCAGCACCTCCGACACGAAGCCGCGCATCAGGCGCAGCTGCTTCGTCGTCACCGAGCGCGACGCGTCGAACACCTCCGTGAGCCGCACCGAGCCGAGCCCCAGGCTCCACAGGTTGTCGGGCCGCTCGCCCACGGCGGTGGCCACCTCGGTGCTGCCCCCGCCGATGTCGATGAGCAGCGAGCGCGTGCCTGGGGGCTTGCGGTGCAGCACGCCCAGGCAGATGAGGCGCGCCTCCTCCTTGCCGCTGACGACCTCCAGGTTGAGGCCCGACTCCTCGCGCACGCGGCGGACGATGTCCGGGGCGTTGCGCGCCTCGCGCAGGGCGCTGGTGGCCACCGCGCGGACCTGCGCCTTGTGGCGACGGCACAGGGCCGAGTACCGGCGCAGCGTGGAGAGCAGCCGCTGGGCGGTGGCCTCGGGCATGGTGCCCGTGGCGAAGACGCCCTCACCGGGGCGGATGGGGTCGCGTTCCTGGTGCAGCGTCTCGAGCGCCCCGTCGGCATCCGGCCGGGCGAGCTCCAAGCGGACGGCGTTCGTCCCCACGTCGATGGCGGCGAGTACGGGCTGGAGGGGGTGGCGTCTTGGCATGGTCGGGCTGAGGGCAGTGTAGAGCCCCCGGACGCCTCGCGCAGCACGTCATCGACGGGAGCGGCCACTCGGCGGAGCGCTCCCCTCTGGCAGTGTGACGTCCAGGTGACGCGGGGTCCTCAGCGCTTGCGGCGCCGGCCGATGAAGCTGGCGAAGCGCTCCGCGAAGCGCGCCACCGCCAGGCCCACGACATCCAACAGCCACCGCTGCAACCCCGAGCGGCCGCATTGGTCGAGCAGCACGCTCCGCGAGAGCGCCAGGTGCTTCTCCAGCCACAGCGCCGCCTGCGCCGCCACGCCGGGCTCCTCGGCCTCCACCAGCGTCTCCAGGTTCACCAGCGAGAGCGGGTCCAGGTTGAAGCTGCCCACGAGCAGCGTCCGGCCATCCACCACCGCCGCCTTGGCGTGCAGCGTGGACGCGGTCCACTCGTGGATGCTCACGCCCGCGCGCAGGAAGGTGCCGTACAGCCGCATGGTGGCGGCCCTGGCGAAGAGGACGTCGCTGCGGCCCGCGAGCAGCAGCGACACCCGCACGCCCCGGCGCGCCGCCCGCGTCAGCGCCCGCACGAAGGCCGCGTCGGGCAGGAAGTACGCGTGGGCGAGCAGCACCTCGTGCTTGGCGCCGTCGATGGCGGAGAGGTAGCGCTTGCGCAGCCGGTGGCCTCCCGCGAAGCCGGACAGGAACAGGCGCACCGCGCCGGACGTCAGCGCCGCCGCGCCCGCGGTGAGCTTCTCGCCCAGCTGCCGGCAGATGTCGCCTCGCAGCTCCACGGCCAGGTCCGCCCAACCGGGCACGTCACCCCGGGCCGCGTACGCATCCCCGATGTTGATGCCACCCAGGAACGCCACCGTGTCGTCGACGAGCAGAATCTTGCGGTGGTTGCGCCACGAGCGCCCCAGGCACAGCGACGTGAGCGGGTTGTACACCCGCACCTTCGCGCCCGCGGCCCGCAGCGTCTCGGTGAGATACGCGCTGTTGCCGATGCTGCCCCAGCCGTCCACCACCACCTTCACCGACACGCCCCGCTTCGCCGCGGCGACGAGCGCGTCCACGAAGAGCGCGCCCACGCCCTCGCGCTCGAAGGTGTAGACCTCCAGGTGGATGCGGTGCCGGGCGAAGGAGATGGCCTCCAGCATCCGGGGGTACGCCTCGGTGCCGCCGTCCAGCAGCGTGCACCGCTCATCCTCCCGCTCCGGGACGAGCGCTCCGGGGACGAGGGCGGGCACGGGCGACGGGAGGACGGCGGCTTCGGGACGCATCACCGGCCCACCCTACAACTCTCCCGGACGAAGGGGGACGGGCCCCGGGTGGAGGCGGGCGGGGGGACTTCACCCGTCGTGCTTGCGTGCGCCCTTGCCCTTGCCCTTGTGACGGCACTCATCGCCATCCCAGTACTGGCTCGGGTGGCATTGCTTGCTGTTGTGTTTGGACTTCTTCGACTTGGACGGACGGTGCCACACCACGTGAGACATCGACGGTGCGCGTCCACTTCTGTACCCTTCGCCCGTGCCTGCCGCGGAAAGAAGCGTGCGTCATCGCAAGATTGGCGCGTATCGAGTGCTCGGAGAGCTGGGCCGAGGTGGGATGGCCGTCGTGTATCGCGGCCTCCACGAGATGATTCAGCGCGAGGTGGCCATCAAGGAATTGCTGCCCGAGGGCAAGCGAGACCGCGAGACCTTGTCGCGCTTCCGGCGGGAGTCGCTCGCGCTGGCCGCCTTCCGTCACCAGAACATCGTCACGCTCTACGACCTCGTGGAGAAGAACGACAGCATGTTCATGGTGATGGAGCTGGTGGACGGCCCCACCCTGCACACGCTCATCAAGGAAGGGCCGCTGCCCCCGGACGTCACGGGTGTCATCGCCGCGCGCATCGCCAGCGCGCTGGACCACGCGCACTTCCGGCACATCATCCACCGTGACCTGAAGCCCGCCAACGTCATGCTCACCAAGTCCGGTGACGTGAAGCTGATGGACTTCGGCATCGCCAAGGACGTGGGCCTGGAGGCCCTCACCCAGGCGGGCATGGCCGTGGGCACGCCGTCGTACATGTCCCCGGAGCAGGTGACGGGCGCGCCCCTGGATGGCCGCACCGACATCTTCTCGCTGGGCGTGCTGCTCTACGAAGCCCTCTCCGGCGCCCGGCCCTTCCACGGCAAGACGGCGGGAGAGGTCTTCGCGAAGATTCGCGACGGCAAGTACACGCCACTCAACAAGGTGGCCCCCAACGTGCCCACGCCCCTGGTGCGCATCATCCAGCGCGCCATGGAGGTGAAGCCCGAGGACCGCTTCCCGGACGCCGCCGCCATGCGCCGCGAGCTGGACGTGTTCCTCGCCGAGGAGGTCCAGGTGTCGCACGCGGGGCTGCTCGTCGCCTTCCTGCGCCACCGCCAGAAGCTCACCGAGACGGAGGCCCAGCAGCTCTTGCGGCCCCAGGAGCTGGACGCGGCGGCGGAGGTCTTCGATACCTCGCGCTCACGCTCCGGTGGCAAGCTCAAGTGGGCGCTGGCGGCGCTGGTGCTGGCGTCCGCCGCGGGCACCGGGCTCTACTTCACCCAGGCGCAGTGGGCGCCGCTCGTTCAGCAGCTCACGCGCTGACGAGGACAGGAGGCAGTCATGGGACGCATCGTTACCTTCGTGCTGGGCTTTGGAGTCCTCGCCGCCGCCGCGTGGTACGTCATGCAGCGGCCGGCCAGGACGGACCCCGAGGCCGCCGCCGCGCGGCGCCTGGAGAACGTGCACAAGGCGGCTGATCGCCTGGAGACGGACCTCAACAAGAAGGCCGACGCCATCTTCGACAAGGTGGAGTAGGCCCAGGCGTCCGGAGGGACGGCGCTCCTGGCGTCCGTCCACCCCGCACGGGGCGCTTACGCCTGCTTCTTCTCGTGCGTGACGGTGACGATGGTTCCGATGCCACCGCGCACGAACCAGTCACCCACCACCGTCAGCTTGCGCGGCTGGATGGCCTTGATGATGTCCTCGGCGATGGTGTTGGTGACCTTCTCGTGGAAGGCGCCCTCGTTGCGGTACGCCCACATGTAGAGCTTGAGGCTCTTGAGCTCGATGCAGCTCTGGTCCGGGACGTACGTAATCTTGAACCGGGCGAAGTCCGGCTGCCCCGTGAGCGGGCAGAGGCAGGTGAACTCCGGGACGTCGAACGCGATTTCGTAGTCGCGCTCGGGCGCCGGGTTGGGGAAGGTCTGTAGGTCCTTGGTCGGCTGCGAAGGCATGGCGCTGTCGTCTAGCACACCATCGCTACGTGTCATCCACGACGTGGCGTGGAGCCTTTCGGGAGGCCCGCCAGGGGTTCTGTCGAGCCCTCAACGCGGCACCCGTCCACCAGCAGGGAAAGCGGGGGGGCCCTCGGTTGCGCCTTCGCCGCGGGGTTCATAATCCCGGGAAGGCCCCCGCCACCTTCCCGAGCACATGACGCTTCCCCCCGACGTCGAAGAAGCCTTCTCGTGTCTCCCCCAGGCCCTGGTGCGCGTCGGTCCCGACCTGTGCGTCCAGTGGTGTGAGGCGAGCTTCGCCCGCAAGACGGGCATGGCGCTGCGTCCGGGCCACAGCCTCCTGTCCGCGCTGGAGCAGGGCCGGAGCCTGGAGGCGATAGAGCTGGCGGTCCGCGAGGGCCGCGCCCACACCGGCCACGTCATCACCCGCGAGCTGCATCAGGTGCGCGTGCAGGTGAAGCCGGGGCGCGAGGAGGAGGTGCCCGGCGCCTGGCTGGTGGTGGAGCCCTCCGGCGTGGATGACGACGGGGCCTTCTCGCTGGCGGTGCGCGAGATTGCCCGCGCCGTGGGCGAGTCGCTGGAGGTGGACAGCGTCTGCGCGGCGGCGGTGGTGGCGCTGGTGCGGTGCGCCCAGGTGCGCCGCGCGGAGGTGTACCTCTGCGAGGAGGACGGCACGGAGCTGCGCCGCTCGGCGGTGTCGGACCTGGCCGGGTCCGAGACCCATGAAGACTTGTTCGATCCGACGGAGGACCCGTTCCACCAGGCGCTGGCCCTGAGGCAGGCGCAGCTGGGCATCCAGCGCGGGTATGGGGACTCGCTGGGCTCCATCTTCGCGGCGGTGCCGCTGTGCGCGCCCCGGCGCACGGTGGGGTTGCTGCTGCTCTACAAGGAGCAGGGCACGTCCTTCTCCGCGCGGGAGCTGGAGCTGTGGACGGCGGCGGCCAACCAGCTCGCTGTGGCGGTGGAGAACGCGCGGCTCCTGAGGGAGGCGAAGGCGGCGCTCCAGGTGCGCGAGGAGTTCATGTCCATCGCGAGCCACGAGCTGAAGACGCCGCTCACGCCGCTGAAGCTGGGCCTGTACACGATGGAGCGCCGGCTCACGCTGGGGCAGCCGCTGGAGCTGTCCACGGTGCTGAAGTCCAAGCGCCAGGTCGAGCGGCTGGTGGGGCTGGTGGACGACCTCCTGGACGCGTCGAGGCTGGACGCGGGGCGGCTGGCCCTGGACCTGGCCCCGCTGGAGCTGGGGCAGCTGGTGGCGGAGGTGGTGGACCACTTCCGCGCGGCCTTCGAGCGGCCCTTCTCGGTGGAGGTGCCTCGCGAGCGGGTGTGGGTGCGCGGCGACAGGGACAGGCTGGAGCAGGTGTTGGTGAACCTGCTGGAGAACGCGCACAAGTACAGCCCGCCCGGGGAGCCGATTGTGGTGCGGGTGGAGAAGCTGGCGAGCGAGTCGCGCATCCACGTGCAGGACCACGGCATCGGGATTCCGGGCGCGGACCAGTCGCAGGTGTTCCAGCGCTTCTACCGGGCGCGCAACGTGTCGCACCGCAACTTCGGGGGCCTGGGGCTGGGGTTGTTCATCAGCCACTCCATCGCGAGGCTGCACGGGGGCGCGCTGACGCTGGCGAGCGCCGAGGGCCATGGGAGCACCTTCACCGTGAGCCTGCCGCGCATGCCGGCGCACGAGGTGAAGCGGCTGCCCCGGCGGGTGCTGCTCTTGGACGAGGACTCGGCCCAGGAGGCGATGGCCGAGCGCGTGCTGTGCGCGGAGGGCTTCGAGGTGCTCACGGCGAGGGACGGGGCGGAGGCGCTCCGGCGGGCCACGCACCTGCCGGTGGACCTCATCGTGCTGTCCACGTCCGCGACGCATGGACAGGCGGGGGTGTTCCTGGAGACGTTCGCCACGCTGCCGCGCGCGCGCCCGGTGCCGATCCTGCTGGCCGGGGACGCACGGCCCTGGTGGGCCCAGGAGGAGACGTCGCTGTGCACGCGTCCGTACGTCGCCGATGAGCTGGTGGCGCGCGTGCGCAACGTGCTGACGCAGGAGCGGCGCAGGACGGCGACGGCGACGAACGTCGTCGAAGAGGTGGCCCAGGTGGGGCTGCTGCCCCGGGCCTGAGCCTCCGTGGGGGGGCCGTGGGTCGCGCCGTTTGCGCGCGTGCGTTGGAGCCCTCCCTCGCGCCTCGGTGCTCGGCGAGGCCTCAGCTCGCGGGCGCGAGCACGCCGAAGTCCACCGGCGTGAGCCCCAGGCGCGACAGGGCCTCCTTCGCCTTCGGGTCCACGAAGGTGGCCAGCTCCACCTCGCGCTGCGCGGCGTAGCTGCTCTTCACCTTCTCGGGGCGGTAGCCCGGGTGGCACATCAGCTCGATGATGCCCTCGGAGGGCAGCGCCACCAGCTCCGCCTCCAGCCGCTCCAGCGTCCAGTACGGGTCGTCGCTCGTGTCCCCCACGAAGTGCGTGTTCGTGGGCACGCCGAGCTTCTTCAGCGCGTGGCGCATGATGGAGTCGAGCGCGCGCACGGGCACCTTCGCGTCCTTGGCGGCCTTCGCCACGCCCTCCAGCACGTTCGCGTGCAGGTGCAGATGCCGGTGCACGTCGATGTGCTTCGGGGCGCGGCCCGTGAGCTGGGTGAAGCGCTCCAGCTGGGCGCGCGTCTCCGCCTCCACCACGTCCGCGGTCAGCCCGGCGGCGCGCCCCTCGGTGAACTGTCCCTGGGCCCCCAGCGACTCGCGGGGGAACTCGCTCCACAGCGGCTGGCCCCGGGCCAGGTCCAGGTGCAGCCCGAGTGACAGGCCCCCCGACTCCTGGGCCGCGGCCTCGGAGTAGGGCGTGTTCACCATGAGGGAGGCCGAGGAGACGACCCCCTCCCGCATGGCCTTGAGAATCCCTCGGGTGATGGCGGGGTCGTGCCCCAAATCGTCGGCGTTGATGACGAGCGTGCGTGTGCTCACGGAAGAAGTCTCCTGTGCGTCAGGGGCGCGGTCGGCCCTGGAAGAAGCGCCAGGCCTCGAGCGAGGCGTCCAAGTCGCGCGTGGGGTTGCCCGAGCTCACGGGACTGCCGGGCCACGTGTGGTTGCCACCCTGCACGGTGCACAGCGACGCGGTGGCGCTCTCCGGAGTACAGCCGGTGAACGCCACGCAGGTGCTGTTGCCCCGCTGATACGTCTGCTCCTCCGGCCCACCGCAGCCGTTGCGCTCCGCCCAGCCTCGCACCGAGTCCCGCGCGGAGGGGTAGGGACGACCGAAGGGGATGTTGCTGCCCCCCTCGTAGAGGATGACGGTGTCCTCCGTGCCGTGGATGTGCAGCACCGGCACGGGGCGGGACGGCGAGCACCCGCTCGAGGGCGCCATGCCGGACACGGGGGCGACGGCGGCGAAGCGCCCCGCGCGCTCACAGGCCAGCCGGTACGAGAAGAAGCCCCCGTTGGAGAAGCCCGTGGCGAACGTGCGCCGAGGGTCCACGCACACGTGCGTGTCCAGGTCCGCCATCATCGCGTCCACGAAGCCCACGTCGTCCACCTGGGATATCTGGGACGAGCCGCAGCACGCGCCCGCATTCCATCCCCGGGTGTTGTCCTGGAGGGGCGGAGGCGGGCCGCCGTTGAGCTCCTGGGCGCTGAGGCCTCGCGGGTACACGACGAGGAAGCCCTCGGTGTCGGCGAGCGTGGACAGGCCCGTCTGCCGCTCCAGCTGCTCGGGGTTGGAGCCATAGCCGTGGAAGGCCACCACGGTGGGCGTGGGGCGGGTGGCGTCGTAGCCGGGGGGCACATGCACCCGGTAGGCGCGCTCCCGTCCGTCGTGGGTCACTGTCCAGTCGTGGGTACCCGGGCCCGCGGACAGTCCCTGGCAGGACGCGCGGTCCGGCACCTGGGGCTCCGCCATGGGCGTGCCCGCGTCCGGCTCCGGCGGCGCCTGGGGCTCCGGCCGGGTGTCGGGTGACGAGGAACAGCCCAGAGCCGTCAGGAAGAGCAGTGCCAGGAAGGGGCCGCGGTGCATGGGGGAGAAGCTAATTCCCCGCCTGGCACTCCGCCGCGAGCCGCGTCGCGCGGTCGGGGAATCGTTCCTCCAGCGTACGCTTCACCTCGGCCACGGCCACCGCGTTGCCGCCATGAGCGTGGAGCTGACAACGCGCGGCCAGGGCCCGGGGGTCCTCCGGCGCCAGCTTGTCCGCCTCCCGATAGGCGCGCTCGGCTCCCGCGCTGTCGCCCTGTCGGAAGAGGACGGCCCCCAGGTAGTAGTGCGCCACGGCCAGCCGGCCGTCCTTGCGCAGCGCGCGCCGGAGCAGCGCCGCGGCCTCGTCCACGCGCTCTTGACGGAAGCGCACGAAGCCCAGCTCCGCCAGGCTGGCCGCGTCGTCCCGCTCGCGGGTCCAGGCCGACAGCACCGAGGCCGCCTCGTCCAGCCGTCCGCTCTGCGACAACATCCGGCCGAAGCGGGGCGCCACCTTCGGCGAGCCCGGCTTGAGCACATACGCCTTCGCCAGCGCCGCCACCGCGCCCGGCAGGTCGCCCTGGCGCTCGCGCAGGTCCGCCAGCATCAGCGAGGGGCGCAAATCCTTGGGCGCCAGCGCCAGCGCCTCGTCCAGCGCGCGCTCGGCCCGCTTGCCTCGGTTGAGCTCCGTCGCCGCCCGCGCCGCGAGCAGGTGCGCCTCCAGCTCCTTCGGGAAGCGCGCGGTGAAGGACTCCGCCAGCTCGGCCACCTCGGGGAAGGCGCCCGCGTCGACGAGCAGCGTGCCCGCCTGGGCCAGCTCCTCCGCCGAGGCGCGCACGTCGGCGCCCAGCCCGGAGAGCAGCGCCTTCTTCTCGGCCGCCGTGTCCGCGGCCGTCGCCTTCGCCAGCCGCTCCTGGGGCGCCGCCGCCGCGCGCTTCAGGTACCACACCCCTCCGCCCCCGAGCGCCGCCAGCCCGAGCACCCCGGCCAGGATGGCCGCCACACGAGAGCCGCGACGGCGCGCCGGGCCGCCCTCGCCGATGCCGGAGGGAGCGCCGCGCGTGGGCGGCGTCGAGTCCGTCGGAGAGGGGACGCGCGTCGGCTTCACGACATTCGGAGCGATGGGCTCGGCGCTCGCCGTGCCCGCGGGCACGGGGAAGGGCTCGTCATGGACCGTGGCGCCCACGTCGGGCAGCACGGGCCAGCCGGTGGGCACCGTCATCGCGGCGTGGGGGGCCACGTTGGGCTCGTAGCGGCGAGGGCCCGGCGGCGTGCCTCCGTGGGACGGGTCCGCCATGCGCGCGCGTCGGAGGGCCTGGCGCTTGGGGTCCTTCTCCGGCGGGAAGAGGGTGTCGACGTAGGCGGCGACGTCCTCCGCGGTGGCGACCTCGGCGGGGCCGCCGATGGCCTCGATGGCGTCGATGAAGGACTCGAGGCTGTCGAAGCGTGAGGCGGGGTCCCGCTGGAGCGCGGTGAGGCACACCAGCTCCAGCGCGCCGGGGACGGACGGGTCGAAGCCGGTGGGCGGGCGGACGCGGCCCTCGGCGATGCGGCCCAGGACTTCCTCGGCCGTCATGCCGGTGAAGGGTCTGCGGCCACACAATTGCTCGTACAACATGACGCCCGCGGCGAAGAGGTCCGCGCGGTGGTCCACGGGCTTGCCGGCGATCATCTCCGGCGACATGTAGAAGAACTTGCCCTTGAGTACGCCGGGCTCGGTGCCCGCGCCGAGCGCGTCCGCCTTGGCGATGCCGAAGTCGATGACCTTCACCGCGCCGTTGACGCCGACGTGGATGTTGTCCGGTGTGAAGTCGCGGTGGACGATGCGCAGGGGGCGGCCCGCCTCGTCCACCGCCCGGTGCGCGGCGTCCAGGCCGCGGCAGGCCTCCACGAGCACGCGCAGGGTGATGCCCAGGGGGACGCGCTGGCCGCGCTCGGCGGCCTCCTGGCGCAGCTCCGCGAAGGAGCGCCCCTCGAGCAGCTCCATCGCGATGAAGGGCTCGGTGCCCTCCATGCCCAGCTCGAGGATGGCGACGACGTTGGGGTGGCGCACCTGCGCGGTGATGCGCGCCTCGTTGAGGAACATCTGCACCACGCGCCGGTCCGAGGCGAGGTGGGGCATCAGCCGCTTCACCGCGACGGCGGGCCCGCGCTGGCCGTCATCCTCGAAGCGCCGGCCCAGGTAGACCTCCGCCATGCCGCCCGTCGCGATGCGCGCGGACAGACGGTAGCGACCGACCCAATAGGTGTTCGGACCCGACTCCAAGATGGCGCCAGTCTACGTGGAGAGCCTGTCTCCGTGCCCCCTCAGAAGTTCGAGGGGGCATGCCCGCTCGGTCTCGTCCCGGGCCCGCTCGCCCGGCGCTCCTGTCCTGGTGGCGGACACGGCCCGCGTGGGAGCACGGGGTTTCCACGTGGCGAGGGCCTCGCGGGATACCCTCGAACGTGACGTTCGTACGCGTTGGTACGGTGCCCGTCGGAGGCATGGGCGCGGGCCTCGAGGGCGCCCGGACGCCGATCTGCCGACACATGCCCGCCCGCGAGGCCCTCTCCCCGGTGTGCGGAAACGTTCGTTCTCCCGAGGGAGGCTGGCCCGCAGGGCCTGGGTCGGGCTCGCCGCCGGAGTGTCGATGGGCGGCGAGGTGCTTCGCGGGGAGGTGCTCACCTCATCGGGGGGCGAAGCTCGAACAGGGTGGGGAGGTCAACGTGGCGCCGCGAGCCTCCCTCCTCTGTGAGGCGCGACTCGAGCGAGGTGGGCGCCGCGACGCTCGCCAGGGATGTTCCCTCCTCGTCAGGGCGAGGCCCGAACGAGGTGGGCGCCGCGACGCTCGCCAGGGATGTTCCCTCCTCGTCAGGGCGAGGCCCGAATGAGGCGGGCGCCGCGACGCTCACCAAGGAGACTTCCTCCTCCTTGAGGCGAGGCCCGAACGAGGTGGGCGCTGCGGCGCTCGCCAGGGAGACTTCCTCCTCGTCAGGAAGAGGTCCGAACAGGATGAGGTGGAGCCTCATCTCGGTAGGGTCTCACCTCACCTCATCGAGGCTCGAACCGTGTGCCCCGATGTGTTCGTGCGACGCGCCTTCACCTCGGCACCCACATCGAGGTGTGCGCCAGGGTGTGCCGTACGCCGTGCCCTTGCTCGGTGAGGGCCGCCGCGTCCGACGTCGCGGGTGGTGCGGTGGGCCTTCGCGGAGTGTGGGCGCCCCATCTGCTCGCTCGCGCGATGAGGGAGTGGGAGTGCTAACGTCCGGGCCCGCTGCCGCGCTTCGTTCTTCGTTCGGAGGGATGTTGGGAACCGTCCTCAAGGGTGGTTACGTCGTCGAGTTGGAGCCCGCGGTGGTGGAGCGCGTGGACCTGCGCATCGAGGGCGAGCGCATCGTCGCGCGAGGGCCGGACCTGACCCCTGAGCCAGACGACGAGGTGGTGGCCCTCTCCGGCAAGCTCGTCTTCCCGGGCCTGGTGAGCGCGCACCACCGGCTGCACGCCGTGCTCGGACGGGGCATGCCGCGCAAGGCGATGGAGACGTACCAGGACAGCCTGGAGAAGGTGCTCTGGCCCTACGAGGACGCGCTGGACCTGGACGCCGTCCAGGTGGCCGCCTGCGCGGGGGGCCTGGAGGCGCTCCAGTGCGGCACCACCACCGTGGTCAACCTGCACTCCTCCCCGAGCGCGGTGGCCGGTTCGCTGGTGCGTCTGGCGCGCGGACTCCACGAGGTGGGCGTCCGCGGCGTGCTGGCCTACGCCGTGTCGGACCGCTCCGGCGCCGTGGGCCGCGAGGAGGGCCTGGAGGAGACGGTGGCCTTCGCCCAGAAGGCACAGGGTCGCTTCCGCGGACAGGTGGGCGCCGGTCCCTGCTTCACGCTGGGACCCGACGCGCTCCAAGGGTTGACCGAGGCCGTGAAGACCGCCAACACCGGCCTGCACATCCCCCTGGCCGAGGACCCGCTCGACGAGCGCCTGTCCAACGAGCGACACGGTGACTCGCCGGTGCCCAGGCTCCTGGCCGCGGGCCTGTTGTCACCGCGCAGCCAGCTGGCACACGTGGGTCACCTGGCGTGGGCGGACCTGGCGCAGGTGATTGCGACGGGCGCGTGGATGGTGCACACGCCGCGCGCCAACCAGGGCCTGGAGGTGGGCTACGCGCCGGCGCTGAAGTTCGGCGCGCGCGCCACGCTGGGCGTGGATGGCGTGTCCGCGGACCTCTTCGCCGAGGCCCAGGCGGCGTACCTGCGCTCGCGCGAGGCGGGGCAGGTCATCGACGTGCTGCGCTACCTCGCCAATGGCCACCGGCTGGCGTCCGCGCACTTCGGCGTGCCCATGGGCTCCATGCGCGAGGGCGCGCTCGCGGACCTGCTGGTGCTCGACTACCTGCCCGCCACGCCGCTGACGGCGGAGAACCTGGCGTGGCACGTGGTGTTCGGCCTGGGCAGCCGGCACGTGGAGGCGGTGATGGTGGACGGGGTGTGGCGCATGTGGGCGCGCCGGCCCTTGTCGGTGAACCCCTCGGTGGTCGCGGAGCAGGCGCGCGAGGCCGCGTCGGCGGTGTGGGCGCGGATGGGTGAGACGACGTAGGTCCTCGGGCCCGCTTGCGTGCGGAGGGACGGGTCCGCTCTTATCCGCCGCATGCTCGCTCCCGTACTGCTCGCAGGCCTGCTCACTGCCGCCATCCCCAACGTGGGGGACACCGCCCCGGACTTCACGGTGAAGGACACCGACGGCAAGGTCTACATCCTGTCGGAGATGGTGAAGCAGGGCCCCGTCATCGTCGCCTTCTTCCCCAAGGCCTTCACGGGCGGGTGCACCAAGCAGCTCAAGGCCTTCACCGCCCGGCACGCCGAAATCGAGAAGCTGCAGGGGCGCGTGCTGGCCTTCAGCACGGATGACGCGGAGACGCTCAAGCGCTTCAAGACGGAGCTCGCGGCGCCGTTCCCCTTCATCCCCGACCCGCAGGGCAAGGTCGTCGAGTCCTACGACGTGAAGATGCCGCTGGTGACGGTGTCCAAGCGCTACACCTTCGTCGTGGGCGAGGGCCGCAAGGTGCTCAAGGTGGACTCGGGCGGCGATGCCATCGACCCGTCGGGCGCCATCACCTCCTGCTCGCAGGCCCAGCCCGCCGCGCCGCCCGCCGCGAAGGAGCCCGCCGCCACCACCCCGGCGCCCGAGGCGAAGCCCAAGCCGTAGCGCGAAGCGCCCGCGCCGCGCTCAGCGTCCGGAGCGCGGCGGCAGGTCGCGGTTGTCGAACATCTGCGCGGGCGAGTCGTCCACGAAGGTGTCCTCGAACCGCCCTTGCGTGTACTCGCGGATGACCTTGCGCCAGAAGGACGTGGCCGCGTGGTTGGCGGGCAGCTGGGATACCTCCCACAGGCCGCGGAAGCGCTCGAACACGGCCACGGCGGCGCGCCGGCCCAGGCCGTAGCCCCGCTCGCCGCGCAGGATGAAGAACTCGCTCATCCGGAAGTCGCGCCCCGGCGTCATGTACGGGAAGGGCGCCTGGGCCACGAAGGCGAAGCCCACCGTGCGGTCCTCCCAGCGCAAGAGCAGCGGGTGCACCTCCGACGACGGGGACAGCCACGTCGGCAGGTAGTTGGGCGCCCAGTGTCCCTGCTCGTCCAGGCGGTATCCGACCCCGAACTCGCTCAAGTCGTGCAGATAGAGCGGGTACAGGTTGCGCAGCAGCGGATGCTCGGCTGGGGTCGCGCGGCGTAGCTCCAAGGACGCCTCCGGAAGAGGCGCAGCATGTCCCATCCCCCGCGTGACGACCACCCTCGCCACGCGGCTCTTCAGTGGGGTGACGCTGACCCCCGACTCGGGGCCAGCGTCAGTGCGTGACTTCGGACGCGCTGATGGGCGCATCTCCGCGCGAGTGGTGCCGGGCGTGCTGGGCGAAGAGGAAGCGGCGCACGGCCGCGCGGGTGAGCAGGCCCCGGGTGGCGATGCCCGTGGGCGCCGAGACGGGCAGCGCGTCCACGTCCTCCTGGTCCATCAGCCGCAGCGCGTGCGCCAGGTCCGCCTCCGGCGAGAGCACCGGCAGCTTGCGCGACAAGTCGCTCGCCACCAGCAGCGGGTAGACGGACTCGTCGCTCCACACCTCGCGGAGCTGCTCCACCTGGACGATGCCGTACACCTCGCCCGCCGTGTCGAGCACCGGCAGCGCGCCCGTCTCGGACCTGAGCAGCAGGTCCGCCAGGGGACGCACCGGCAGCCCCGCGGGCACGGGGGCCACGTGCTCCATCAGCGCCTGCACGGGGGTGCTCTCCAGCAGGTCCGCGTCGCTCACGACCTTCGCCTGCTTGCGCTCGATGAGGTAGTGGCACAGCGCGGAGGCGATGGTGCACGTCACCATCAGCGGGAGGATGATGTCGTGGTTCCCGCTCAGCTCGTACATCATCATCATCCCGGTGAGCGGGCCGCGGTTGAGCGCCGCCACCGCGCCGCCCATGCCCACCAGCGCATACGCCCCGCTGGGGCCGGTGCTGGCCGGGAAGAAGTAGTGCACCAGCGTGCCGAAGGCCCCGCCCGCCATGGCGCCGATGACGGCCGCCGGGAAGAAGGTGCCGCCCGAGCCGCCCGAGCCGATGGTGACCGCGGTGGCCACGAGCTTGAGCAGGCACGCCGTCACGAGGAAGAAGAAGGGCAGCTTCCCCACCGCCGCCAGGTTGATGTAGTCGTGCCCGCTGCCCCACACCGTGGGGCTGACGAACGCGAGCACGCCCGCGCACAGGCCGCCCAGGCCCGCGCGGAACGGCAGCGACTTCTTGCCCAGCCACGGCGACAGCTGCCCCGGCATCCGCCCGTGGAAGAAGTGCTCCACCCCGTGGAGCAGCCGCACGAAGGTGAAGGCCAGCAGGCCGCAGCCGATGCCCAGCGCCGCGTACGCCAGCACCTCCGAGCCGCTCACCAGCTCGTACGGCACCTGCCGCAGCATGGGCGCCTCGCCCAGCACGCCCTGGCTGACCAGGGTGCCCGCCACGCTGGCCAGGATGATGGGGGAGAAGACGCGCAGCTCGAACTCGCGGAGGATGATTTCCATCGCGAACACCGCGCCGGCGATGGGCGCGTTGAACGACGCGGAGATGCCCGCGCCCGCGCCGCACGCCAGGAGGATGGACAGCTCCCGCCGGCTGAAGCCCAGCACGCGCCCCACGCTCGAGGCGAACGCCGCGCCGCCATACACGATGGGACCCTCGCGTCCGGCCGAGCCACCCGAGCCGATGGTGATGGCGGACGCCACCAGCTTCAAGAGGCCCCGGTCCGCCGGCACCACGTTGGCCCCGCTCTTCACCGCGCGCACCACCTCCGGCACGCCGTGGCCATGCGTCTCCGGCCTGTCCCGCAGGAGCCGTCCCACCGCCATGCCGCCCAGCGTGGGCGCCAGCAGCATCAGCCACCAGGGCAGGTGCGGAATCGCGTCCGCCAGCGAGTGCGAGTGGCCGAAGACGCTGTTGAGCGCGGCCAGCGCCACCAGCGGGTAGTAGAGCGACAGCGCGCCCAGCGTCAGCAGGGCGAGCAGCCGCAGCCGCCGCTTCACCTCGTCGCGCGGGCCTCCCGGCTCGATGACGCGCGCGAGCAGCAGCCCGCCCAGCGCCAGCGGCGCGCCGATGATGGCGTACTCCGGATGCCACCGCGCGGAGGTGAAGGCCTCCCACAGCGTCACCAGCTGGCTGCGGCGCAGCGTGTGCGCCAGCTCGGCCGCGCCGAACGTGAGGCCCGTCACCAGGCCGATGAGGTTGGCGAAGATGCCAGCGGCCAGGCCGCTGTAGAGGCCCACCACCGCGCCCGCCACTGGCAGCACCGAGGGGCCAGGCAGGCGCAGGCGGTTGGAGGCCTGCAAGGTCGCGTGAATCAGACGGCTCAGGTGCTCTCGCGCCCGCGCCCACAACGCGCGTTGGGAGGACGTCCCAGGCGGAGGTTCATCGGCATTCATTGGTCCTCCCACTAACCCATCCCGAACGCGGAAGCTTCAATGTTCGTGATGGGCCTGTCGGAACCCGGGCACAGGTCCAGGCAGGGGAGGCGCAGGCCGCTCAGGGCGCGTGACTGCGAGTGGGCAGCAGCGAGCGCAGGAGCAAGGTGACGCCTCCGAGGGCCAGCCAGGGGACCACATGCCCGGCGAGGAGGTGAGGTGTCGTCCCGTCGGCGCAGTGCAGGTGGAGCACCAGCAGGCTGACGCCTCCAGCCGACAGTCCGGCCACGAGCGCGCGCACCGGGTGGTACGCGGAGCGACACAGCAGCACCAGCGTGAGGGCCAGCGGCACGGCCGTCACGGCCAGCTCGGTGCCCGCGCAGCCGAGGATGCCAGCGAGGAGCGGCGCGGTCCGCACCCCGGAGCCCGACAGCACCACGGTGGCGCCCACCGCGAGCATCACGGCGATGACGCCGCCCCAGGGCACCGTCCTGCGACGAGGTGCCAGGGCGACATAGGCGCCGGAGGACAGCAGCGCGGTGAGCAGCAGCCCCACGCCCAACACCACGGGCACGTCGGCCCGGTTCGCCACCCAGGCGCCGTGGGCCAGGCCGGCCACCGCCGTCATCGCGATGGCGCCGTGCACGCCGAGGAGCAGCAGCAGCTCATGCCACCAGGGCCGGGCCCGGGGCCGCCGCGCCAGCGTGTCGTACGCGAAGCGGTGGGCCGCAGCCTCACTCGCGAGCGTCTCGTGCAAGGTGCCGGGGGCCGAGTCCCTCAGCGGCCTCTCTCCAGCGGTCTCCCTCGAAGGCAGCTCGTGCGACGCGTGGTGGTCCACGTCCCTCGCCAGGGTCTCCCGAGGCGGCTCGGTCGAGGGTCGCTCGAGCGAGGCGCGGAGTGCCGCGTCTTTCGATGCGCCCTCCGGGGGCGTCCGCCTTGCGAGCAGCTCGGGCGAAGCGCGGGGCGAGGACTCGCGCGACGAGCCCCCTCTGGTCGTGGACTGCGCCAGCACCTCGCCAGGCGCCGCGAGCAGGTCGAAGCCCCCCGTCATCGCCCGGCAGTCCTCACAGGTCGCCACGTGGGACTCCAGCTCCGGGGGCAGCGGCTCACCCAGGCTGTCCAGCACCCGAGAACACTCCGGCTTCATTCCATCGTCTCCGTGCGCAGGGCGGTGAGCAGCTCGCGCAGCCGCGCATAGCCCCGGTGGGCCCGCACCTTCACCGCGCTCTCGGTGAGGCCCAGGGTGTCGGCGATTTCGGCGAAGCCCATCCCCTCGAAGCGGTGCAGCAGGATGGGGATGCGCTGTCCCTCGGGGAGCTGGTCCAGCGCGTGCCGTACGGCCCGCTCCAGGCCCACGTCGCGCGGCCCGGGGCCCGTGTCGTCGGCGACCACGGGCAGCTCGCCCTCGGGCGTCAGCTCCTCGGGCCTGCGTCCCCGGCGCTGGAAGTCCCGCGCGGCGTTGGTGGCGATGGCGTACAGCCACGGCTTGAAGCGCGAGCCCGGCTGGAAGCGCCCTCGCGAGCGCACCAGGGACATGAAGGTGTGCTGCACCAGGTCCTCGGCCGTGGCCTCGCTGCCCGTCAGGCGGGTGAGGTAGCCACGCACCGGCCCCGCGTGGCGCTGGAAGAGCGCGTCGAACGCCGGGGGGTGTCCCTCACAGAACCGCGCCATCAGCACCTCGTCGGAGTCGGCGGCGACGGAGGCGCGCACCGGGGCCTCTCCGGTACGCACAGGCGCTGAGGCGGGTTTCATCGGCGGGGGCGGAGCCACGGACGCGGGCACTCTACCCTGTCACGGTGGACCCGCACGGAGGGCGCCGCTCACGACTTGAGCAGCGGCCCGGGTGTGGGTGCGGAGGAGGGCAGGTGGTCCGCGGCGGCGGCCAGCGCCTCGCGCACCTTGCCCTCGGCGGCCGTCTTCGCGGCGATGAGCTGCGCCTCCGCGGCGGACTTCGCGGCGACCAGCTGCGCCTCCGCGGCGGACTTCGCGGCGACCAGCTGCGCGCGAGCCCCTCCCACGCCGAAGAAGCTCGTGGGCGCGGCCAGCTGGGCGCGCTCCTCGGCCGTGTACTTGAGGTACGAGTACTTCGTCGCCTCCGATGGCAGCCGCAGGCCCTCCACCACCTTGAACCAGGAGAGCACCTTCAGCGTGTAGTAGCTGATGTCCACCTCCCACCAGAACCAACCCTGGTTGGCCGTGTTCTGGTGGTAGTGGTGGTTGTTGTGCCAGCCCTCGCCCAGGGTGACGAGCGCGAGCAGCCAGTTGTTCCGGCTGGTGTCCGTCGTCTTGTACCGGCGCTTGCCGAAGATGTGGCTCAGGGAGTTGATGGTGAACGTCCCGTGCCACAAGAGCGTGGTGCTCACGAAGTAGCCCCACACCAGCATGGAGAACCCGCCGATGAAGTAGAGCGCCACGGCCAGCGCGACCGACGGCACCAGGTGGAAGCGGTTGAGCCACACCAGCTCCGGGAAGCGCGTGAAGTCCTTGATGCCCTCCATGCGCGTCTTGCCGTACTTGTCGCAGAGAATCCAGCCCACGTGGCTGAACCAGAAGCCCTTCTGCACGGGCGAGTGGATGTCCTCCGCCTGGTCCGAGTACCGGTGGTGGTGGCGGTGGTTGGCCGCCCACCAGAGGACACCCTTCTGCGTGGACGTGCTGCCCACCAGCGCCAGGATGAACTGGAAGACGCGCCCCGTCTTGAAGGCCCGGTGGGAGAAGTAGCGGTGGTAGCCCGCGGTGATTCCCCACATGCGGACGATGTACAGCGCCACACACACCGCGATGTCCACCGGCTTCGCCCCCACGACGAAGGCGAACAGGCACATGACGTGGACGGCGAAGAACGGGATGGACGACAGCCAGTTCAGTCGCTCGTCGTCCGCGGGAGCCGCAGCAGGAGAGGATGTCTGCAAGGGTGCCTCGTGAGCGGAAGGAAGGCGCGGACCCGAAGGTGCGCAGCCTCATCCCGCATCAACACCCCCTCCTGTCATGCCTCTGTCAGGAGGCGACGGATTGCTTCAGCTCCGTCAGCCACTCCTCGAAGGCGGGCTGGCCGTGCAGCGCCGTCAGGTCCGAGTCGGACGCCGCATATCCTGCGTCCCGGAAGCCCAGCTCGCTGGCGCGCCGCAGCATGCGCATCGCCTCCGTGACGTTGCGCGCCCGGGCATGGGCGCACGCGGCGTCGTACGCGATGCTCGCGCTCGGCGCGTGATCGAGCGCCGCCTCGCCCACCGCCGCGGCCTCCGAGTACGCGCCCCGGATGAACAGCACGCGCTCCGCGCAGGAGTACGCCGCCGCGGGCTCCACGCCCGGCAGCTTGAGGGCCTCCGGCGCGCGCCCCAGGCGGATCAACGTCCCGGCGTACTCGTGCATCACCGTCCGGTCCGACGACGTCTGCCACGCCTGCTTCCACCAGTCCAAGGCGCGGGCGTCATCGCCCACCAGGGAGAAGGACGCCGCCACCGCGTGCGGCTCCACTTGAAGCCCCTGCACCTGGGAGAAGTGGTCCAGCGCCTGCCGCCCCTGGCCCTCCTTCAGCGCCACCCAGCCGAGCAGGTGGTGGGCATGGCTCGCCAGCTCCGCCGTCAGCGCGTCGCCCCCCTCCAGCACCTGCGCCCCCAGCCGCCGCGCGTCGTCCATCCGCCCCGAGTCCAGGGCGAACTTCCCCTCGCGCAACTTCTGCGCGAGCGGGTTCTCCATCGCGCCGCTGCTCAGCGTGGCCGAGGCGCTGGAGCCCAGCGCCTCGGTCAGCATCCGGAACGCCTGGTAGCCGTACATGGCGAAGAAGATGCCGGCGAACAGCCAGCCGGTGCTCAGGCTGTAGCCCACCACCGCCACGCACACGAGCAGGGCCAGCCCCTGGGACACCACCATGCCCCGGCGCGGACCGAAGATGCGCATGGACAGGGTGTTCACCAGCCGCCCGCCGTCCAGCGGCAGCACGGGCAGCATGTTGAAGATGGCCCAGATGAAGTTGGCCCCCGCGAAGGTGCGCAGGAAGAAGTCCAGCGCGGGCGAGCCCCCGCTCAGGAACAGGTAGCCCACCAGGGACACCACGCCGAGCATCAGCCCGAACAGCGGGCCCGCCACGGTGATGACCACGTCCCGCTTCCAAGGAAGGGGACCGGGGGTGTCGGTGGGGAGGGTGTGGCCGCCCAACCAGACGAGCGCGATGCTCGGCCGATAGCCGAAGAGGCGGCTGGCCAGGGCGTGCCCCAGCTCGTGGACCAGCACGGACACGAAGACGATGAGCATCCAGGAGAGGACGAACACCCCCATCGCGCTGGCCTGCCCCAGCGCGGGAGCCCCCGCGACCTGGGCGAAGGGCCAGCCGTTCTGGGCCGCTCGCATCGACGTGTACGCGATGATGGCGGAGACCAGCAGGTGGCTGGGGTGGACCTCGACGGGAATGCTCCCGAGACGAAAGCGGAACATGGGGATGGACCTTAACCGTTGAAGGGCGGTTGCGCAGTCCGGAGCGCACATCCCGCGACCGGTTCTTTCGATTCCGCTAGGTTCCCCAGGCCCCATGCTGCGACTCGGCCCCTTCACGCTCGCGAATCCCTACGTCCTCGCCCCCATGGCCGGCGTGTCCGAGATGCCCTACCGGGTGCTCGCCTTCCGCATGGGCGCCGCCCTGTGCCCCACCGAGCTCGTCAGCTCCCAGGGCCTGATGCGGGCCAATCAGCGGACCTTGATGTACCTGCGCTACGACGCCCAGGTGGAGAAGCCCTACTCGCTCCAGCTCTATGGAGGAGACCCCGAGGCCATGGGGCTGGCCGCCAGCGTCGGCAAGTCCCACGGCGCCCAGCTGCTCGACATCAACATGGGCTGCCCCGTGAAGAAGGTGACGAAGAACGGCGCGGGCAGCGCGCTGCTCGGCGACCCGCCCCGCGCCGCCGCCATCGTCCGCGCCATGCGCGAGGCCTCGGGTCTGCCCGTCACCTGCAAGATTCGCTCGGGCTGGGACGCCCGCTCCCGCAACTACCTCCAGATGGCGGAGGCCCTCCAGGAGGCGGGCTGCGCGGGGCTGGCCATCCACCCTCGCACCCGCGAGCAGGGCTACTCGGGCAGCGCCGACTGGAGCGTCATCACCGACGTGAAGCGCCACTTCCCCCAATTGCCCCTGTTCGGCAACGGCGACGTGAAGAGCCCCGAGGACGCGCGCCGGATGCTGGAGACCACCGGGTGCGACTTCGTGATGATTGGCCGCGCGGCCCTGGGCAACCCGTGGATTTTTCGCGAGCTGACCGGCGGCGAGCCGCCCACCCCCGAGGAGCGCTGCGCGCTGGTGCTGGAGCACTTCCACGCGCACCTGGCCTTCATGGGGGACCCGCTCGGCGCGGTGCGCTCGTTCCGCCGGCACCTGGGCTGGTACGCCCATGGCCTGGTGGGCGCGGCGGCCTTCCGGGCCCGGGCGAACGTCCTGGATGCGCCGGAGGCCGTCGCCGACGCGGTGCGCGCCTTCTTCGCCACCGCGGAGCGCGCCTCCCACGCGGGCGCGGCCTCCGAGGAGGAGCAGGACGTCGACTACCGGGCCGCGCTCGGTTGATGGCGCGGCACAGGCCCGGAACTTCTTACAGCGGGGCCACCAGCCTCTTCCCGGTGGCCACCTGCCGGAAGTAGTCGCACGCGGGCGTGGGCTTGCGCTCCAGCGTGTCGAAGTCCACGTGGTACAGGCCGAAGCGCGGGCCCCAGCCCTCCAGCCACTCGAAGTTGTCGAGCAGGCTCCAATAGAGGTAGCCCTGCACGTCCACGCCCTCGGCGCGGGCGGCGAGCACCTGGGCCAGGTGGGTGTGCAGGTAGTGGGGCCTGCGCGTCCCGCTCCGGTCGTCGATGCCGTTCTCCGTAATCCACACCGGCTTGCCGTAGCGCTTCACGTCGCGCAGCGTCTGGAGGAAGCCCTCGGGCCAGTCCTCCCAGCCGATGTCCGTCAGGCCCCGCCCCTGGGTGTCGCGGTACTTGAACTCGATGAACGGCGGCCGGGGCACGAAGCGCAGGTGCGCGCGGCTGTAGTAGTTCACCCCCACGAACTCCACCGAGTCGCGCGCCTCCGGGATGTCCACGCGGGCGGTGGCCACCCCCGGCATGTTCACCCGCAGCTTCCCGGTGGACAGCGCTTCATGGAAGGCGTGGTTGTAGGCCTGGGCCCCCAGCCGCACCAGCGCGCGGTCCAGCGGGTTCCACCAGCGGTCCGGCGCGAAGGCCAGCATGTTCTGGGAGATGCCCATCGGCACCCGGCCCAGCCGCTCGCCCAGCTCCCGCCGGGCCACCGCGTGCGCGCGCACCAGGTTCTCCATCGCCTTCATGGTGAGCGCCCCGTCGGCGATTCCCGGGGGGATGGCGCCCTGCAGGTAGCCGCCCAGCAGGAGCACCATGGGCTCGTTGAAGGTGATGACCCGCGCGTCCAGGCCCTCGAGCAGCGCCGCGCACCGGCGGGAATACCGGCGGAAGACCTCCACGCTCTCGGGCGAGTGCCACGGCGTCTCTCGGTGGAACCAGGTGGGGTGGGTGAAGTGGTGCAGCGTCACCACCGGCGTGAGGCCGCAGGCCTTCATCTTCAGGAGCCGCTCCCGGTACCCCTCGAGCGCCGCCTCGTCGAACTGCCCGCGCACAGGCTCGATGCGCGCCCACTCCAGGGAGATGCGGAACGCGGTGGCGCCCACCGCCGTCGCCAGCCGGTAGTCCTCCTCGTAGCGGTTCCAGTGGTCCACCGCCGGCCCGCAGCGCGCGTGGGGCTCCTTCAATCTTCCAGCGCGCTCCCACTCGGCCCAGTCGTTCTCGATGCCGCCCTCCACCTGGTACGCCGACGTCGCGACGCCGAAGGTGAAGTCCGCGGGGAAGGTGTGCTCGGAGGTCCTCATCGTGGCCGCGCACCGTAGACGCCGACCTCCATCGCGAAAAGCGCCGCGTGCCGCTCGGGCCTTTGCGCGCCAGCCGACAGTGCGTCCGCACGAGCGCGGCGACGAAGGCCTCCGTCGCGTCCGGAGCCGGAAATTCGGCCTCGCGCGCGATTCGGCGATGCGCCTCCGAAGTGTCCGCGAAGCGCCTTTCGACGACCTCGGCACCGCTCGATGCCGAAAAATCGGCCTCGCCGCGCGATGCAATACATCACCATGCGTTGACACACTGGTGTGTCGCCCGTACCATTCACTTCAAGCACTCACTTTCATCAGGAAGAGTGCAGGGCCCCGGTTGACTGGGGCCAAATCACATGGAGGGTTCTGATGGCCGCCAAGAAGAAGACCGCGAAGACCGCGAAGACCGCGAAGGCTAAGAAGACGACCACCCGCAAGACGGCTGGCAAGACCGCGACCAAGAAGGCCGCGGCCAAGAAGGGCGGCGCCCGTAAGACGGCGGCTCGCGCGAAGAAGCCCGCCGCCAAGAAGCGGTCGACCCGGGCGAAGAAGGCCAGCGCCACGACGGCCCCGGCCACGCCGGAGTCCTGAGCAACACGTCGTCATTCGCGGGCGTCGGTTGACGTCCGGTGAACGGCTCGGCGAGACCCGCCGGGCCGTTTTCTTTTGTCCGGACAGGAGGTTGCCCGTGTCGCTGCGTCCCGTGGAGCTCGCGCAGGTGGTGGCGGAGGTGGGCAAGCAGCTGACGGGCGCGGTGGCCCAGAAGGCCTGGTGCCCCCTGCCGAGGCTGGCCTACCTGGAGCTGCGGGTCCCCGGACGCTCCATCCTCCTCTGTCTGTGCGCGGAGGGAGATCTCGCCCGCGTCTCCGCCGCCACCTCCCGCTTCCCCACGCCCGGCGAGCCCGCCCCCTTCCAACGTTGGCTGCGCCACGAGCTCACCGGCGCGAAGCTCACCGGTGCCCGCTTCATGGAGGCCGAGCGCGTGGTGCAGCTCGACTTCGAGCGCGAGGAGGTGCGCCGCCACCTCGTCATGGAGCTGGGCTCGCCTGGGGGCCTGTTCCTTTCGACGGAGCAGAACCGGGTGCTGATGCTCTCGGGCGAGGGCTTCGGCCCGCGTCGCAACCTCTACCCGGGTGCTGCCTGGACGCCGCCGGAGCCCATGCCCGCCGAGGCGCTGGAGAAGGCGCTCAAGGTCGCCTCCCGCCTGGTGCCAACAGAAGGGGAGCCGCTCCCATATTCCCATGCGGCCGAGCGGCTGCTCGGCGCCAGAGACCAGCAGAGCCGCGCCGAGTCCATCCGCCGGCGCCTCGCGCAGCCGTACCGCGCCCGCCTCAAGCGCTCCTCGCGCACCTTGGAGAAGGTGAGGGCGGAGGCCGCGCGCGGGCCGGAGGCGGAGAAGCACCGACGGCTGGGGGAGCTGCTCGCGCAGAACCTCTTCCGCCTCAAGCGCGGCGCCACCGAGGTGACGCTCACCGAGTACACGGAAGCAGGCGCCCAGGAGGTCCGGGTGTCGCTGGACCCGAAGCGCACGCCCAAGGAGGAGGCGGACTGGCACTTCCACCAGTACCGGCGGCTCTTGCGCGGCGTGGAGCAGGCGCGCCACCGCGAGGCGGAGCTGGCGCGCGAGGTCGCCCACGCCCAGTCCGCGCTGGAGCAGGTGGAGCGCATGGACGAGGCGATGCTGTTGGCGCAGGTGGAGGTGCTGCACGTCTCCGCGGGGGGGGACGCGACGCCGGAGGGGCGGCCCTTCAAGGAGTACGTGGGTCACGCGGGCGCGCGCATCTGGGTGGGGCGCGGCTCGGAGGACAACGACACGCTCACCTTCAAGCTCGCCCGGCCCTGGCACCTGTGGCTGCACGCGCGCGGCGTGCCCGGCAGTCACGTGGTGCTGCCCCTGGAGAAGGGACAGGAGGCGACGCAGGAGGCGCTGCTGGACGCGGCGCACCTGGCGCTGCACCACTCGGGGGCGAAGGGCGAGCCCCGGGGTGAGGTCAGCTACGTGCCGGTGAAGTTCGTGCGCAAGGTGAAGGGCGGCGCGCACGGACAGGTGACGTTCACGCGCGAGAAGACCTTCGTGGTGCGCATGGAGCCCGAGCGGCTGGAGCGACTGCTCAAGTCCCGTCACACCGAGGTGCCCGCTCCGTGACGGATGCCGCCCCCGGAGTGTGAATCACCCGGGTGCGAGGGGCCGACGCGGTTGACGGGCTGACGGAGGGCAGGCGGGCAGGGGCCTGCGGCCTTGAGTCCGGAGCCTTGGCGGGTACGATGCGCGACGAGTGACCTCCGAGTTTTTCCGTCAGATGTCCCTGTTCCCACGCGGCCTCTCCGCGGCCAGTCGGGCCACGGCGGTGGCCGCGGAGCCGCGTGCCCCGGACGTCGTCGCGGAGCTCGAGGCGCAGCTGGCGCCCCCGGCGCCCCGTCCTCCTCCGCCCCGCAACCGGGTTCCGGAAGAGGCGCCGCGCATGCTCAACGTCTCCTCCACGCGCGAGGACATGTGGAACCGCGCGGAGTCGCTCGCGTGGCGGCTGAGCGCGGAGCTGGGGATGCCGGTGAAGCTGGCGGTGACGGACAACCGCTCCACCATGGTGTCCTTCCGTCGAGGGGGCAACGCGCTGCAGCTGCGCTTGCACCACATGTTCCTGGACGCGCCGGAGACGGTGGTGCGCGCGGTGGCGGACTACGCGGGCCGAGGCCACCGCACCGCGGGCGTGCTGTTGGACGAGTACATCCGGGGACAGCAGCCGCGCATCCGTCAGGTGCGGCGCGAATCCGACGCGGACCTGAACCCGCTGGGGCGCTGTTTCGACCTGCAGGCGCTTTACAACGGGGTCAACGCGACATTTTTCGACAACGTCATCCAGGCGCGCATCGGCTGGGGGCGCATGCCGCCCCGGCGGCGTCGGAAGTCCATCCGCCTGGGTGTGTACGACCATCAGACGCGGGAGATTCGCATCCATCCCGCGCTGGACAGGCCCGAGGTGCCGGCCTTCTTCGTGGAGTTCATCGTCTACCACGAGATGCTTCATCAGCTCTTCCCGAGCACGGGGCGGAGCGGGCGCCGCGTCCACCATCCGCGCGCCTTCCGGGAGCGCGAGCGCACGTACCCGCACTACGCGGCGGCGCTGCGCTGGGAGCGGGAGAATCTGGGCGTGTTGTTGCGCGGTTGATGGCTCTTCTGCTCGCTGGCTCATTTACCGGTTTACCGAGCGAAGCGACCCGTGGTGCGTGCTTGACGCATCCATGAGGTCCACCCATCCTCCCGAGCCATATGCGACGAGCGAAGATTGTCTGCACCCTCGGGCCCGCGAGTCAGAGCCAGGAGATGTTGGAGGCGCTGCTGGAGAACGGCATGGACGTGGCGAGGTTGAACTTCTCCCACGGCAGCCACGAGCAGCACGCGGAGAACATCGCCAAGCTGCGCGCGGCCTCGCTGAAGGTGCGCAAGGCGGTGGGCATCCTGGGTGACCTGCAGGGCCCGAAGATTCGCACGGGCCGCTTCACCAAGGGCAGCACGGAGCTGAAGGAGGGCGGCACCTTCCACATCACCACGGACGAGACGGTGCCGGGCACGGACGACATCGTGTCGACGACGTACCCGTTCCTGGCGGCGGACGTGAATCCGGGGGACCGCATCCTGTTGGATGACGGCCTGCTGGAGCTGAAGGTGCTCCACACGGACAAGCAGAAGCTCATCAAGACGGAGGTCATCCACGGCGGCACGCTGAAGAACAACAAGGGCATCAACCTGCCCGGCGTGGCGGTGCGCGCGGAGGCGCTGACGCCGAAGGACCGTGAGGACCTGGTCTTCGGCATCAAGGCGGGCGTGGACTACATCGCGCTGTCGTTCGTGCGGCAGCCCTCCGACCTGGACACGGCCCGTCAGGCGATGTCCGAGGTGGGCCGCATCGTGCCCATCATCGCCAAGCTGGAGAAGCCGGAGGCGATCGCGCGGCTGGACGCCATCCTGGACAAGACGGACGGGGTGATGGTGGCGCGCGGCGACTTGGGCGTGGAGATTCCGCCCGAGGAGGTGCCGGCGGTGCAGAAGGACATCATCCGGCGCTCCAACCTGCGCGGCCTGCCGGTCATCGTGGCGACGCAGATGTTGAACTCGATGATCGACAACCCGCGGCCCACGCGCGCCGAGGCGAGCGACGTGGCGAACGCGGTGTTCGACGGCGCGGACGCGGTGATGCTGTCGGGCGAGACGGCGAGCGGCAAGTTCCCCATCGAGTCCGTGCAGATGATGGAGCGCATCATCCTGGCGGCGGAGTCCTCGTCGCGGGTGCAGGGGCTGTCGCCGCGCATCGACGCGCCGCTGGGGGTGCCCTCGCACTTCCCGGACGTGATTGCCCGCGTGGCGTGCGAGGCGGCGAAGGCGAGCAACGCGTCGCTGATTGCGGCCTTCACCCTGTCGGGTGTGACGGCGCGGTTGTTGTCGCACTACCGGCCGACGGTGCCGATTGTCGCCTTCAGTCCGAACCAGGAGGTCCGTCGGCGGCTGGCGCTCCTGTGGGGCGTGGTGCCGCGGGTGCTCGAGCCCATCCAGGACACGGAGGCGATGGTGCGCCGCGTGGAGGAGGAGCTGCTCGCGCGCGGACTGGGTCGCAAGGGTGACCGCATCGTCATCGTGTACGGCGCGCCCGTGGGCCAGCCCGGGAAGATCAACAGCCTGCGGTTGCACACCATCGGCTGAGGTCTGGCGTTCTGTGGCACGGGGGCTCGCTGCTATGCGCGGCGGGCCCCGTTTGTTTTGCGCGAGGGGCCGCTACTTCGGCGCGTGCTTCAGGGCGTGGCGGGGAATCTCGGCCTCGACGAAGATCTTGAACAGCTCGCGGTCCAGCTGTCCGTTCTCCGTCTCCTTCTTGAGGATGTCGAGCGCGAGCGTGTGCGGCACGGCCTTCTTGTAGGGACGGTCGCTGGCGGTGAGGGCGTCGTAGATGTCGGAGATGGACATCATGCGCGACTGGACGGGGATGGTGCGCTCGGGGATGGCGCGGGGGTAGCCGGTGCCGTCGAGCTTCTCGTGGTGCGCGTACGCGATTTCGGGCACGCGGCGCAGGGCGCGCGTCCACGGAATCTGGGTGAGGAAGCGGTAGGTGTGCTCGACGTGGCTCTCGATTTCGCGGCGCTCGTCGGCGGAGAGGGTGCCGCGGGGGATGGAGAGCGACTGGATTTCGCGCGCCAGGAGCAGCGGCTGCGTCTGGCCCGCGTCGTCCTGGAAGTTCAGGTGGCCCAGTTCGGTGAGCCGCTCGAAGCCCCCCTGCGCCAGCACCGTGGGCCGGTTGCAGGTGAGGACGAACTCGAACACCTCGTGCAGGTGCTTGAGCTCGGTGTCGAGCCGCTCGGTCTCCTCGGCCTCGATCTCCGCGAGCGCCGAGTCCCCGCGCTTCTTCACCGCCTCGAACCGCCGCCGGTAGCTCTGCAGCTGCAGGTCCTTGCGAGCGAGCTGGAAGCGGGCCCGGAGCACCTCGAGCTCATGCGGATAGAGCTTCTCCGCCTTGACGAGGACGTTCTCGCGCACGCCCACCTTGCCGAAGTCGTGCAGGAGCGACGCGTAGCGCAGCTCCTGAATCTCCGTGCCGGAGAAGCGAGTCCGGGCGTACGGGCCCGTGGACTGGTGCTCCAGGGCCAGGGCCAGGGACACGGTGAGGTCGGCGACGCGGCCCGAATGTCCGGCCGTCGTCGGGTCCCGCTGCTCGATGGCGACGACGGACGCGGAGACGAACCCCTCGAACAGGCGGTTGATCTCCTCGTGGAGCAGGGCGTTCTCGATGGCGCCCGCGGCCTGCGCACCCAGGGCGAGCAGCAGCTCCTCGTCCTCGGCGTTGAAGGCCAGGTCATCGAGCTTGTTGAGGGCCTGGATGACGCCGGTGACGTCGCCATTCGCGTCGCGCATGGGGACGCAGAGGATGGTCTTCGTCTGGTAGCCGCTGGAGATGTCGAACGAGCGGTTGAAGCGCGTGTCCGCGTAGGCGTCGGGGATGTTGATGATGGTGCCGGTGTGGGCGACCTGTCCGGCGATGCCGCTGCCCACCGGGAGCCGGATTTCGTTCTTCGAGCCCTGGGCCACCTTGCTCCACAGCTCGTTGCGCTCGCGGTCCAGGATGAAGAGCGAGCACCGGTCCGCCTCCACCACCTTGGTGGCCTCGTAGAGGATGAGCGGCAGCAGCAGGTCCAGGTCCCTCTCGGCGCTCATGGCCTTGGCCACGTCGAGGATGGACGTCAGCTTCGCCAGGCGGCGGGTGAGGTCGGGCTGCGGCGGAGTCGGCTGCTGCGCGAGGGCGGAGGAGGGCACCGGGTGGCTCCGGGCGAGAAGAGTCCTGCGGTTGTGCAGGATTCCAAGGTTGTAACACGCCCAGGCAGGTGGTCGCCCTGGGCCCCGACCTACTTGGTTTTCTGCTTTAGAGCGGACGTCGGGGAATTCCTTCGCTGTTGGGGTGACGGGGGGCGGGGTAAGTAGCGGCCCCATGCGCCGCCGCCCTGTTCGAATCTCTCCCTCGCTCTTGTCTTCAGACTTCGGCCGTCTGGCCGAGGAGGTCCGCGACATCGAAGCCGCGGGTGCCGATTGGATTCACGTCGACGTGATGGATGGGCGCTTCGTGCCGAACCTCACGATTGGGCCGGTGGTGGTGGAGGCCATCAAGCGGGCGGCGACGAAGCCGTTGGACGTGCACCTGATGATTGTGGAGCCGGAGAAGTACGTGGAGGCCTTCGCGAAGGCGGGGGCGGACGTGCTGACGGTGCACGTGGAGGCGAGCCCTCACCTGCACAGGACGCTGCAACAGATTCGTCACGCGGGGGCGAAGCCGGCGGTGGTGCTGAACCCGAGCACGCCGTTGTCGGCCATCGAGGAGGTGCTGGGGGACGTGGAGATGGTGTTGTTGATGAGCGTGAACCCGGGGTTCGGCGGGCAGGGGTTCATCGAGTCGACGGTGGACAAGGTGCGCCGGCTGCGCGCGATGTTGGACGCGCGGGGGCTGTCCACGGACATCGAGGTGGACGGGGGCATCAACGCCGAGACGGCGAAGAAGGTGGTGGAGGCGGGGGCGACGGTGTTGGTGGCGGGCAGCTACGTCTTCGGGGCGAAGGACCGGGCGGCGGCCATCCGTTCGCTCCGGGGGTGACGGCGGGTCAGGCCCGGGTGCGAGCCACGGTGGTGGCGAGTCGGGCGACGCGGGTCATGAAGGTGGGGTCGAAGGGCTTCACCTCGTAGTCGTCGGCGCCGAGCTCGAAGCAGACGTGGCGGGTGAACTGGTCCTCGACGCCGCTGAGGATGATGACCTTGCACTCGCGGGTGGCGGGGTCCTGCTTGAGCTGGGCGAGCAGGTCGCGGCCATCCTGGTGCTGGTTGATGTCCAGGATGATGACGGCGGGCCGGTGGAGGCGGGCCAGCTCGAGGACGCGTTCCGACGTCGTGTCCGAGATGCACGTCAGGCCGGACCGCTTCGCCTCCCGGGCGAGGGCCGACACGATGAGCGGTTCATCATCGGAGATGAGGACGACGGGGGGCATGTTCGTTTGGAGCTGCACGGCCAACTGCCTTCTCGGCCCAAGGGGGACTGGTGAATATATCCGGAACTACCGGAATGTCAGGACAATTGTAAGAGGGGGTGGAGGGCGAGGGGAGGGGCGAGGGTCTTTTCGGACCGCAGGAGGGAGGGGAGCGGGGGCGGGGGAAAGAAAAGGTGATCCGAGGACGTTGACTCAGCCGTGTGGCTCGGGTACTACCGCCGCACTTTCGCCGGTCCCGAGGAGTACCCGCCGGCGGACGGACATATCGGGGAGTGGCTCAGCCTGGTAGAGCACTTGGTTCGGGACCAAGGGGTCGCAGGTTCAAATCCTGTCTCCCCGACCACGTAGAAAGCCCTGGGGTTTCGCGGACTTCCGCTGAAACTCCAGGGCTTTTGTTTTCCAGCCACCGCCACCGCGAGCAGTCCGGAGCGGGCTCGACCCGGATTGGGCCGGGCCTTCGTTGTTCGTCAGTGGGGTGGGACTTAGAGTTCCTGGGCCATGGCGACCAAGGAAGACCTCCTCTCGGATGTGCTGCGACTCCCTCCCGAGGAACGTGCGGAGGTCGCCCACAAGCTCCTGCTCAGCTTGGAAGAAGGGGCCGGGGATTCGGACGCACAAGCCGCCTGGTCCGTGGAACTGGAGCGCCGAGCTCGTGACGTTCTCGATGGGCGCGTGAAGACGGTTCCCTGGGAGCAGGTCGAGGAGCGCATGCGTGCGCGCCTTAGTCATCGGCGGTGAAGGTCCGTCTCGAGTTCCACCCTGACGCGGTTGCGGAGGTGGAGTCGTCGATGGACTGGTACGAGGGCCAGAGAGCGGGTCTCGGGGACGAATTCTTCGCGGAGCTTCGTCAGGGGCTCCAGGTGATCGCTGAGTCTCCTCGCGTGAACCCTCCCTGGACTGGTGGGCGAGTGATGGACGTGGGAGTGAGGCGATTGCGGATGGAGCGCTTCCCATTCGTGTTGCCCTATCTCGTGGTGGAGGACCTCGTGGTGGTGCTCGCTGTCGCGCATGTTCGCCGCCGGCCGGGGTATTGGCTGCCGCGTGCGAGGTCATTTCCTCAGCGCTGAATCAGCGACTCTTTCTCCACGGGCTACGGCCAAGTCCCGAATCGTATGGAGTGGGTCCAAAGAGGCCTTGAAGCCTCGGAGGGTGTAGGGGCCCTCCGGATTTCTTCGGTTCCCGTCCCGAGTTGCCCGGAGGTATTGGAGTTTCAGCCCCACAGGACGGCGTTGGCGCGGAACGCAATGGAGTGGTAGCCGCCCGCGCCCAAGCCGGAGCCCGCCGCCCTCAGCAAGGCTCCTAATACGACTTGGTCACTTCAAGAATGCGTGAGGGCGGGCGGACTGTTCCCCAGGCATGCCGCCAGCGCAGCTGAAGCGGTTGGAGACGGAACTGGAGAGCCGATGTTCGCGGGCCTGAGCCGTGTAGAGCGGCGACGGGCGATGGACTGGTACATCAAGGGACTGCTGCTCGAGGGTGAGCGCAAGAGCATCGACCCGATAGCGGGGATGCTGGTGGGGGCGACTGGCGAGAGGGCGGCCATGCCGGAACCTGTCAACGCGGATGAGACAGCGACTTCGTGAGATTACTTACAGCCCCTAACAAATGTCAGAGCAGAGGCGGCGCAGCAGCATGATGCAGCAGCCGAGGACGAGGAAGCCGAAGTGGACGTCGTCCCTGCGTTCGTCGCGGACGCGAAGTCGGCGGAGCTGGTTCTTCCAGGCCAAGGTGCGCTCCACCACCCAGCGGTATCGCCCCAGTCGCTCCTTGGATTCAACGCCCGGACGCGCAATGCGAGGAGCGATGCCGCGCAGGCGCAGGCCACGCCGGTTCCTCCTCGATGCGTAGGCCTTGTCACCATGCAGCTTCCCAGGACGGAGCCGGCGCTGGCCCGACGGCATCCTCACCGCGGGCACGGAGTCGAGGAGCGGGAAGAGTTCGTGGGTGTCGTGCACATTGGCTACAGTCACGGATTCAGTGAGCGGCAGGCCGTGGGCGTCTACGAGAAGATGATGCTTGCTACCCGCCTTCGCACTATCCGTCGGGTTTGGGCCTGTGGGGGCCCCCTTTTTGACGCCCGGACGGACGAGGAGTCGATGGAGGCCCGGGAGAAGTCGACCTTGCCGCGCAACCCCAGTTCGTCGAGCAACCGCTCCTGGAACTGCTCCCACACCCCAGCCCGGGTCCATTCCTCAAGCCGGCGCCAGGCCGTCATGCCCGATAGGCCGAACTGCTTGCGGGGCAGCATCTCCCAGGGGATTCCACTGCGGAGCACGAAGACGATGGCTTCCAGCGCCACTCTGTCGTCCGCTCGAGGACGCCCTAGCTTCTTCTTGGGACGAGGCGGAGGCAGCAAGGGAGCCACTCGCTGCCAGAAGGCGTCAGGGACGAGTTCGCGGACCATGCCCTTCAACCTGGAGATGGTTCTTCCCTGCGACCAGCCCACCCTCGACTTTCGTTAGGGGCTGTTATCTCTCCGGGGCGAGACGAATTTCCTGTTCGAACTGAACGATAGTCGTCCAGGAGGGGAGCTCCGCTAGGCAGTCCTTTTGCAATGCCGCGTGACTCGCCATCGTCGGCGCCGCGACCGGAAAACTCCGGTGACCGTCATCCCAGAGCTGCTGATAGGGGACGAGTAGAGGTCGAGGGCCTCGCTGGGGTTGGAGGCCATTCGGCCACCATCGGCTGGACGATGCCTTCGGTTGTAGATATGACGGTGACGTGAAGATTCGCGAGGTTCGGATCCGACACCTGAGGAACTTCGGCGCGGAAATGCGACCGATCCGCTTCTACGACGAAGAGACAGGGTTGGTACGCCCTCTGTCTGTCATGGTGGGCTCCAACGGCTCTGGCAAGTCGACCATCTTCCAAGTCATGGAGGGCCTTCTTAGCTTTGCGTTGGACGTGGTGGAAGATAGACCGATCACCCATGATATCCGCGATAACGGCTACGCGGCTCTCAATGTGGATTTTGGTTCGGCTCCCTTTCCTCAATTGCTCGGAGGTGTATGGATTGCTCTCGGGCGCAAAGATCGCGCGCCAGAGGGGTTCCGTTCGTTGAGCAATCAGATTTGTCGGATTGAGCAGCGAGGAGGCTCCGGAAAACCCCTTTTGCAGAAGGGGCCTCGGCAAGCGTTGAATGAATGGGTTGGCCGCATGATGAGAGGAGATGCCAAGCCTGAAGAAGGAGGCTTGCTCTTCTTCCCACACAATAGGTGGATTGAACATGAGCAGCGTGGCGCTATTGAGCCACCTCCTCGCTCTAAACCTTGGCTGTTCCGTTTCGAGCCACAGACTCGCTGGCACGGCAGTTTGTCACAGCTTTGGGTGTGGCAGAACTATCTCGACCTTGAGCAACACCGCGAGGGACGAGCTAGCCTCCTTCCCTTTGTCCAAATCATCGAGCAAATCCTAGGGAGAGGTCAGCAGATAGTCATCCGCGAGGGGCACGTTCAAATCGAACGTCCAGAGCATGGCGATTCTGTCGAACCTCATCAACTTCCTTCGGGCGAGCAGCAGGTGTTGGCTCTCTTCGGAGAGATCATTCGGTTTCTGCGCCCAGGGGCAGTTATTCTCATCGACGAGGTCGAGATCAGTCTGCATCCGGCCCTGCAGCGGACAGTTCTCTTCCATCTGCGAGAGATTGCCCGGCGATACGATCTCCAGATTATTGTTACGACGCACTCGATGGATATCATCTCCGCAGTGTCGCCTACAGAGATCATCAACCTCGATGATATGGTTTTCCAGGAGAAAGGTCGAGTACAGGGAGCCGCGAAATGAGCGGCTATCAGCAGGGTCAGGCACTCCTGAATGCCTGCGCAGCGGGCCGTGGGGTCATCGTGATGGTTGAGGGCGAAACCCCTCAGCACGATCCGTTCTTCTATAAGCGGTGGTTCGATGCGAGGGCTCGCGAGATCAGTTTCTTCCCGCAAAATGGCTGGTCAAAGGTTGTTCTGGCCGTAACCGAGCTTCGAGCCCAACTACCCGCCCGCCCAATATTTGGTATCATTGATCGTGACTTTGCCGACGATGCCGTCTTGCAAACTCAAGCAACGGCTCTTCCTGCAGACGGGGTGTTTCGCACAGGGTTGTGTACGCTAGAGAACTATTTGCTTGTTCCTTCGGGATGGCTGCGAGTGGTCAATCTTCTGTATCGCAACTCGCCACCAGTAGATTGGTCCAGTGAAGCCGATATAACCAAACGTATCGTGGATGCCTACCGACGGTGTGTTCCGCTCGCCGCGTTCAATATGACGGTTGCGAAGGAATATGAACGGCTGCCTCAAGATGGCATCAGCTACAAGATGCATCCAGACGCGGTCGTGGCACCTGAAGGCGAATTGAAGACGTGGGGACTCTCACGGTCTCCTCCCTTACCTCTCGAACAAGTCTTCCTGTCGAACCTACAGAAAATACAGAGCGCCCCGCAGTCCGAGTTGGAGAAGTGGGTCACGGGAAAGGCTGCCCTGAAGGTCTTCTTGCAGTCAATGCCACCCAAGGCGCGGGTCAGTCACGATCATCTTGTGAGCCTTTACCTCGACGGTTATCCAACTCCTCCGTCTGAGATCCATGCCCTCGTGACGCGCATCATAGATCGAGGAGGCCAGCCGTAATTATGCGTTGGGGCTTCGAGCCCCAATCACTACAGGGTGAAAATTGTGGCCTCAGGCGCAGCCTGATTCCCTGCCGCGAAGGATGGCCCCTTGCTGCTTTCGGGAGCAGCGACCCGTTAGGCAGAAGAATTCCAGCGTTGCGTATCGGAACCGAGCGTCGCCAAGCGGGAAGCTTATGGTTGCGCGCTTGCGATCCCAGCGAGGACTTTCCTTGGAGAACGCATCGAGCGCCTTCTCCCAGCCGGAAGGGAAGAACTCGCCTCTAGGCCCTGTCTGATGGAACCGCCGCCGCCGGTTGTTGTCCTCCGTAGGGAGGCAAGCCGGCGTGATGCGCTACGAATTGAACGAGCGGCAGTGGAGGGCCTTGGCCCCTCTGCTGCCGCACCAGGGTCGGGGTGGTGCATGGAAGGACCACCGGCTCATGCTCAATGGGATTCTCTGGCGGCTGCATACCGGAGCGCCCTGGCGCGACGTTCCCGCGCGCTATGGCCCCTGGCAGACCGTCTATGACCGCTTCGTACGCTGGCGCAGGGATGGCACCTGGGAGCGGTTGATGAGAACGCTCCAGGCCCATCTACAGGAACAGGACGAGTTGGACATGAGCGTCCTCTTCGTCGACTCCACGGTGGTGCGTGCTTCGCGCGCTGCCGCCGGGGGAGGCCAAAAGGGGGGCCACACGAGCCCGCGGACCACGCCTTGGGACGCTCTCGAGGAGGCTTTTCCACCAAGCTCCACCTCACCTGCGAGCGACACCGCCATGTCCTCTCCATTGCACTGACGGCGGGACAGGCCAGCGACCTGGTGGGCGTCTTTCCCGCCCTGGAAGGCGTCCGGGTCCAAGGGCGCCGAGGGCGTCCACGTCAGCGCCCGCGCGTGCTGGTGGGCGACAGGGGCTATAGCTTCGGTCCCGTACGTCGGTGGGCGAGGGCTCACCACGTGCGGGCTGTCCTGCCCAGCCGCTCAGACCAGCCTCGCTTCAATGCACGGTGCCGAGCGCGATTCGACCCGGCCCTCTATCGTCAGCGCAACGTCATCGAGCGAGCCGTCGGCCACCTCAAGGACAAGCGTGCCGTTGGCACTCGGTACGACAAGCTCGCCGTCAACTACCTCGCCATGGTGCAGGTGGCGCTCATCTGCTCCTACTTGCGCCACCTGCATCCGTCAGACAGGGCCTAGCACCTTCGTTGAGCACGAGTTGGGCCGCGAGGCCGATGTCGTCGGAACTCCACTGGAGTTCGCTCCACTTGGTGAGGTCGTGCGCCAGTCCACCGTTCACGCTCCCGAATGCCTTGGACGCAGGGCCCCACCACCAAGCGCGGGTCTTGATCTCGATCCACACGCGTGGCCCTTTGCCCTTAACGACGGCCTTGTCACGCCACGGCGCGACGAGGAGATCCATCGCATGAGGCGTAACCGTCCGGTGAGCGACGTGGCGGGAGGCATTGCCGAGGTAGAAGTCGTGGTGGACCCTGGCTGGAATGTCGAAGCCGGTTGAGAAGCAGGAGTGGCTCCAGGTCGCCGAGGCCTTCGAGGCGAGCGTAAACGACCGACGACCGGCGTCCTGAACCGGGGTGGATTCACCGGTTCACTCCGGCATGCGACGACCCAATCCCGATGAGTGGAAGCAGTTGGTGGAGGAGTTCGAGGCGAGCGGCCTGACGCAGAAGGAGTTCGCGGACAGGCAGCAGGTCTCTCTCGGTGGCTTCCAGTACTGGCTGTACAAGAAGTCGCGAGCCACGCCGGTCCGGAGGTCCGAGACGGCAGGCAGGCCGCGAGCCGCGTTTCTTCCCGTGGAGGTCGTCGCGTCTCCGTAACCGTCCGGTGAGCGACGTGGCGGGAGGCATTGCCGAGGTAGAAGTCGTGGTGGACCCTGGCTGGAATGTCGAAGCCGGTTGAGAAGCAGGAGTGGCTCCAGGTCGCCGAGGCCTTCGAGGCGAGCGGCCTGACGCAGAAGGAGTTCTCCACGCAGCGAGGATTGAGGCTGAGCACGCTGCAGTCGTGGGTGTACCGGCGCCGCCGCCAGCGCCCGCAGAAAGTCCCTGCGGTGCGGTTGCTGCCGGTGGAGGTCTCGGCCATCTCACCGCCGAGTCCCGCGCTGCTCGAGGTGGTGCTGGCCAGCGGAGCACGGCTGCGATTCCCCGTGGGCGCCGACGTCGACTACGTGACTCGGCTCGTCACCGCGCTGGGCAGGTGAGCGGGTGTTCACGCTGCCAGCGTCGGTGCGCGTGGTGCTGGCCACCGAGGCGGTGGACATGCGCAAGTCGATTGACGGCCTCATGGCGCTGGTGAAGTCCGCCTGGGGTGAGGACGTCTACTCCGGCCACCTCTTCGCCTTCGTCTCGAGGAGAGGGGACCGCATCAAGGTGCTGACGTGGAGTCGGGGAGGCTTCGTGCTGCTGTACAAGCGGCTGGAGAAGGGCCGCTTCCGGCTGCCGAAGGTGGACGCGGACGCGAGCGCGGTGCAGTTGGACGCGACGCAGTTGGCGATGCTGCTGGACGGAATGGACGTCACCGAAGTCAAACGCTCGCCTGCCTGGACGCCACCCGGGCGCACGTCCTCGTAGCGCGAGGACAGGCCGTGGCGCGGCGGGGTGTTGGCATCAGGTGCCACGCGAGCTGCCTCAAGACCACTTCTGTCCCTGGCGCGAGGAAGCCGAGGAGCTTCGCGAGCGGATGACCTCGCTGGAGGCGAAGATGGCGGCCTTTCTCAGCGCCGCCTCCGAGCGGTTGTTGTCCAAAGGCAGTCGTGCGTCCTCGATGAAGCGCGTCAGCGCGTCCCATTGCTTCGTCGCGTAGGAGAGGGCCTGCCCCATGGGACTCTTCGGCGGGTGGCGCGGCGTCTGGACTGCAAGCCACGTCGACAGACGCGCGAGAATGCGAGTGCTGGACTCCTGGCGCAGCGCACGGTGCGCTGGGGTGCCCACGAGGTCCGCGTCCCGTGCCTGGGCCTCCACGCGGTAGAGTTCGAGGATGAGGTCCATCGCCTCCCGGGCCTCGGGCGCGGTGGGCAGCGCCTCGAACCCCCTGTGTCAGGGAAGTTGTCGCCTCGGCGGATAGGCCGAGCTGAAGACGCCTTGGGGGCGAGAGCAGGCAGGACGCGGTGCCGTACACGGATGCATTCAAGACGCAGATGGTGAAGCGGATGGTGGGCCCAGGAGCGGTGAGTGCCGCAGCGCTGGCCCGGCAGGTGGGAGTGTCCCAACCGACGCTGTCGCAGTGGTTGCGCGAGGCGAATAGGGTGGCGGCGATGACGCCCCCGCCTGAAGAGAAGAAGCCCACCGCACCCGTAGGGCCGAAGAAGTGGACGCCGGAGGAGAAGCTGCGCGTGCTGGCGGCAACCCAGGGGCTCACGGGCGAGGAGTTGGGCGCCCTCCTTCGCAGTGAGGGGCTGCACGAGGCGCAGCTGAAGGAGTGGCAGCAGGCCGCAGCGGGGGCGCTCTCGGGTGCCTCCACGGAGCCGCTGCCCGCCAAGGAGCGCAAGCGCCTGGCCGCCGCGGAGAAGCGAGTGAAGGAGCTCGAGCGGGAGCTGCACCGCAAGGAGAGGGCGCTGGCCGAGACGGCGGCGCTGCTGGTGCTCGAAAAAAAACTTCAGGCGATGGGGTGGGACGAGCGGCACCAGGAAGGCGAGGACGACGCAGCGGACGAGAAGAGCGAGAAGTGACGCTCACCCTCGTCGACGAGGCGCTGGCCAAAGGAGTGCGTCTGGAGGCCCTCAATGGTCAGGTGAAAACCGGCCAAAGAGGGTCCCGTCAAAACCGGCCAAAGAGAGAGGGCCGAGACAGGAGGACTCCTACCCTGCGGACTCGGCGGACCGCAACTCCATGGCCCCCTTGGTG